>NZ_JBICKS010000026.1:0-16009 GCF_043104415.1 Delftia sp. WSY_16 | reverse complement strand
CATCCGGGCGCTTTTCTTTGCTCACTTTCTTGTAGCGAGACAAGAAAGTGAGTCGGCCGCCGGGCCGAAACCCGGCCTCGAAAAGAAACGCCCCGACAGGGGCTTGCAAAGAGAGCCAGCGGTGCAACGCACAGACAAGGTGGACGGGATGTTAAGAACACGTGCAAAGCCGTGCGGACGCCCTCGCGGGTAGCCCCATCCCGTCCATAACCGCAGGAACGTGGGCATACACCCACGACAAGAAAGCGGACCGAGCAGGATGATAGCCACCCTCCATCGGCCCGCGAAAACCCTGTTGCCACCCCCACCCGATCCCCACAACATGTCGCCCGGACGTAACAAACCGCAACCGGGCCACAGCCCCCGCGCAGGAGACACCATGACCGCCTTGCCCCGCTGGATGAAGACAGCCGCCCTGGCCATGGCGCTGGCGATGCCGCTGGCCGCCACTGCCCAGGAGCCGCCGCGCACCGTCGCGGGCGTGGCCTATCCCGCCCAGGCGGGGGTGGGCGGCCAGACGCTGCAGCTCAATGGCGCGGGCATTCGCTACAAGGCCATCTTCAAGGTCTACACGGCCGGCCTGTACCTGGAAAAGCCGGCCGCCAGCCTGCAGGAGATCGCGGCCCTGCCCGGCCCCAAGCGCGTGAGCGTGACCATGCTGCGCGAGATCGATTCGGCCGAGCTGGGCAAGCTGTTCGCGCGCGGCATCGAGGACAACATGGAGCGCGCCCGCTTCTCGCGCCTGGTGCCTGGCGTGCTGCGCATGAGCGACATCTTCACGCAGCACAAGAAGCTGCTGCCGGGCGAGAACTTCTCGGTGGACTGGGTGCCGGGCCAGGGTGCCCAGGTCTTCGTCAAGGGCCAGGCCCAGGGCGCGCCCTTCCAGGAGCCCGAGTTCTTCCAGGCGCTGCTGGGCATCTGGCTGGGCCCGCACCCGGCCGACGATCAGCTCAAGAAGGCATTGCTGGGCGGTTGAACGGCTGCGCGGGCTCCTGAACCGGCCCGGCAAAGCGCGCCTGGATCTCCAGCCCCGTGGCACCGGGCAGGGCCGTGAGCGTCCAGCCGTGGGCGCGCGCAATCTCCAGGCAGATGGGCAGGCCCAGGCCCGCACCCAGGTCGCGCCGCTCGCTGCTGCGCCAAAAGCGCTCGAAGATGCGCGGCAGGTCCTCGGGCGGCACGCCACGGCCCTGGTCCAGCACCGAAAAGCCCAGGCCGCAGGCCTTCACGGTGACGGTGGCGCCCTGCGGGCTGTGCTGCACGGCGTTCTCGATCAGGTTCTTGAGCAGCACGAAGAGCGCGCCCCGGTCGGCACGCCAGGCAGGCGAGCCGTCCTTGACTTCGCAGTGGATGTGCACGCCGCATTTTTCGGAGGCGCGGGCCATGAAGTCGCAGACCTCGCCAATGATGTCGGCCGGCGCAATGTCTTCCATGCGGTAGCGCTGGTGCTCGCAGACCTCGGCCAGGTGCAGCAGCTGCTGGACCTGGCGCGCCATGTGGTCCACGTCCTTGAGCAGCTCGGGGCTGCGCCGGTCCTCGGGCTCCAGCTCGATCTGCACGCGCATCAGGGCCAGCGGCGTCTTGAGCTCATGCGCGGCCATGGACAGGAATTCCTGCTGGTTCCTGAAGCCGGCCTGCAGCCGGTCCAGCACGTGGTTGAAGGCCTCGACCAGGGGCGCGAACTCGCGCGGCAGGTCCTTGGGCTGCAGGCGCGTGCCCAGCGTCTGCGGGGTGATGCGCTGGGCATCCTGCGCGGCCACGCCCAGCGGCCTGAGCATGCGCTGCAGCGTGCGGTGCGTGGAGAACAGGAACACGACCAGGAAGACCACGCCGATGGCCACCATGCCGCGCCACAGCGCGGGCAGGCCCACCGATTCGCGCAGCCAGTCCACCATGCGGTCGCTGACGGCTATCTGCACGTGCCACGTCGTGCCGTCGTGGACCAGCGTGGCCGTGCCCGCGCGCATGACCACGCCGCCGCGCTCGTAGGCAAAGGCCTTGAGCTCGGGGTCGAAGCCCTGGCCGGTCTGCGTCAGCGGCTGCATTTCGCCGTTGGGGGCGAAAACCACGCGGCCGCGGGCGTCGGTGATGCGCAGCTGCATTTCCTCGCCCAGGCTGGTCAGCATCCAGGCCTTGAGTTCACGCTCGCTGAAACCCTGGGGCACGCCCTTGGCATCGAAGCTCACCCATTCGGCCAGCTTCTCGGCCGCATGCCCCATGCCGCGCTGCAGCGCATAGCTGTCGAAAGGCTTGGCGACGAGGATCACCAGCGCGCCGACCAGCAGCGCGCTGAACACCATGCTCAACCCATAGACGGCCAGCAGCCGCGAGCGCAGGCTACCGGGCCAGCAAAGGTTCGCGAAGCGCATAGCCCTGACCCCGGATGTTGACGATTTCCATGCACGAGCCGGCCGCGGCCAGCTTGCGGCGCAGCCGGTGCAGGGCCACATCGAGGGCGTTGGGCGTGACCACGCTGCTCATGCCCCAGGCCGCCGCCTCCAGCGTGGAGCGGCGCACCGTGGCGCCGGCCTTGCGCACCAGGCTGAGCATGATCTGCAGCTCCGCCGGCGGCAGCGCGATGGCCGAGCCCGCGCAGTGCATGCAGGCCTGCTGCGGGTTGATGCTGATGTCGCCCAGCTGCGGCGCCAGCTCCTGCACCAGGGCCGGGCGGCGCAGCAGGGCGCGCACGCGGGCAATCAGCTCTTCCATGGGAAAGGGCTTGGTCAGGTAGTCGTCGGCACCGGCCTCCAGGCCGCCCACGCGGTCGCTGAGCGCGTCACGGGCCGTGAGCATCAGGCAGGGCGTGGAGCGGCCTGCGGCGCGCAGGCGCTGCACCAGTTGCAGGCCGTCGCCATCGGGCAGGCCGCGGTCGATGACGATC
The DNA here is from genome assembly GCF_043104415.1 of Delftia sp. WSY_16. Taxonomy (NCBI): domain Bacteria; kingdom Pseudomonadati; phylum Pseudomonadota; class Betaproteobacteria; order Burkholderiales; family Comamonadaceae; genus Delftia; species Delftia sp. WSY_16. Next base: position 13,131 of record NZ_JBICKS010000026.1, on the reverse strand, counting down.
ACGCCGTAGTCGATGTCCTGCAGGGCCAGCCAGGCCGTGGAGATCTGGTGGAAGACATCGGTCTCTATGCCGGAGTTGGCCAGCGAGCGGCTGACCAGCGTGGCCAGCCTGGCATGGTCCTCAATTAATGCGATGCGATTCATGGTTTCCGTCGTTGCCGCACAGGGATAGCAGATGCTCCCTGATCCCGGTGATGCGCTGGGGCGCCATGGGCTCGACCAGCACATGGATGACCCACAGGTCCTCGACCATGGCGCGGCATTGCAGGGCGATGTCCTCGGGCACCAGATCGTCGGCGCAGGCCGCGTCCACGAAATCAAACCATATGTTCTGGAATCTTGCGCGGGTCAGCAACTGTGCGGCCGTCTTCTGGCCGCGCTGGCGGGACAGGGCATGGTCGCAGACGCAGCGGATATAGGCGCGCAGGTGGCGTGCGGGGCCTGGCGGCTCCTCGGCCAGCGCCTGCAGCAGGTCCTCGCGGAACTTGAGGATAAGCAACTCGAAGATCGTCTCCAGCCGCACGGCACGGTGCTGGCTGCATTCTTGGAAGCGCGAACCCAGGGAATACGCCTGGCCCGCCGCCTGGATACCTATCACGTCCTGGTAGATGGAGGCTTGCATTGCGATGGCACGTTCTGTCGTTTCAGGCTCCGTCGGTCCGCCGCGAGAGCGGCAAACCTTCGGGGAAAACGGCCATGCTCCCCGATTGCGTCTTACTGGCGACTTACCGGCCCCTGAATCTGCCCCATTACACCGGGAATATGCAGGCGGCCGGTTTGATCAATATTGGCTCAAATATCTTCCTGCCAGCCAGCAACATACCTGACCAGCGCCCACTGTGCCAGCCACAGTGCCATATATCCAAATGTCTCCACCAGCTCCTCCAGCACGATCACCTGATAATCAAACCATTGCTGCAGGACAATGAAGCCATGACCTTCCGCATTGGTGGATATCACCATGGCCGCGACAAATGTCGCCAGGCTGAATATCGGCAGCGCCTTCTCGCGCACCAGGCGCTTGATGACCTTGTTCCAGACACCGTGGCGCACAAACCAATAGCAGCACAGCAGCAGCATGGCGCCCACCACCCATTTGACGGCGGGCCGGTACCACAGCACCTGGGAGCTGATCACCGGCCCCCACTTGCCAGCCTCCAGGCTGGGCAGGAAAGCTGCGCCCCAGGCCAGTTCACGCCCCAGAAAAGCCAGCCAGAACAGGGAGGCTATCCACCACAGTGGCGCTGCAAAGGAGCCTTTTTGCCGCCGCGCCGCAACCAGGGCCGCCACCATGCCCAGCAGCAGGGTCACGGCCTGGATATTCTCCAGGAATCCATTTTCCCAGCTCAGGCTTTGCGGCAATACAAAGCTCAGGGGAAAGCTCAATACCAGTCCCGCCAACAAAGCCCAATTCCAAAGCCGCAGCAAGGAATCATCATGGTATTTGGACGCGGATATTCTTGTTTTTGAAAGGGAAGCAGTCATTTTGATACAGGGCGTCTGGCGCTTTATCTGTTGATATGGTTTTTGCAAGCACGCAATATCCCGGAAATACTTACCAGGAAGCCGGAAAAATGGCGGGCGCACGGGCCTTCCCGCCGTTTTTCATTACAGCAGACTTGCCACCAGATTGCAGCACTGTGTCAAATTTGCCCTGCCGGGCGCGCAGTTGCCACCGCAGCCCGGCCAGGGCGGGCCGGGCTCGGCCCGTTGCCAGAACGGGCTGGGCTCAGGCGACGCGGACCGCGCGCGGGGGCAGCGCCGCCAGGGGCGCGGGCTGCACCAGGTCGCGGTAATAGTTGGGCAGCGCGAACAGTGCGGGGTGCACTTCGGCGTTGTAGTAGCGCAGGTCGGGCAGGCGGCGCTCGGCCAGGCGCTGGCGCAGCTGGGCGGGGGGCAGCGCCGCCGCGTCCAGCGTGTCGGAGGCCACGGCCAGGCCCCAGTAGGCGCCGTACAGGGGGATGTACAGGCCGTAGCAGCGCACGATGGCAAAGCGCTCGCGCAGGCTGGCCACCAGCCGCGCCACCTGCTCGCCATGGAAGACGGGGCTGCCCAGGTGCAGCACCAGGGCGCCGCCCGGCGCCAGCACGCGCTTCATGCGCGCCAGGGCCTGGTCGGAGTACAGCGCGCTGGCAGGCGTGTCGGGGTCGGTGAGGTCCATGAGGGCGAGGTCGAAGCGTTCTTCGGTGCGCTCCACCATGGCCATGCCGTCGCCTATGCGCAGCTGCAGGCGCGGGTCATCGAACACGCCGCGGTGCACCTGCTGCAGGTGCGTGCGCGCGGCCTGGACCACGGCCTCGTCCAGCTCGGCCACCACCACCTGCTCCATGGACGGGTGCTTGAGCAGTTCCTCGGCTGCGCCGCCATCGCCGCCGCCCAGGATCAGCGCCTTGCGCGGCGCCGGGTGGGCCAGGGCAGCGGGGTGGACCAGGGCCTCGTGGTAGAAGAATTCCTCGCCTTCGGAGGTCATGAAGCGGCCATCCAGTCGCAGCACCTTGCCGAACTGCGGCGTGTGCAGCAGCTCCAGTTCCTGATGGGGCGTCTGCACGGTTTCGCGCCGCGTGGCGCGCCAGCCAAAGCGCGCATGGGGCGTGAGCGCCTCCAGCGCCCAATCGCCCTCATCGGCCGCCGCCTCGTCCTTGGCGCCGGGGCCGATGTCGCCGCGCATGAGCTGCTGGCGCACCACACGGCCCGGCGCGTAGGCGGCGATCACGCCCTCCATCAGCGCGCGGGCCTTGCCCGAGTTGTCGGCGGAGAAATTGCAGACGTAGACATCGACGGTGACGCAGCCGGTCTCGGGCCAGGTGTGTATGGCCAGGTGCGATTCGGCCAGCAGCACGGTGCCGGTGACGCCGCCGGGCTGCCCCTGGTAGTCAGGGAACTTGACCCAGCGGTCCTCCACCAGGGTCAGGCCGGCCTGCGCGGTCTGTGCGCGGCACAGGGCGGCGATGGCATCGGCGTCGAGCATATGGCGCTCGTCGCCCTGGCATTGGTAGAGATCGGCGGTCAGGTGCAGTCCGTGCATGTCGCGTGCTTCCTCCTTGTCTGTGGCCGGATCGCGGCCAGGATGGCAAAGCAGACGACTCTAGCAAAAACATAAATCGCACCGTCAAAGTGCGTTAACCATCGCCAAATCCCATTCTTTTTCCAACAATTTTGGAGGCTGCGCGGCTCAGGCCAGTTCGGTCAGCGCATCGACGAAGCCATCGGCATCGACCTGGCGCACGGGCTGGCCGTGGTTGTAGCCGTAGCTGACCAGCACCACTGGGCAGCCCGCGGCGCGCGCGGCCTGGGCGTCGTTGCTGGAGTCGCCCAGCATCAGCGTGCGTGCCGGGGAGGTGCCCAGGGCCTCGCAGGTCTTGAGCAGGGGCAGCGGGTCGGGCTTCTTGCGCTCGAAGGAATCGCCGCCGAAGACCTGTTCGAACAGCGGTGCCAGGCCTTTTTGCTCCAGCAGCGGCCGGGCGAAGGACAGCGGCTTGTTGGTCAGGCAGGCCAGCCGCAGGCCGCGTGCGCGCAATGCCTGCAGGCCTTCGAGCACGCCCGGGTAGACATCGGCGAACTGGCCGTTGAGCTGCAGGTAATGGTGTTCGTAGCGTGTCCAGGCCTGGTCATAGGCGGCGTCCACGTCGGCCGCGCCCACATGGGCCAGCACCGATCGGATCAGGTGCTCCGAGCCCTTGCCCACCATGTTCTCTATGGCCTGCGGGGCGATGGCCGGCAGTTGCAGGTCCGCCAGCATGCGGTTGAGGGCTTCGGCGAAGTCGCCCAGGGTGTTGACCATGGTGCCGTCGAGATCGACGATGGCGGCATCCAGGTGCGTGGGGTTCAACGGAATAAGGTTTGCAATCATGGCCATGGAGTATCGATAACCGGGGGCTGCCTGCGCAGGAACAGCGCTGAAAATATCAGAACTTGCACGGGCCCTGGACTTGGGCCCTGCGGCTCCTGGCAGACCCGGCATGGCGGCGACCCCGCACCCCGGCGCACGCAAGGGGCCGTTGATCAGAACGACACCCAGTCGTCCTGCTCCTGCGCTTGCGCCTGCTTGTGCGCAGGGCTCACCGGGCTCACGGGGCGCAGCACGGGCCGGGCAGCCTGGCGGGCGGGGAGCGCCGCTTTCGCGGGTGCCGGATTGCGCGCCTGCACCGTCGGCTGCGACAGCGCCGGTGTCGAGGCAGGCTGTGCCGCCTGGCCGCCCAGCTGGAAGATCGACACGGCCTGAACCAGCTGCTGTGCCTGCGTTCTGAGGCTGGCCGCCGCTGCCGCGCTTTCCTCCACCAGCGCCGCATTCTGCTGCGTGACCTGGTCCATCTGGCTGACGGCCTTGCCGACCTGCGCCACCCCCGCGCTTTGCTCATCGCTGGCACTGCTGATCTCCCCCATGAGGTCTGTCACGCGCTGGATGGACTGCAGCACCTGCGCCATGGTGGCGCCAGCCTGGTCGGCCAGCTCGGTGCCCTGCTTGACCCGTGTGGTGCTGGTGGCGATGAGCTGCTTGATTTCCCGGGCGGCCTGCGCGCTGCGCTGCGCCAGGTTGCGCACCTCACCGGCCACCACGGCAAAGCCCTTGCCCTGCTCGCCTGCGCGCGCAGCCTCGACTGCGGCATTGAGCGCCAGGATGTTGGTCTGGAACGCGATGCCGTCGATCACGCCCACGATTTCGCCGATCTGGCGCGAGCTTTCGCTGATGTCCTGCATCGCGTTGACGACCTCCTGCACGGAGCCGCCGCCCTTGGTGGCCACCTGGCTTGCGCCCAGGGCGAGTTGATTGACCTGCCTGGCGTTGTCCGCGTTCTGCCTGACGGTGGTCGACAGCTGCTCCATCGACGCTGCAGTCTCCTGCAAGGCGCTGGCCTGCTGTTCCGTGCGCTGGCTCAAGTCGGCATTGCCGTTGGCGATCTCCGTGCTGCCGCCCGCCACCCCGTCGGCATTGCTGCGCACGTCCTGCACGACCGAGGCCAGGCTCTGGAGCATGGCATTGAGCGATGCCTGGACGCTGCCTTCAGGGGCCTGGTGGCGCAGCAGTTCAGGGCTGAGATTGCCTTGGGCGATCTGCCGGGCGACATCGCCCAGTTGCGCCGGCTCTGCGCCCAGGGAGCGCGTCAGGCCGCGTGCTATCAGCTGCCCCATCAGCACGGCCAGGACAAAGGCCGTGACGCTGGCGGCGATCAGCATGTTTCTGCGGTGCGCGTAGGCCTGCGCGGCCTCCTCGATCATCTGCTGTGAACGGATGCGGGTCAGTTCACTGTACTGGCGGGTGGCCTCGATCAGCTGCGCCAGCAAGGGCCGGCACTCTTCGTTCATCTTGCGGATCGCCGCCTCCTTCTGGTTTTGCAGAGCCAGGGCCACGATATCGGTCGCAACCGGTCCATAGCGCTGCTCCACGCCCACAATCTTGGCAACCAGATCGCGTGCATCGGCCGCAACATCCTTCAAAGCCATCTTGGCCTGGAGTTCGGCCAGCGAGGTGTTGACGTCGGTGTGCGCGGAGGTCACGGCATCCTTCTCCGCCGCCAGGTCTGCAGGCGAGGTCACCAGCACCAGGTTGCGCGCCGCGATCGCCCTGCGGTCCACGGCTGTGCGAACCCTCTCTGCCAGGTGTGCACGGGCGTTGATGCCTTCGACGAAGTGCACGAGATTCAGGTTCGCCTCGCGCAGCGCCTGCAATGCCAGCAGGGACACCACTACGGTGAGAAGTGCCAGGCAGGTGAAAGCCACGGAAAGTTTGGTCTTGACCGTCCAGAAGCGGGGATTCATGGCGCGTCTCCAGTTGGATTGGCAAATTGCGGTGTAGAGGCGGGAAAGATGTGTGCGGGAGCAAATTGCTCAGTTCGCAGCGCAGTCCGGCAGGGCTGCCGTGGTCGCCGCCAGGAGCTTGTCGGCATCGATGAGCAGCAGCGAACGCTCCTCGAGCACGCCCATGGCCAGCAGGCAGTCATTGACCAGGCCCCCGCCCATGGCGGGCACGGCGCGCAGGTCCTGCGGCATGAGCGTCACCACGTCGGTGACACCCTCCACCACCATGCCCGTCACTCCGCCAGGCAGGCGCAGCATGATGGTCACGGTGCAGGCGTCGTACGGCTTGGCCGCAAGCCCCAGCCTGAGCCGCAGATCGATGACGGGAATGACCTCCCCGCGCAGTTCCAGCACGCCGTTGAAGTAGGCGGGGCCATTGGCAATGCGCATGGGCGACTCGTAGGACCGGATCTCCTGCACTTGCAGCAGGTCGATGCCGAACTCCTCATCGTCCACAAGGAAGGAAAGCCATTGCCTGGCGGTGTCGGTTGTCAGTGTAGGTGGCATCTTCATCACTCCAATCAAATTTATTTGATGAATTTGATAAAAATTTAACAGAGAGAAAAGAACAGCACAACCGGTTGTTACATTTTTGAGGGGTGTTGATGCTTCGACACGTGAGCCAGGCGGAACGCGTCGCCAAGCGCTGCCGGGCTGTGGCGACGGCTTGTCCAAGGAGGTAGAGGACTGCGTGGCGGCTCGGCGCAGCAGATCCCGGAGCAATGGCTTGGCGAGACTGAATTGATAAATTCAATCCCCCGAGATGAACTCAAGCTTGGTAAATTATCAATTGCATCATATTGATCAAAATTCCTAGCCATCTCTCGGGAGCCCCACCACCATGTTCCTTCGCCTTCTGTCCATCCGCACACGGCTCATCGCTGCCTTCACCCTGCTCCTGCTGCTGCTGAGTACGGTCGCGGCCATCGGCTCACTGCAGATCGCCCGGGTCCAGTTCAATGCCAACGACCTGGGCACCAACTGGCTGCCTTCCACCAATGTGCTGGCCTCGATCCGCGCCACGGCCAACGCGGCACGCCGCGCCGGGCTGCGCCACGTGATCGAGGAGGACGCGCAAAGGAAGCGCGCCCAGGAGGACCTGCTGCTGCAGGCCCAGAAGTCACTGCAGTCGGACCTGGCCGTCTATGAAAAGCTGGTGTCCTCGCCAGAGGAGCGGCAGCTGTATGAAAGGATGCTGGTGCTGTGGGACGCGGCCCGAGCCGCTGACCGAAAGATGGTCGAGCTGTCCAGCGGGGGCCCCGAACAGGTGGCCCAGGCGCGCGCACTGGCCACGGGTGCGACCGCTCAGGCCTTCGCCCAGCTCATGGACGTCGTGGGCCAGGACATCGCGCTGAACCAGGAGGGCGGGCGCAAGGCCACCGAGCAGGCCGAGAAGGACTACCACCTGGCGCTGTACCTGCTCGGCGGGCTGGCCACGCTGGCGGTGTCCCTGGGCGCCGTGCTGGCCTGGGCCATCACGCGCTCGATCACCGAGCCCCTGCACATGGCGGTCTCGGTGGCGGACACCGTGGCGCGGGGCGACCTCACGGCCAGCATCGTGGTGCAGGGCCGGGATGAGCCCGCCCGGCTGCTGGGCGCGATGCGCGACATGAACGGCAAGCTTCGCGAGATCATGGCAAGCATTCGCCTCAGCAGCGACAGCATTGCGACGGGGTCGAGCGAGATCGCCTCCGGCAGCCTGGACCTGAGCCAGCGCACCGAGCAGCAGGCCAGCAACCTCGAGGAGACGGCCGCATCGATGGAGGAGCTCACGGCCACGGTGCGCACGAATGCGGACACGGCCCAGCAGGCCAGCAAGGTGGCTTCGGCCGCGTCGGCCTCGGCTGCCGAGGGAGGCCAGTCCGTGGCCCTGGTGGTGCATACCATGCAGGACATCTCGCAGGCCTCGCGCAAGATCGCCGAGATCACGAACGTCATCGACGCCATTGCCTTCCAGACCAATATCCTGGCGCTCAACGCTGCCGTGGAGGCCGCGCGGGCCGGCGAACAGGGCCGGGGCTTCGCGGTGGTCGCCAGCGAGGTGCGCGCGCTGGCCCAGCGCTCGGGCACGGCGGCCCGCGAGATCAAGGAGCTGATCGGTGCCAACCTGGAAAAGGTCGAGCAAGGCACCCAGGTGGCGACCCGGGCTGGCGAGCAGATGGGCCGCATCGTGGAGCAGGTGCGCAGCGTGGACACCATGATCGGCGAGATCTCCAGCGCATCGGCCGAGCAGGCGGTAGGCATCCGGCAGGTCGGCGAGGCGGTGAGCCAGCTGGACCAGATGACGCAGCAGAACGCGGCGCTGGTCGAGCAAAGCTCGGCCGCTGCGGGCAGCCTGGAGCAGCAGGCCGCTTCTCTGGCGCAGATCGTCTCCACATTCAGGATGCATCCCGAGCATGGGGCAAGCCACCCCGCCGCGCCGCGTGCCGCCACCGTCCAGGCCATGGGCCCCAGGCAAGCGCTGCCGGCCATCCAGGCCCGCGTATCGCCAGCCCGTGGGCAACCGCAGGTCAAGGAGGAGGAATGGGCGGCCTTCTGACCTGGATCCGTACAGAAGCAAGGAAATGGCGGCAAGATGACGTATTCATGTGAACCGTTGCGGGGCCCTTGTTCATGATCAAGCGCATCAGTGTGCGGCAGCTGCGGCTGGGCATGTTTCTGGAGAGCTTTTGCGGCAGCTGGATGGAGCATCCGTTCTGGCGCAGCCGCTTCAGGCTGGAAGACCCTGCCGACCTGGCGAGGATCCTGCACGCCCCCATCCAGGAAGTGTGGATCGATACCGCCAAGGGCCTGGATGTCGCGCAAGACGAGCCGTCTTGCTCGCGCGAGCAGGTGGACACCGTGATCGACGCCCAACTGTCCGAGATCTCGCAACTGGCCGAGTTGGAGTGCGAGCTGCGGCCCGTTGCCTTCGATGAGGAGGTGAAGCGGGCCGCCCGGATCTGCCGCCAGTCCAGGCAGGCGATCACCGCCATGTTCCGCGAGGCGCGCATGGGCAGGGAGATCAACCAGGACGAGGCCCGCTCCGTGGTCGCCGAGGTGTCCGAGTCGATCATCCGCAACCCGTGCGCCTTGGTCAGCATCGCCCGGCTCAAGAGCAGCGACGACTACACCTACATGCACTCGGTGGCGGTCTGCGCCTTGATGATCGTGCTGGCACGCCAGCTCGACCTGCCACCGCAGCAGGTGCGCCAGGCGGGCTATGCGGGGCTGCTGCACGATATTGGAAAGATGGCGATCCCCGCCCCCATCCTGAACAAGCCGGGGCGCCTGACCGACAGGGAGTTTGCCGAGGTCCGCGAGCATCCGGCGCGAGGCCTGGAGCTGCTCCTGGCCGGCGGCGTCGATGATCCGGTGGTGCTGGACGTCTGCCTTCACCATCATGAGAAGGTGGATGGCACAGGCTACCCCCACGGGCTGCGCGGCGAGGACATCAGCCTGTTCGCGAAGATGGGCGCGGTCTGCGATGTCTACGACGCCATCACCTCGGACCGCCCCTACAAGCGTGGCTGGGACCCTGCCGAGGCGGTGCACAAGATGGCCGAATGGAGTGCCGGGCACTTCGACAAGACCGTATTCCAGGCCTTCGTCAAAAGCATAGGCATCTACCCGGTGGGCTCTTTGGTGCGGCTGACAACGGGCAGGCTGGGGGTGGTCGTGGACCCTGGCCGCCAGTCCCTGACCTGTCCGCAGGTCAAGGTGTTCTATTCCACGGCCAGCGGCATGCGGATGGCACCGGAGACCGTTGACCTGGCCCGGCCCGGGTGCCAGGAGAAGATAGCCAGTCGGGAAGACCCCGCGAAATGGGGCTTCACCGACCTCGATGCCCTGTGGAAAGACCCGGCCTGGGAACGGGCCACATAAAGGCGGGGCTGCCGGCTCCCGCACAGGGGGAAAAGACCTGTTCCCGGCCTGGGGCCGGAACCCGCCCCGCTGCGGGCGGCAGCATCCGGCGCCCACGGGCGTGCAGGCCTGGCAACAGATTTGATAGATAAATTCAATAAAATTTGATTGAATTGATATTTATGATTCACATGCCGGCCCACACCTTTGTTGCGGCATGAAAGATCTCCCCATGCAAAAGATACTGATCGCCGAGGACCATGCCGACATCCGCAAGCTGCTGCGCATGACACTGGAATTCAGCGACTTTGACGTCATAGAGGCTTGCGATGGCGACGAGGCCTGGGCGATGGCCGAGAGGCTCAGGCCCGACATCGTCCTGCTCGACATCATGATGCCGGGCACGCTCGACGGCCTGGAGGTGTGCAGCCGCATCAAGCGCTCCTACGAGCTGCTGCATACGCAGGTCATCCTGCTGACGGCCCGGGGCAGCGCCGAGGACCGCAAGGCGGGCCTGCAGGCCGGAGCCGACGAATACCTGGTCAAGCCCTTCAGCACCCTGAAGCTGCTGGAGACGATCGAAAAGCTCGAGAGGATCGACTGATGGCCCAGTACCAGACCGCCTCCCCCCGGGAGCCATCGCGACGCTTCGATCCTGCGGCCGTGGAGCAGATGGAGCAGCTCATCCAGGACTTCGGCCGCATGTACCGCGAGCGCAACGATCTGCTCAAGGAAGTGACACGCGCCCACCACGAGACCCTGCTGCGCCTGGCCATGGCCGCCGAGTTCAAGGACGACGACACCGGCTCGCACATCATCCGCATCGGCTACCTGTCGGAGGCCTTGGCCCTGCGCCTGGGCTGCCGCATCGAATTCGCCAGCCTGCTGCGCAAGGCGGCCCCGATGCATGACATCGGCAAGGTCGGCATTCCGGACACCATCCTCAAGAAGCAGGGCCCGCTGGATGCGCAGGAGCGCCTGGTCATGAACCGGCATGCCGAGATCGGCGCGCATCTGCTGGGCCAGTCGCGCATCCCGGTGTTCCAGATGGCGGCCGAAATCGCCGCCAGCCACCACGAACGCTTCGACGGCAAGGGCTACCCGCAGGGATTGGCAGGCGAGGACATCCCGCTGTCGGCGCGCATCACCTCCATCGTCGATATCTTCGACGCGCTCACCATGGACCGGGTGTACCGGCCGGCGTTCGGGCGAGCACGGGCCCTGGAGATGATCGCGGCGGAACGGGGCAAGGCCCTGGATCCCGGCATCGTCGACGCGTTCATGGACAACATCGAAGAGCTGGATGCGCTGCGCCTGGCGCTGACCCGGCAGTCCCCGTCCTTCACCGATCTGATCGACACACCCTGAAAGCCCGCCATGCATCCATCATCGACATGTTTCGGCGCACCGTCCCCAAGGCGCGTGCTGGCCCGCCTGGCAGCCGTTGCCGGATTGCTGCTGTGTCTGGTGCCATGGTCCGGCTCTGCCGCAGCTGGCGAGGTGCTGGAGCGGATTGCATCCACGGGCGCCCTGCGTGTGTGCATATGGCCCGACTACTACGGCATCACCTTCCGCGACCCGCGCACGGGCCGGCTGACGGGCGTGGATGCAGAGCTGTCGGCGGAGCTGGCCAGGGAGCTGGGCGTACGGCTGCAGTATGTGGATTCCTCCTTTCCCAGGCTGATACCTGACCTGCTGGAGTCGCGCTGCGATGTCGCCATGTTCGCCGTGGGCATACTCCCCCAGCGGCAAAAGCAGCTGCGCTTCACGCAGCCCTATCTGAGCAGCGACATCTACGGCGTCACGACCAAGAGCAATCAGGCTGTGCAGTCCTGGGCGGACATCGACCAGCCCGGCGTGCAGGTCGCCGTGCAGCGTGGCACCTTCATGGAGCCCGTGATGCGCGAGACGCTCAAGCATGCGCAGATCGTGTCCATCGAGCCGCCCCAGACCCGCGAGAAGGAGCTCATGGCAGGGCGCGTGGATGTGTTCATGACCGACTACCCCTACAGCCGCCGGCTGCTCGACAGCTCCGACTGGGCCCGGTTGATCGCACCGCCCAAGCCGTTCCACGTGCTTCCCTACGGCTATGCAACCAGTCCTGCCGACGCCCAGTGGCTGGCGCGCCTGGACCAGTTCGTCTCCGACATCCGGCGAGACGGCCGCCTGGCCCGGGCAGCGCGCAACCACGGGCTGAGCGCCATCGTCGCGCCTTGAACCCTTCGATGGAGCGCCTTCATCATGTCTGGCCGAGCCGGCACGCATCATTTTCTGGGAGCCAGGCGCAGCGCCCACCTCAAGGCATTGGTGCTGACCTTTGCCCTGTGCGTGCTTGCCGGGCTGGTGCTGTTCGTCTGGAGCCAGCTGCATGCCGAGGCCGAGCAGAGCAAGGCCCAGGCGGCGTTGCTGGCCCGTGTGCTGCAGGATCAGACGAACAAGACCTTCGAGACCGGCGAGGTCGCCCTGGCAAGCCTGGCCAACAACCCGGTCATCCTGTCCGCCGACAGCCCCGGCGCAGCGCGCGAGGCGGCCTTGGCGCAAGTGGTCGGCCAGTTGCCGGTTCTGCGCAGCATGGCGCTGCTCGATGGCAAAGGACGCATCCTGGCGAGCACGCAAGCGGGCGAGGCCGGCCTGCAGATCGAGCTGCACAAGCTGCTGCCTGACAGGGCATCGGCTCCGGTCCCGGGCAAGGTCCAGCTGGGACGCCTGGTCACCGGCCGCAGCCTCTCCTCCCTGGCAGCGGCCCCGCATGCGACACCGCGGGGCGTCCGCTACCTGCCCCAGATCCTCGCATTCAAGCGCGACAACGGCGCACCGGCCGTGCTGGTGGCCCTGATCAATCCTGATGCCTTGGCCAACTTCTACCAGTCCACGCTGGAGTCCCTCAGCTACGAGGCCATGCTGCTGAGCTACGACGGCCAGACGCTGGCCAGCACGAATGCGGGCACCGGCGTGCAGGCGACCGCCGTGCTGCAGACACCGCTGTTCCGGCAATGGCTGCCGCACAGCGAATTCGGCTCCTACGTCGGCGCCGGCATGCTCGGCTCCCATGAGGTCGTGTCCTTTCGCACCGTGCGCAACTGGCCTCTGCTGCTGGTGGTGGAGGAGCCCTACTCGGAGGTGGTCGCGCGCTGGCGCGACAAGGCATTCGCCTTCTTCGTTGCCGGCCTTGCGCTTCTTGCCCTGGTGCTGGGCCTGAGCGGGTCGGTGCTCAAGACCCGCAGGGTCCAGAAGTCGTCCCAGCAGTCCATGGAAAAGGCCCAGGCGCGCCTGGCCCGCAGCGAGCATGAGATGGCCGTGCTCATGCGCAGCGTGCAGGAGCTGATCTTTCGCACCGACATCCAGGGCCGGCTGACCTTCGTGAACGCACGCTGGGAGCAATGGACCGGGCAGCCCAGCGTCGAGGCGCTGGGGCAGCCGCTGGAAGGCATCGCGCGCGAAGCCTGCAGGCCGCAGATCCATGCCCTGCTCGACCCACAGGCCAAGCTGGCCC
>NZ_JBICKS010000025.1:0-279 GCF_043104415.1 Delftia sp. WSY_16 | reverse complement strand
GGTGCAGGTGCCCGCGCTCACGAAGGTCAGCGCGCCTGTCGGAGTGACGGTGCATACGCCGGTGGTGGATGACGTGAAGGCCACCGGATAGCTGGCGCCCGCGCTGGAGGTTGCCGTCAGTGTCGGCGTGGTGCCGAAGTTCTGTGCACCGGGGTTGGCAAAGCTGATGGTTTGCGTGGCCTTGGGCGTTACCTGGTTGGATGTGGCCGAGGGCGTGCCGGTACCTGCGGAGTTGGCGCCGGTCACTGTGAAGGTATAGGCCGTGCCGTTGGTCAGGCC
>NZ_JBICKS010000024.1:0-266 GCF_043104415.1 Delftia sp. WSY_16 | reverse complement strand
GTGATGTCGCTGATCTGGGCCACGTCCAGCTTGGCGGCCACGCGCGGCGCGGCGTTCTTGCCGCTGGCGGTGGCGGGGAACAGGATGTGGCTGTAGTTCGAAGCAATCGCCAGCACTTGCGCCGCGATGTTCTCGGCCAGGCCGTCCTTCAGGCTGGCGCCGTCGGCGTGGATGACCTTGGCAACGCCGGCGATCTGGGCCGCAGCCTGCGCAGCGGCGCCGGCATTCTCGCCCGCCACCAGCACATGCACGTCGCCGCCGCAGGC
>NZ_JBICKS010000023.1:0-157449 GCF_043104415.1 Delftia sp. WSY_16 | reverse complement strand
CGCGCTCATACGGGGAATGGGTGCGCGCCGTCGCTTCGCTCGGCCTGGGGTTTGAGGCGGGGTTGTGGAATGCCTCTATGATTTCGGTGGCCCCCTGTTCCGGGGCTGGTGCTTGAAAACACCATCAACACACAGCGGCAGAGCCTCCCCGAAAGTGAGGCCTCGTCACGTCTGAACACTTGGACAGTGGGCATCGCACCCGCACGTCCACACGGTTTTGGATGGGATGGGGCTACCCGCAAGGCTGCCCGCACGTCTGTGTGCGTGTTTTCAACATCCCATCCACCCTTTCTGCGCTTGAAAACGCAGGTCGGGTGTTTCCGTCTCGCACAGGAGTACGAAAACATGAACGATCAGCGCACCGCTCTTCCCACGCGCGCCAGCTTCGAGCAACTGGCTCGCACCATCACCGACACCAATGGATGGGTACAGGAAGGCTGCAACGAAATACGGGCCCTGGCCCAACTTGCATTGGCCAGCCTCCATGCCCCAGAAGACTTGCGACGTCCGCAAGCCATGGCTCACGCACTGCGCGCCATCCGCGATGGCGCTGAGTCACTGGCCGACTATGTGCAAGGCGAAGCCAGAAGCGTAGGTTGCGACCCCACTCAAAGCCCATAGCCGCGAGGGCGGCCACATCCGGCCGAGCACAGCGAAGGGGTCGCGGGCATTCGGGTTGCCGTCTTTGACCTGACCTTTATTGGCGCATCAAGATGGGCCATCGGCTGCCAGGCCAGGAACCAGGCATCGAAACCAAGCAATCGCAGTGGCAGGAATTCCCCTCGCGTCCAGCGTCAAGGCTTTGGCCTCCGATGACACACGGGCTACACGGTCATCAGTAACGACACGCAGCAAAATAGTACTTTTTTAGATACACTTTTCCGATGGAAGAGCCCATTCTTTCCGTTGTCTTCTACCGATCCGATGCCGGCAAGGAGCCTGTGCGTGACTGGCTTCGTGAACTTACGGTGGAAGACCGCAAAGCCATCGGCGCCGATATCAAGACCGTCCAATACAACTGGCCTCTGGGCATGCCGGTAGTACGCAAGATGGAGCCAGGACTGTGGGAGGTGCGGTGCAGCATTGCCGATGGCATCGCACGTGTCCTATTCACGGCCCAGAATGGAAAAATGGTTCTGCTGCATGGCTTCATCAAGAAGTCGGCCAAGACCCCCGCGCCGGATCTGACAACTGCCAGAAACCGGCTCAAGAAGCTGAGGAATACCCCATGAACAAACATCTAGGCAGCAATTTCGATGACTTCCTCGAAGAAGAAGGCCTGCTTGAGGAGGCCACAGCTATCGCAGTGAAGCGGGTGATTTCCTCGCAATTCGCACAGGCGATGAAAGCCCAGAAAGTCAGCAAGACCGAGATGGCGACACGCATGCGCACCAGCCGCATGGTGGTGAACCGCCTGCTGGACGAAAACGACACCGGCGTCACCCTGGCCACGTTGGCCCGCGCCAGCGTGGCGCTTGGCACGGCTTTGCACTTTGAACTGGACGATGCGACGGTTCTCCAGGCATCAGCGGCATAAAAGCACGACCGCTCAGCGCTGCGCTGACAGCCGCCGCAAAAACCCATCCACCACCCGCAACGCATACCGACTCGCCACCACCCTCACAAACTCCGCAAAGTCCACATGCGCACTGTCATCCGCCCGATCGGAAACAGTCCGCATGGCCGCAAACGGCACGCCATAGTCCAGGCAGGCCTGCGCCACGGCGGCGCCTTCCATCTCCACCGCCAGCACCTCATGCCCTGCAGCACGCAGGCCCTGCGCCAGGGCGCAAGAAGCGCCCGCCGTGGCCACGAACTGGTCACCGCTGGCAATCAGCCCCTGGTGCGCGCGCGGCGCCGTGGTGGCGTGGGCAGCGCGCAGGTCTTCGCCCGCCTCGGCCACGCAGGCCTGGGCGGCCGCCAGCAGCGCGGCGGTCATTTCAGGGTCGCAGGGCAGGCGCGTGCGTCCGTAGCCGGGCATTTCCCAGCGCGGGAAGATGGGCGAGGCGTCCAGGTCGTGCTGCAGGTATTCGTCGGCCACGACCACATCGCCCACGCGCACGCCTTCGCCCAGGCCGCCGGCGACGCCGGTGAAGGCGATGCGGCGCGCGCCGAAGCGCTCGATCAGCGCCGTGGCCGTGGTGGCCGCCGCCACCTTGCCTATGCCCGACAGCGCGCAGACCACGTCATGCCCATGCAGGCGCCCGCGCCAGAACATGCGGCCGGCGTGGGCCGTGCCCTGGGCGTCGGACAGGGCATGGACCAGGCCTTCCTGTTCCTGCGGCAGGGCACTGAGGATGGCGATGGTCATGGTGGCTTCTCTTTCAACGGCACAGGCAAAAAGCAAAGGCGGCCCGGGGGCCGCCTGCGGGGCGAAAGCGCCCATTGTGCCGCGAGCCTGTGCCCGGTGCGGCTCAGATGGCGATGGCCGTGGCCTGGTTGAGCACGGCGCGCACCACGCTGTAGACGGTGAGGGCCGAGGTCTTGGGGTTGGCCGCCAGCGGCTTGCCGCGCATGGTCAATTCCATGGATCCGAAGGCGCCGCGCGCGGCCACATGGTGCACGTTCTCGTCCACGCCCGGGTCGGCGTACAGGCGCACCGTGGTGCGGTCCAGGCCCATGCCGGCCAGCGACAGGGTGGCGGCCACGTTGGCGTTCTTGGGGTAGAGCTGGGCGGCCTCGCGTGCGCTGCCTTCAAAGATGCAGAAGGCTTCCTGGAGGCTGGCGAGGTCGCAGCGCTGTTCTGCGGGCGTGCCGGTCCAGGCCAGGGGCGGCTTGCGGCCGGTGTAGACCACTTCGTCCAGGCCGCCGATGCGGGCTGCGGCCAGCGCATCCACGCCGCCGATGGCGCCCGACAGCAATTGCACCTGGGTGCCTCCGGCCTCGGCCGCCGCCTGCACGGCCTCGGCCATGCCCGGGGCGCTGAGTGCGCCGATGGAGGCCACGACGGCAGGAATGCCGCGCCGCAGGGCGGGCAGCACATGCTCCTCGATGGCGGCATGGCCCGCGCACTCCACGATGAGGTCGGGCCGGTCTTCGGCCGCCAGCGCAGGCACGGCACGCGCCTGGGGCGCATGCAGGGCCAGGGTGGCGCGCACGGCGTCGGTCACTTCCGGCACAAGCACCCAGCCCACCTGCACGGCGGCATGTCCCTTGAGCAGTTCGAGCACGCTGGCGCCAATCGCACCGCAGCCAATCACAGCAATCTTCATCGTCATATCTTTCTGGGAAGGAATGCGCTGGCGGCCGGTGTGCCCACCATCCGTTCAGCGCAGAAAACCGGGATGCTGGGTGCGCAGGTGGCCGGCCAGCTCATCGGCGGCGGCACGTACCTGCTCCACCCAGTCGGCCATGCGGCCGGGAGCGATTTCGGTGAAGGCCACGGCCATGCCCAGGCCCGCCACGATGCGCCCCTGCGCATCGCGCACGGGCGCGGCGATACTGGAGACGCCGGGCTCGTAGAAGCCCTCGCCCATGGCGTAGCCGCGTTCATGGTCCTGCTGCAGCAACTGCAGCAACTGCTCCACGCTGCGCGGCGTGCTTTCCGAGAACTGGGGCAGTTCGCTGCCACCGAACAGGGCGCGCAGCTGGTCCGCGTCCATGTCCTGCAGCAGTGCCCGGCCCAGCACGGTGGCATGGGCCGGCAGCCGCGAGCCCACGCGCACGGCGCCCTGGAAGGCGCCGGCCGGCGCGATGCGCGCCACGTAGACCACGGAGGTGCCGTCCAGCAGCGCCAGGTTGGTGGTGAAGCCCAGCCGGTCGCACAGCGACTGCAGCACGGGCTCGGCCAGCTGGGCCAGCGGCTGGGTGGACAGGTAGTCGTAGCCCAGGCGCAGCACGGCCAGGCCCAGCCGGTATTCGGTGCCCGAGCGTTGCAGATACCCCATGCCCTCCAGCGTCGTCAGCATCCGGAACACCGTGGACCGGGGCAGCGCCAGGGTGCGCGCCAGGTCGGGCGCGCTCCACACGGGCTGCGAAGGCGTGAAGCAGGCCAGCAGGCGCAGGCCGCGCTCCAGCGCGGGAACGGTGTAGCGGTCGTTGTCGGTGGAGAGGGTTTCGGAGGTATCGCTCATCGCAATTCGGGCCGGTAGGCCATCAGGTCAGCAGGGTGGCCAGCCTCTGTGCGACATCCGCAGGTTGTTCGACGACAGAGGCATGGCCGGCTGCCGCAAGCGTAACGTACCGCGCCCCCAGTCTTGCGGCCCAGGCCGCGCAGGCAGCCGGCGGCGTGACCACGTCGTGCTCTCCCACCCAGACCTCGACCGGCATGGCCAGTTGCCCTGCCGCCTGCCCCAGGTCGCTGCCGCACAGCAGCTCCACGGCCTGGGCGTAGCCTGCGGCATGCAGGCGCGCCGTGTTCCAGCGCACCCATTGGCGCACGGGCTCGGGCGCGGCGGGCGAGACCAGGCGCTGGTCGATGGCGGCGGCCAGGCCTTCGATGCCTTTTTCCTGCAGGGCCGCAAGACGGCCCTGGCGTACCTTGGCCTGCTGCTCGCCCATGCCGGGTGCGCCATAGCCGCCAGCGGGGCTGATCAGCACCAGTTGCTGCACGCGCGCGGCACCGGCCTGCACCGCCCAGGGCGTGCCCATGAGCGCACCCAGCGAGTGGCCCACCAGCAGGCAGCGGCGCACGCCCAGCGCCTGCAGCGACTGCTCCAGCACGCGGGCGTAGTCGGCGCCCGTGGGCGCGGCGGGTGTCAGCGGCGTGGAGCGGCCATAGCCGGGCGCGTCCCAGGCCAGCACACGCGTGCGCGGCGCCAGCGCCAGGGCCACGTCCATCCAGGACGCGGCGCCCGAGCTGATGCCGTGCAGCATCACCACGGCAAAGTCCGAGGCCGTGTCGCCGGCCTCGCGCCAGGCGGCCTGAGCGCCACCGGGCAGGGCGATGAGATGTTCGGGGAACTGCGCCTGAAGGCGCTGCTCCATGCGCTGCAGCGTCTGCGCGGTCATGGCAGGTCCGCTACTCAACGTTTGATTTTTGCCAGGGGGTGTTCTGGCGGATAGGTGGGCGTGATGGGCTTCTTGGCACCCAGCATCACGCACATCAGCGCGTCTTCGTCGCCGATGTTGATTTCCTCGCGGTACACGCCGGGCGGCACGGAGACCACGTCGCGGTCGGTCAGGATGGTCTCGAAGCGCTGGCCGTCCTTCTCCAGCACGAGCTTGAGCTTGCCGCGGATCAGGAAGAAGACTTCCTCCACATCGGTATGCAGGTGCGATGGGCCTTCATTGCCGGCCGGGATGACCATGGTGGAGAAGGTGAAGTGCTCGGCCGGAATGGTGTTGCTGTCCGCAGCCACGCCCGTGCCGCCCGTGCCGATGTAGCGCATCTGGCCACGGCGGTACTTGGGATCGAAGTCGGCCTGGAACTTCAGCGCGTCGAAGTCGTACTTGCGCGTGGAAAACCGCGCCACGCGCGATTCCATCCATTGTTCGAAGCTGGAGCCTTCGGGCTGGTCCCAGGTGCGGGGCGTGTTCTGAGCGGATTCGGACATGTGTCTCTCCATCAACGTCGGTGGATCATGGCGGGGAAGGCGCCATTTGTTTTATCCATGAATCACAGTTCATGGGGTAAAACAATTATAGGAAGATTGATCGCACGCAACAAGGGCCACATGCGCAGCGGCATGTGGCCCCTTTTGCTGCCCCGTCTGTTAGGGAACAGCGATGCGGGTGCAACAGCGATGGCCGTGCCTCAGGCAGCCATGCTGCGCCGCCCAGGCCGAAAGCCCGCATGGCTGGCCGGCCAGACCACGAACAGGCAGGCCAGCGCCAACACCCCCAGCGCCCAGGGCAAGGCGCGGGCACCCAGCCAGCCCAGCAGCAGTCCGCCGGCCACTCCGCCGCTCGCCACGGCCAAGTTGAAGACCGTCACCAGCATGGACTGGGCCACGTCGGCGCCCTCACCTGCCGCGTCGGCCAGCGCGGTCTGCAGCAGCGTGGGCGCGCCGCCAAAGCTCAGGCCCCAGGCCGCAACGCCGATCAGAACGGCCACGGCCGACTGCCCGGCCAGGCCCAGCACCAACGCAGACACGGCGAACAAGGCCAGGCTCAGCACGGTGAGTGCGCGCAGCCAGCGGTCCACCAGCAGGCCCGTGAGCCAGATGCCGGCAATGGCCGCAAGGCCGAACAGCAGCAGCACCCCATCCACCCTTTGCCCCAGACCCGCCGAAGCCAGGAAGGGCGCGATGAAGGTGTAGAGCATGTTGTGGGCCAGCATCCAGCCGAACAGCGCCAGCAGCACGGGGCGCACGCCGGGCATGAGCAGGATGCGCGCCACGGGCAGGCGCTGCTGCGCCGTCTGCCCGGCGTAATCCGGCACACCCAGCCGCACCCAGGCCAGCAGCAGCAGGCATAGCGCCGACAGCGCCCAGAACACGCCGCGCCAGTCGAACAGGCTGCCCAGCCAGGCGCCCAGCGGCACGCCGGCCGCCAGGGCCAACGGCTGGCCCACGCCCGCCACGGCCAGTGCGCGCCCCTGCAGATGCGGCGGCACCATGCGCCGCGCATAGCCGGCCACCAGCCCCCAGATCACGCCCGCAGCCATGCCTGCGGCAAAGCGCGCGGCCAGGGTCAGGCCGTAGTGGCCGGACAGCGCGGTGAGGCTGTTGAACAGCAGCAGCCCGCCCACCGCCGCCATGAACAGCGGCCGGCGCCTGAGGCCGCGCGTGGCGGCCACGACGGGAATGGCGGCCAGTACCGAACCCAGCGCGTACAGCGTGACCATCTGGCCGGCCATGGCTTCGGACACTGCCAGTCCCGTGCCGATCTGGGGCAGCAGGCCGGCCGGCAGGGCCTCGGTCATGATGGCCAGAAAGCCTGCCATCGCCAGGGCCAGCAGCCTGCCCAGTGGCAGGCCTGTGTCGAAGGAGGTGTCCATGGGCGAATTCATTGCCTTGTCCTTGCTGCGCATCTCAGGCATGGGAGGCTGGATGGGATGCCAGGTGGGATGCCGCCATGTCCTTGTCGCCATGCCCGGCGGCCAGCGCGCGCTCGAAGCGGCGCAGCCCGGCCTGGGCGCCATCCAGCAGCAGGCCTGCGCCGGCGGCGGCATCGGCCACCAGCTGCGCGTCCTTGACGGCATTGGCCACGGTGAAGCTGGCGTCGTAGCGGCCTGACAGCATGGCAGCGGCCTTGGCCTGGAAGAAGCCGCTGTCCATGGGCCCGCCCGTGACGGCATCGACCACCAGGGCCGGTTCTATGTCCAGCCCCTTGGCCAGCGCCAGGCTTTCGGCCAGGCCATGCGTGAGTGCGAAGGCCCAGTGGTTGAGCGCCAGCTTGAGCCGGCTGGCGGCGCCTGCCTGCTGCGCAATCCACAGGCTGCGTTTGCCAATGGCATCGAACACCGGCTGCACCTGGCCGCGCTGCGCCAGCGGGCCTGCGGCCAGGATGACCAGCTGGCCCTGCTCGGCCGGCTGGCGCGTGCCCTGCACGGGGCAGTCGTAGAACACCAGGCCATGCCGATCGGCGAATTGCGCCAGCGGCGCGATGGCGTCCACACCCACCGTGCTCAGTTGCAGCCACAGTGTGCCCGGCTGCAATGCGGGCGCTGCGGCCTGCATGGCCTGCAGCACGGCCGGCCCGTCCTTGAGCACAGTGACGACGATGCGGGCGCCACGCACGGCGTCGGCCGCGTCGCCACAGGCCTGAACGCCGTCGGCCGCAAGGGCCTGGGCCTTGGCGGCCGTCCGGTTCCAGGCCCGGACGGTGAAGCCCTTGCGTTGCAGGTTGCGCGCGACGGGCGCACCGATCAGGCCCGTGCCGAGCACCGCAATGGTGGTTTGAAGGTTTGAATGCATGGGAACTCCAGGGTGATGAGAGAGTGAAACAGACAAGGAAAACTGAAATCCGGATTACTGGAACGATCATTCCAATTCAAGGAAAATAAAAACCCGCAACGGCACGACATGCGCGCGGCGGGTGGCGGGTGGCCGGCTATTGCGCCTGCAGCGCCATGTCGACCACGTCGACCACATCCATCAGGCACTGGCGGCGCTGCGGCGCGCTGCTGCCCTTGCCCAGCACGCGCAGGCCCTGCACGGTGTTCAGGACGAAGCGCGCCAGGGCGCGCGGCTTTTTGCTGTCGGTGATATCGCCTTCCTGCTGGCCGCGCAGGATGAGCTTTTCCAGCGCCTTTTGCAGGCGCTGGAAGTTGCCGGCCACCCTCTCGGCCACGGCCTCGTCATGGCCGGCCAGCTCCAGCGCGGCATTGGCGACCAGGCAGCCCCGGCGCCCGGCATCGCTCAATTCGTCCTGCACGATGCGCAGCAGCAGTTGCCGCACCAGGTCCCGGGCGCGTCCCGGGCCGGACAGCAGTTCCACGTTGGAGGTGGTCACGGCCTCATAGCGGCGCAGCGCATGCTGGAACAGCCCCTGCTTGTTCTCGAAGGTGCCGTACAGGCTGCTGCGCGACAGGCCCGTGCCGTCCACCAGGTCCTGCACCGAGGTGGCCGCGTAGCCGCGCTGCCAGAACACCTGCATGGCGGCGTCTGCAATGTCATCGGGGTCGAAGTCCTTGGTGCGCATGGTGGCTCATTGAATTGGAACGATCATTCCACTCAATGTAGGCGGCCGTTTAGCGGCTGTCAAGATTGCGCCAAAGGGCCTTCACTCGCAGGGAATTTCCAGCCCGACCTTCACGCGGTCCAGCGCCACGATGGTCTTGAACCATTTGACGTTGGGGTTCTCGGCGAACAGGCGCCGCGCCAGGGCCTCGTACTCCTGCATGGTGGCCACGGTGAGGACGAGCACGAAGTCCACCTCGCCCGTGACGTAGTAGCACTGCTGGACCTCGGGCACGGCGAAGTGCGATTTCATGGCGTTGAGCGCGTCGATGCTGGTGCGCTCGGTCATGACCTCCACGATGATGGTGATGGGCCGGCCCACGCGCGTGGGGTCCACGGTGGCGGCCTGGCCGGTGATCACGCCTTCGGCCTGCATGCGCTTGAGGCGGCGCTGCACGGCGGCCGTGGACAGGTTGACCTGCTCGGCCAGCAGGCGCAGCGGCACCGTGCTGTCGCGCTGGACGATGGCCAGGATGGCGCGGTCGAAGCCGTCCAGATCGGCCAGGTGTGCAGGGTGGGCGGTGTGCTTGGTCATGGGAAGCGAGGACTTTTGGAGGGTGAGAAATTTTCTCGCAAACACCCTCAATTCAGAGACCAAAAAACAGTTACCGCGAAATAGTATTTCGTCGTTTTCCGCATCCAACGCATGCGGACCTGCCTGCCGAGAAAGCCCATCCCATGGCCACCCTGCTCCACCTGTCTCCCGTGTTTCTTGTGATGTCCATGCTCATGGTTTTGCGCCGCCCGCCTGTGCAGGCGGCCATGGCAGGGGCGGCGCTGGTCGCCCTGCTGTGGCTGGTCGATGCCTGGATGGCGAAGGGCACCGCCGCTTCCGGCGCCGCCCTGGCCGCAGCGCGCGACACGGGCGTGCTGTTCCTGAGCACGGCCTTCGTAATCGTGCCGGGCCTGGGTTTCGTGATCCTCATCGAACGCATGGGCGTCAACCAGGCGCTGAGCCAGTGGGTGCGCTCGCTGGGCCTGGGGCCGGCCGATCAGGTGGTGTTCATCGTGCTGGGCCTGGCGCCGCTGCTGGAGGCGATGACGGGCTTTGGCGTGTCGCTGATCGCCACCGTGCCGCTGCTGCTGAGCCTGTTCGAGCGGCGCGCCGCACTGCGCATGGCGCTGGCGGGCATGGCCATCATGCCCTGGGGCACGCTGGGCCTGGCCACGGTGATCGGAGCCTCGCTGGCCCATGTGGATGCGGCGGCGCTGGCCGCTGTGTCCTCGCTGACCAGCGCGCCGGTGTTCCTGGTGCTGGGCGCCCTGTCCCTGCACCTGGCAGGCGAGCGCGGTGCGCGGGCCTGGCTGCTGCTGGGCGGCTTTGGCCTGCTGTTCGTGGGCGTGCTGCATGGCATCAGCCGCTGGCTGGGCCCCGAGGTGGCGGGCGTGGGCGCAGGCTTTGCGGTGGCGCTGGGCATGCTGGTACGCGCACTGCTGCTGCGCGGCACGGCCCAGGCGGCACCCGGCTGGCCGCGACAGGCCTGGCCGTATCTGGCGCTGGCCCTTGCCATCGTGCTGCTCAAGCTTCTGGCCCTGGCCACGCAGTGGGACCAGCGCTGGATCGTGCAGGGCGCTCAGGTGGCCTGGAAGCCGCTGGCCTCGCCGGGCGTGGCGCTGACCCTGGTGCTGGCCCTGCTGCTGGCGCGCGGGGCCGGCCGTGGCGTTGCCCTGGCTGGTGCACTGGCCGCCCGCGCCAAGCGCTCGCTGCTGACCATCTTCTTCTTTCTGGCCATGTCCCAGATGATGGTCAAGGCCGGTTTCCTGTCCGGCCTGGTGCAGATGCTGGCCGAGCTGGCGCCTGCGGCCCTGGCGCCGATCGTGGCCGCCTTCGGTGCGCTGGCCGGCTACATGACGGGCTCCAACGTGGGCGGCAACGCGATCTTCATGCCCGCCATCGCCCTGCTGCCCGAGTCCTCCCGCCTGCTGCTGGCCGCCGTGCACAACAGCGCCGCCGGGCATGCGGCCCTGGGCTCGCTGTCCATCGTCATGCTGGTGCTGGGCCTGGCACGGACCAATGCCCAGGAAGAGGGAGAACTCGTGCGCTTCGGCTTTGCGCTGGCCTGCGTCAATGCGGCAGCCGTGGCGCTGGCGGCGCTGGTCCTGGCGGGTCCGGGCGTGTTCTGAAGACGTGTTCCCTCCCAATGAAAAGAGGCGCCGCAGCGCCTCTTTGCAAACACGGCAAGCCGCCTGCGTTACTTGCTGTCGCGCAGCTCCCGGCGCAGGATCTTGCCGACCGGGGTCTTGGGCAGTTCGGTGCGGAACTCGATCACGCGCGGCCGCTTGTAGCCCGTGAGGTTTTCGTGGCAGAAATCGCGCACGGCCTGCTCGGTGAGGCTGTCGTCCCTGCGCACGATGACCAGCTTGACGGCCTCGCCGGTCTTCTCGTCGGGCACGCCGACCACGGCGCATTCGAGCACGCCGGGGCAGTTGGAGACCACGTCTTCCACTTCATTGGGATAGACGTTGAAGCCGCTGACCAGGACCATGTCCTTCTTGCGGTCCACGATCTTGAAGTAGCCGCGCTCGTCCATGGTGCCGATGTCGCCGGTGCGAAAGTAGCCGTCGGCGGTGAACACCTTGGCGGTTTCGTCGGGGCGCTGCCAGTAGGCGGCCATGACCTGCGGGCCCTTGATGGCGACCTCGCCGCGCTCGCCGATGGTGGTCACGTCGTTTCCTTCGTCATCGACGAGCTTCATCCAGGTGCTGGGCAGGGGCACGCCGATGGTGCCCGAGAACTCGGTGGAGGTGACGGGGTTGCAGCTGACCGAGGGACTGGTCTCCGACAGGCCGTAGCCCTCGCAGATGGGACAGCCGGTCTTTTGCAGCCACAGCTGGGCCACGGCGCTTTGCACCGCCATGCCGCCGCCGACCGAGACCTTCAGGTGCGACCAGTCCACGGTGTTGAAGTCCGGGTGGTTGGCCAGGCCGTTGAACAGCGTGCTCACGGCCGGGAAGCTGTGAAAGCGCTGCGTGGACAGTTCCTTGAGCGTGGCCTTGAGGTCGCGCGGATTGGGAATCAGGATGGTTTTGCCGCCCGTGCGCATGGACAGCATCATGTTCACCGTGAAGGCGAAGATGTGGTACAGCGGCAGCGCGCAGATGCTGGTGGGCTGCTCGCCGGCCGGCACCTTGCCCATGGCGGGCTGGTTCCAGGCCTCGGACTGCAGCACGTTGGCGATGATGTTGCTGTGCAGCAGCACCGCGCCCTTGCTCACGCCCGTGGTGCCGCCCGTGTACTGCAGCAGGGCCATGTCGGAGGCCTGCAGCTGCGGCGCCTGGAAGGGCGAGCGCATGCCCTTGGCCAGCGCGTCGTTGAAGCGCACGGCCCCCGGCAGCGAGAACGGCGGCACCAGCTTCTTGACCTTGCGCACCACGTAATTGACGATGGCGCCCTTGAGCATGCCCAGCTGGTCGCCCATGGTGCACAGCACCATGTGCTGCACGGGCGTGGCGGCCTTGCAGGCCTGCAGCGTGTGGGCGAAGTTCTCGATGATGACGATGGCCTTGGCGCCCGAGTCCTTGAGCTGGTGCTCCAGCTCGCGCGCCGTGTACAGCGGGTTGACGTTGACCACCACGAAACCGGCGCGCAGCACGGCGGCCACGGCCACGGGGTACTGGGGCACGTTGGGCATCATCAGCGCCACGCGGTCGCCGCGGGCCAGGCCCAGGCTCTGCAGATAGGCAGCGAAGGCGCGGCTTTGCGCATCGACCTGGGAGTAGGTCAGCTCCTTGCCCATGAAGGAATAGGCCACACGGTCCGCGTAGCGGCTGAAGGCCTCCTCCATCAGGGCCACCAGCGAAGGGTATTGGGAGGGATCGATGTCGGCGGGCACACCTGCCGGATAGGCACCCAGCCATGGGCGGTCACTCATGCTGCTTGTCTCCTGGTTGTCTCGACTAATCGTGCATTCTCATAAAAAGCACGGTCGTTCGATACTGTGATAACCCTAGTACTACCCCTAGGGTCCGCATTGCGTTGCTCCAGGTCAAAGCTCGCCGGGCCGCCCAGGCCCTCCGTCACGACCGCGGTTCAATCCCAGGCCGGAGCCAGCCCGTCTGGGCTGACCTGGCGGTCGCCGCGCTCCAACGCGGCGATGCGCTGCATGTCTTCGGCGCCCAGCACCAGCTGGCAGCTGTCCAGGTTGGCCTGCAGGTGGGCGCGCCGGGTGGACGAGGGGATGACGGCATAGCCCATGGCCATGGCCCAGGCCAGCGCCACCTGGGCGGGCGTGGCGCCGCGGGCGGCGGCGATGTCGGCCAGCACGGGATCGGCCAGCAGCTTGCCGTAGCCCAGCGTCATGTACGAGGTGGTGTGGATACCCTGCTGGCGTGCGAAGTCGGTGACGGCGCGGTTTTGCAGATAGGGGCTGAGCTCGATCTGGTTGGTGGCGATGTTCGCGGCGCCCACGGCGGCGATGGACTGCTGCAGCAGCGCGATGTTGAAGTTGGACACGCCGATGTGGCGCGTCAGCCCCTGCTCCCTGGCGCGCATGAGGGCGCCCAGGCTGTCCTCCAGCGGCACGCTGCGCGAAGGCCAGTGGATCAGCGTCAGCTCCACATGGTCGGTGCGCAGGGCTTCAAGGCTGCGCTCCAGGCTGGGGATCAGCGCGTCGGCGGACAGGTTCTCGGTCCAGATCTTGGTGGTGAGGAACAGCTGATCGCGCGGCACGGCGCTGGCGGCGATGGCGGCCCCCACATCGGCCTCGTTGCCGTAGATCTGGGCGGTGTCGATGGCGCGGTAGCCCACTTCCAGGGCCTGGCCCACGGAGTGGCGCACCACCTCATCCTTGAGGCGGAAGGTGCCCAGGCCGAAGGCGGGCACCACGGAAGCGAGAGAGGCAGTCGATGTCATGCAGGTCTTTCAAAAAGGCAAAAAAGGCGCGGAACAACGCCTCGAAGACTGCAGTCTGGCGCGTTCACGCTTGCAGATAAAGCCTGGTATCGGCAGAAAATATTTGACGCTGCAGCAACAATTGCGCCAAGCTGGCATCCCATGAAAACCACGCTGGACGAGTTGCAGGCCTTTCGCGCCGTGATCGACTGCGGCAGCATCACGGCGGCGGCCGAGCAGTTGGGACAGACCACCTCTGGCATCAGCCGCAGCCTGTCGCGCCTGGAGAAAAAGCTGGCCACCACCTTGGTGCGGCGCACCACGCGCAGCCTGGAGCTGACCGAGGAAGGCGCGCGCTTCCTGGCCCGCACGCGCGAGGTGCTGCAGGCCCTGGACGCGGCCGAGGAGGAACTGGCCGCGCGCCGTGAGGCGCCGGCCGGGCTGCTGCGCGTCAACGCGGCCTCGCCCTTCATGCTGCATGCCATCGTGCCGCTGGTGGGTGAGTTCCGCGCGCTCTATCCGCTGATCACGCTGGAGCTGAACACCGATGACCTGCACATCGACCTGCTGGCCCAGCGCACCGACATCGCCATCCGCATCGGCGAGCTGCGCGACTCCACGCTGCATGCGCGGCTGCTGTGCCACAGCCTGCTGCGCGTGCTGGCCAGCCCCGCCTACCTGCAGGCCCATGGCCCCGTGGCGAGCGTGGCCGCGCTGGCGCGCCACCAGCGCATTGGCAACAGCCAGGTGCCCGGCCTGAACCACTGGCCGCTGCGCACGCCCGAGGGCGGCGACCGCTGGGATGCCGCGCCCCAGCTCACGGCCTCCAGCGGCGAGACCATGCGCCAGCTGGCCCTGGCCGGCCAGGGCGTGGTCTGCCTGGCCGACTTCATGACCGTGCGAGACCGCGCCCAGGGCGAGCTGGTGCAGGTGCTGGCGCGCGAGACCGTGCAGCAGCGCCAGCCCATCCACGCCGTCTACTACCGCAACACGGCGCTGGCCGCGCGCATCACGGCCTTCCTGGACTTTCTCGCGCAGCGCATGGCGCAGTCCTGAGGGCCCTGTGACGTCCGCCTGAACGGCCTGAACGGCTTGATCGGCCCGTTCGGCTTGTGCATGCAGGGCGCATGCATATGCGTTTTGCTTCGTTGCCGCAGGGCTGGCGGCTTTACAGAATCCGGGATTCGCCGCAGCAGGCATGGGCCGGCTGCGGCCGGAGACCGTCTTGCCCCACCTGATCGAAAGCTTTGCCGACATGGCGCCCTTCGTGGCCCTGCGGCGCGACCTGCATGCCCACCCCGAGCTGGGCTTCGAGGAACACCGCACCGCGGCCATCGTGGCCGAACGCCTGGCCGCCTGGGGCGTGGAGGTGCACACCGGCCTGGCCGGCACGGGCGTGGTGGGCGTGGTGCACGGCAGGCATACGGACGCACGCCATGGCACGCGCACCATCGGCCTGCGCGCCGACCTGGATGCGCTGCCGCTGCAGGAAGAAAACCGGTTCGCCCACCGCTCGCAGCACGCAGGCCGCATGCATGCCTGCGGCCATGACGGCCACACCACCATGCTGCTGGCCGCGGCCTGGCATCTGGCGCGCACGCGCGACTTCGCGGGCACGGTGCACCTGATCTTTCAGCCGGCCGAAGAGATGGGCAAGGCCGGCGCACGCAGGATGATCGACGAAGGCCTGTTCGAGCGCTTTCCCTGCGATGCGGTCTTCGCACTGCACAACTTCGCGCTGGACCGCGTGGGCAGCTTCGCGCTCAACCCGGGCGCGCTCATGGCCTCCAGCAACACCTTCCGCATCGTGCTGCATGGGCAGGGCACGCATGCCTCGCTGCCGCACACGGGCATCGATCCGGTGGCCGCCACCATTGACCTGGCCCAGCAGCTGCAGACCCTGGTCGCGCGCCATGTGGATTCGCGCGAACGCGCGCTGCTGGCGGTCACGCAGATCCAGGGCTCGGACGCGCCCAACGTGATTCCCGACAGCGCCTGGGTGGGCGGCACGGTGCGCACCTTCTCCGTGGCGGCGCTGGACATCCTCGAAGCCGCCCTGCGCCGCCAGGCCGAGCACACGGCCTTGGCCCATGGCTGCAGGGCCGAGATCCATTTCCGGCGCGCCTCGCCGCCCCTGGTCAACCACGCGGCCGAGGCCGCCTTCGCCGCCGCCGTGATGCGCGAGATCGCGGGCGACGACGCCGTGGACACGCAGTTCCCCGGCGTGCTGGCGGCCGAGGACTTCGCCCACATGCTGCAGGCGCGCCCCGGCTGCTACGCCTTCATCGGCAACGGCCAGGGCGATCACCGACTGCCCGGCCATGGCGACGGCCCCTGCCTGATCCACAACCGCTCCTACGACTTCAACGACGACATCCTTGCCATCGGCGCCAGCTACTTCGTGCGGCTGGTGGAGCGGTGGCTTGCCGTCACCCAGGAAACTTCCCCATGAAAACCTCTCACCCTTCTCCCGTCACCCGCCGCGTTCTGCTGGCAGCAGCCCTGGCCCTGGGACTGGCACCGGCCGTGCATGCCGAACGCGTGATCCGCATCGTCGTGCCCTTCGGCGCGGGCGCCACGCAGGACACGGTGGCACGCACCTTCAGCAATGAACTGGGCCAGGCCCTGGGCGCCACCGTGGTGGTGGAAAACCGGGCGGGCGCGGGTGGCAGCGTGGGCACGGCCCAGGTGGCCAAGTCCGCGCCGGACGGCAACACCCTGGTGCTGGCTGCGGCCAGCCACAACCTGGCCGGCCATCTGTACGCGAAGCTGCCCTATGACCCGCTCAAGGACTTCGTGGGCGTGTCTTTCCTGGGCCGCACGGGCTATGTGGTGGGCGTGCCGGCCGCCTCGGGCGTGCAGACCCTGGGCGAGCTGCTGCAGCGCGCCAGGGCCCAGCCCGGCCAGCTCAACTATGCGTCGGCCGGCAATGGCAGCGCCTCGCACCTGGCCTCGGCCTCGCTGGCCGCTCAGGCGGGCGTCAAGCTGCAGCACATCCCCATGAAATCCACGGGCGACGCCACGACCGAACTGCTGGCCGGCCGCGTGCAGCTGGTCACGGGCGCCACCATCGGCATGCTGGCCTTCCAGAAGGACCCGCGCGTCAAACTGCTGGCCTACTCGGGCCAGCAACGGTCGCGCTTCCTGCCCGATCTGCCCACGGTGGCCGAGTCCGGCGTGCCCGGCTATGCCTTCGACTCCTGGCTGGGCCTGCTGGCACCGGCCGGCACGCCGCCCGCCGAAGTGGAGCGCATCAACGCCGCCGTGCGCAAGGTGCTGGCCGAGCCCGTGGTCCAGGAGCGCCTGGCCCGCGTGGGCGTGGAAGCCGCCACCCTGCCGGCCGCCGAATTCCAGCGCCTGCTCAAGGACGACTGGGAAGCGTCCGGGCGCATCGTCAAGGCGGCCGACGTGCGCATCGAATAGTCACCCAGGCCAACAGTCACCCAGGCCGTCACAGCAGCTTGGTACCCAGCGGCACCTCGCGGTCGGGCACGCACAGCGCCACCTCGCCGTTCTCGTTGTGGAATCCCGTGACCAGGCATTCCGAGCGCATGGGCCCGATCTGCTTGCTGGGAAAGTTCAGCACAGCCACCACCTGGCGGCCTATCAGTTCCTCGGGCCGGTACAGCGCCGTGATCTGGGCGCTGGACTTGCGCAGGCCCAGCGCCGGGCCGAAGTCGACCTGCAGCACATAGGCGGGGCGGCGCGCCTCCTTGAACACCTGGGCGTCCACGATGCGGCCCACGCGCAGCTCCACCTTGAGGAAGTCGTCAAAGCCAATGGTCTCGTGCAATGCGGATGAAGTAGTCATGCGGCCATGATGCCGCGCCGCCGGTGCCGGCTTTGTCGAGCAACGCTTGCAGTGCTAGACCTGGGCCGCCTCGCGCGCCCGCTTGGCGGCCAGCACGCGCTGGCGCCAGCGATACAGCGCAATCGCATAGCCCGTGCTGTGCCCCGCCATGAGCCCGAACACCGACAGTGTGAGCGGACTGGCAATGAACCCATGCAGGCCGGTATCGGCGCCCGGCGACAGCCAGGCCAGTTGCACCACGCGCCAGGCGATGCGCGCCAGGAACAGCAGGGACAGGGCAATGCCCAGATGGGTATGAGGCGTGTAGTACAGGCCCTGTGGAGTCGGTTCGAGCTGCGTGCGCGACCAGGCCCAGCGCGACAGCAGCCCGCCGCAGACCAGCCCGCCGCCCAGCGCCGCCAGCGCAGGCCAGTGGCCCCAGGCGACCCAGCTCACCAGGCCCAGCAGCACGGTGTAGATGCCCAGCGTGATCCAGGGCCGGTACTTGTTCGTGCGCTGGCGCCCCACGAGCCGCCGGTAACGCGCGTGCAGGCGCCAGACCAGCAGGGGCAGCAGCACGATCAGCGTGGTGGAACTCGCGTGGACAGCCATGGGAACCTCCGGTGTGGCGCACAAGCCGCCAGTGTCGCAGCTTCCATGAAAAAGGCCGGCATCGCGTCCGATGCCGGCCTGGTGCAGGGCCCGTCGACAGGCCCCGCAGCGGTTCGCGCCAGGATTACTTGGCGGCGACCACGCGCACCATTTCCAGGCACTTGTTCGAGTAGCCCCACTCGTTGTCGTACCAGGACACGACCTTCACGAAGGTCTTGTCCAGGGCGATGCCGGCTTCGGCATCGAACACCGAGGTGCAGGACTCGCCGCGGAAGTCCGTGGCCACGACCTTGTCTTCGGTGTAGCCCAGCACGCCCTTGAGCGCGCCTTGCGACTGGGCCTTCATTTCGGCGCAGATCTCTTCGTAGCTGGCTTCGCTGTTCAGTTCCACCGTCAGGTCCACCACCGACACGTCGGAGGTGGGCACGCGGAAGGACATGCCGGTCAGCTTCTTGTTGAGCTCGGGAATCACCACGCCCACGGCCTTGGCTGCGCCCGTGCTGGAGGGAATGATGTTTTCCAGGATGCCGCGGCCGCCGCGCCAGTCCTTGTTGCTGGGGCCGTCCACGGTCTTTTGGGTGGCGGTGGCAGCGTGCACGGTGGTCATCAGGCCGCGCTTGATGCCCCACTTGTCGTTGAGCACCTTGGCCACGGGAGCCAGGCAGTTGGTGGTGCAGGAGGCGTTGGAGATCACGTCCTGGCCAGCGTAGGTCTTGCAGTTCACGCCGAAGACGAACATCGGGGTGCTGTCCTTGGAAGGCGCGGACATGATGACCTTCTTGGCGCCGGCAGCCAGGTGCTTGCGTGCGGTCTCGTCGGTCAGGAACAGGCCGGTGGCCTCGATCACGATGTCGGCGCCGACTTCGTTCCACTTCAGGTTGGCGGGGTCGCGCTCCTGCGTCAGGCGGATGGTCTTGCCGTTGACGATCAGGTTGGAGCCCTCCACCGAGACCTCGCCCTTGAAACGGCCGTGCACGCTGTCGTACTTGAGCATGTAGGCCAGGTAGTCGGGCTCGAGCAGGTCGTTGATGCCCACGACTTCGATGTCGCTGAAGTTCTGCACGGCAGCGCGGAACACCATGCGGCCGATGCGGCCGAAGCCGTTGATACCGATCTTGATCGTCATATTTGCCTCTTGGATTGACGGATTGCGAAAAACGGAAAAACTGAAACGGTGAGGGCCAGGCCGGGCCTGGCGGGCGGCAAAAAGGGGCCACAGGCCCCTTCTCGCAGCTTTACTTGCCGGCGCGCTGCAGCGCAGCCTGCACGGTGTCGGCCACGTTCTCGGCCGTGAAGCCGAAGTGCTTGAACAGCACGGGCGCTGGGGCCGATTCGCCGTAGGTGTCGATGCCGACGACGGCGGCGCAGCCGTACTTCCACCAGAAGTCGGTCACGCCCATTTCCACGGCGATGCGCGGCAGGTTGGCCGGCAGCACCTGGCTCTTGTACTTGGCGTCCTGCTTGTCGAAGGTGGTGGTGCTGGGCATGGAGACCACGCGCACGGCGACCTTGCGCTCGGCCAGCAGCTTCTGGGCGGCCAGGGCCAGCTGCACTTCGGAGCCGGTGGCGATGATGACGGCCTGGGCCTTCTTGTTCAGGCCGACGGCCTTGGGCTCGGACAGCACGTAGGCGCCGCAGGCGATGTCGTCCAGCGCGTCTTCGGTCTTGGCTGCGTAGGCCAGGTTCTGGCGCGACAGCAGCAGGGCCGTGGGCTTGTTCTTCTGGCTCAGGGCCACGGTCCAGGCGACGGCGGTTTCCGTGGTGTCTGCAGGGCGCCAGACATCCAGGCCCGGGATCAGGCGCAGAGAGGCGGCGTGCTCGATGGACTGGTGGGTGGGGCCGTCTTCGCCCAGGCCGATGGAGTCGTGCGTGAAGACGTGGACCACGCGCTGCTTCATCAGCGCGGCCATGCGGATGGCGTTGCGGCTGTAGTCGCTGAAGGTCAGGAAGGTGCCTGCGTAGGGGATGTAGCCGCCATGCAGGGCGATGCCGTTCATGATGGCAGCCATGCCGAACTCGCGCACACCGTAGTTGATGTGGCGGCCGATCTTGCCGTCTTCGGTCAGGACCACGGCACCCTTGTCGTCCACGCGCAGCGAAGGCGTGCTCTTGGTGTTGGTCAGGTTGGAGCCGGTCAGGTCGGCCGAGCCGCCCAGCAGTTCGGGCAGGGCTGCGGTCAGGCCTTCCAGGGCCAGCTGGCTGGCCTTGCGGCTGGCCACGGTGGCGCCTGCGTCATGCGCGTCGGAGGCGATCTGCGCGGCGATCTCGCCGAAGTTGGCGGGCAGGTCACCGGCCATGCGGCGCTTGAATTCGGCAGCCAGTTCGGGGAAGGCCTTGGCATAGGCGGCGAACTTCTTGTTCCAGGCCGCTTCGGCCTTGGCGCCGGCGGCCTTGGCATCCCAGTCGCCGTAGACGCTGGCGGGGATGTCGAAGGGGCCGTGCTCCCAGCCCAGGGCTGCGCGGGTCAGTGCGATTTCCTCGGCGCCCAGGGGCTCGCCGTGGGCCTTGGCCGTGTCCTGGCGGTTGGGCGAGCCCTTGCCGATGCTGGTCTTGCAGCAGATCAGCGTGGGCTTGTCGCTGCTCTTCTTGGCGGCGGCGATGGCGGCATCGATGGCCTGCACGTTGTGGCCGTCCACGTCGCGCACCACGTTCCAGCCATAGGCTTCGAAGCGGGCGGGCGTGTTGTCGATGAACCAGGGAGCGACCTTGCCGTCGATGGAGATGCCGTTGTCGTCGTACAGCGCCACCAGCTTGCCCAGCTTCCAGGCGCCGGCCAGGGCCGCGGCCTCGTGGCTGATGCCTTCCATCAGGCAGCCGTCACCCAGGAACACGTAGGTGTGGTGGTCGACGATGGCGTGGCCGGGACGGTTGAATTCGGCAGCCAGCAGCTTTTCTGCCAGCGCGAAGCCCACGGCATTGGTGATGCCCTGGCCCAGCGGGCCGGTGGTGGTTTCCACGCCGGGGGTGATGCCCACTTCGGGGTGGCCGGCCGTCTTGCTGTGCAGCTGGCGGAAGTTCTTGAGCTCGTCGATCGGCAGCGCATAGCCCGTGAGGTGCAGCAGCGCGTAGATCAGCATGGAGCCGTGGCCGTTGGACAGGATGAAGCGGTCACGGTCAGCCCATTGCGGGTTGACGGGGTTGTGCTTGAGGTGACGGCTCCACAGTGCCACGGCCATGTCGGCCATGCCCATGGGGGCGCCGGGGTGGCCGGAGTTGGCTTGTTGAACGGCATCCATTGCGAGTGCGCGGATCGCATTCGCCATTTGTTGAGTGTTGGCCATCAGGGCGCTCCGTGAAGGAGGGGGTAATCAGAGTAAGCCGGCTATTTTAAAGGACGCGGGTTTTCGGCTCCCGCGCGCGGGGCAATGGCCGCTGGCAATGGTCTACAGTTGCGCTCCATGACCGCCTCGCCCATCCAGCCGTTCCCCGCCGCCAAGGCGCTTTTCCTCACCGAGCAGCCACCGGCCATGCTGCTGGCCGCAGGCCGTGGCGAGCGCATGCGGCCGCTGACCGACACCTGCCCCAAGCCGCTGCTGCAGGTGCAGGGCCGGCCACTGCTGCAGCACCACCTGCAGGCCCTTGCGCAGGCCGGCGTGCGCCGCGCCGTGGTCAACACGGGCTGGCTGGGCGAGCAGATTCCCGCGCGCTTCGGGGCGCGCTTCGCGCCCGACACAGGTGGCGAGCCGCTGCATATGGCCTATTCCCCCGAGCCCGAGCAGGCGCTGGAGACCGCAGGAGGCATTGCGCGCGCGCTGCCGCTTCTGGACACGGTGTTCTGGCTGGCGGCCGGCGATGTCTACGCGCCCGACTTTGATTTCCCGTTCGAGGCGGCCCGCGAATTTGCCGCCAGCGGACGGCTGGCCCATCTGTGGCTGGTGCCCAACCCCGAGCACCATCCGCGTGGCGACTTCGGCGTGGACGAACTGGGCCTGGCCTGCGACTGGCCCGAGGGCGATGCCCGCCCGCGCCAGACCTACGGCACCATTGCGCTGCTGCGCGCCGAGCTGTTTGCCGCGCCCTGGTGCGACATCCCGCCCGGCAACCCCGACGGTTGGCGCGTGCCGCTGGTGGCGCTGCTGCGCCGGGCGATGGCCGCCGGCCAGGTGAGCGCCAGCCTGTATGCCGGGCGCTGGACCGACGTGGGCACGCCCGAGCGGCTGCAGCGGCTCAACACGCCGGCCGCCTGAGACGTCGGACTGACACGCCGGCCTGGCACGTTGGCCTGGGGCGCCCGCTGGTGACTTCGGCGCCCGGGCAGGCGAAGGCGCTCCGTGTTAGCGTCGCCGGTTCGGCGCAGCGGCGCGCCAGAAAGCGTTTCGATGAGTGTGATCCAGTATGTGATGTTCCTGGCCCTGGTGGGCCTGGCCACGTTTTGCCAGAACCTGACGGGCTTTGCCTTCGGGCTGATCTTCGTGGGCGTGGCCGGTGCCACGCACCTGATGGGCATTGGCGATGCGGCCAACGTGGCCTGCCTGCTGTCCGTGGTCAACGGCGTGGCCTACCTGCGCGCCCACCGCCAGGTGCCGCAGTGGTCCCTGCTCAAGCCCATGCTGATCAGCAGCGTCATCGGCGTGATCGGCGGCGTGCTGCTGCTGCAGTGGCTCAGCGGCAATGCGCTGAGCGGGCTGCGCATGCTGCTGGGCCTGGCCATCGTGGCCTGCGCGCTGTTGCTGTTGCTGCAAAAGCAGGTCAACGCGCAGGTGTCGGGGCCGGTGTCGCTGTGGGTGGCCGGTGTGGCCTCGGGGCTGCTGGGCGGGCTGTTTGCCACGCCAGGCCCGCCCATGGTCTACCACCTGTACCGCCAGCCGCTGGACCGTCTGGTGGTGCGCCAGTGCCTGTTTGCCATGTTCCTCACCTGCGCGCTGCTGCGCCTGGTGATGGTGGCCTGGGAGGGCGAGATCACCGCCAGCGTGCTGCTGGCGGCGGCCCTGGCCTTTCCCGTGGTGACGGTGGTGACCTGGCTGCACATGCGCCATCCGCCCGCCCTGCCCAAGCGGCTGGTCGAATGGATGGTCTGCCTGCTGCTGGTGCTGTCGGGCACCAGCCTGCTGGTGTCGGGCTGGAACGCCAGCCACCCCCAGCCCGTGGTGCCCGATGACGAGATGGCCATGGCCGTGCCCCAGCGGTCCCAGGCTGCGGCCCCCGCGCCGCGCTGACAACAAAAAAGCCCGCAGGCGGACCGGCGGGCTTTTTTGAAGGGGAAGGAACCGATCAGTTCACGACCTGCTGCAGCGAACCGGCAGCGTACTTGGCTGCCATCTGCTCCAGCGTGTAGCCCTTGATCTTGGCGCCCTGGCCTTCGCAGCCGAACTCGATGTAGCGGGCCTTGCAGATCTGCTTGGCGGCTTCGCGGGCGGGCTTGAGCCATTCGCGGGCGTCGAACTTCTCGGGGTTCTCGGCCAGGAACTTGCGCACGGCGCCGGTCATCGCCAGGCGGATGTCGGTGTCGATGTTGATCTTGCGCACGCCGTGCTTGATGGCTTCCTGGATTTCCTCGACGGGCACGCCGTAGGTTTCCTTCATGGCGCCGCCGTACTGGCGGATGATTTCCAGCAGTTCCTGGGGCACGGAGGAGGAGCCGTGCATGACCAGGTGGGTGTTGGGCAGGCGCGCGTGGATTTCCTTGACGCGCTGGATGGACAGGATGTCGCCCGTGGGCTTGCGCGTGAACTTGTAGGCGCCGTGGCTGGTGCCGATGGCAATGGCCAGCGCGTCCAGCTGCGTGGCCTTGACGAACTGGGCCGCTTCCTCGGGGTCGGTCAGCAGGGCCGAGTGGTCGAGCACGCCTTCGGCGCCCACGCCGTCTTCCTCGCCGGCCATGCCGGTTTCCAGCGAGCCCAGGCAGCCGAGTTCACCTTCGACGGTGGCGCCCAGCTTGTGGGCCATTTCCACGACCTTGCGGGTCACGTCCACGTTGTATTCGAAG
Organism: Delftia sp. WSY_16; assembly: GCF_043104415.1. Lineage (NCBI taxonomy): Bacteria > Pseudomonadati > Pseudomonadota > Betaproteobacteria > Burkholderiales > Comamonadaceae > Delftia > Delftia sp. WSY_16. The sequence goes on along the minus strand of NZ_JBICKS010000023.1, from coordinate 133,726 downwards.
GAGGAAGGCGTCTTGCCGTCTTCCATCAGCGAGCCGTCCATCATCACCGAGCCGAAGCCCAGGTTCAGCGCGCCCTGGCAGATGGCGGGCGAGGTGCCGTGGTCCTGGTGCATGACCAGGGGGATGTGGGGATACTGCTCGGCGGCGGCCTGGATCAGGTGCTTGATGAAGGGCTCGCCGGCGTACTTGCGGGCGCCTGCGCTGGCCTGCAGGATGACGGGCGCGCCCACTTCGTCGGCGGCCGACATCACGGCTTGCACCTGCTCCAGGTTGTTGACGTTGAAGGCGGGAAGACCGTAGCCGTTTTCGGCAGCGTGGTCCAGCAGTTCGCGCATCGAAACGAGAGGCATGTGTAGGGTCCGTATCAAGTTGTTGAGAGGGGGATGCCCCTGCCGCATGGCGGCCGCCGCTGCGTCATGGGTTCGCTGCGGGGCTGCGGCCGGGGGATCGCGGCAGTAACCGCTTGGTAACTGGCGATTTTAACCAGCTGCCGCCAACCCTGTCCCGGGCATTCCCATGCGGTAGCAGGTCGTGAAGCCTTCGGGCGGCGCGGCCTCGCCAAAGCTTCCCTGGTGGGCGCGCAGCACGCGCGCCACGATCTCGTGGCCCAGGTGCAGGCTGTCCACGGGCGCTGCCGCGCGCTCTGCGCCATCGCGGCGGCCGTCGTCGCAAACCTGCAACCAGACCTCGCCGTCGGGCCCCTGCCCGGCCTGCACCTCGATCTGCGTGCCGTGCGGTGTGTGCTTGAGGGCGTTTTCCACCAGGTTGCGCAGCGCCAGCTCCAGCAGCACGGCATTGCCCATCACGCCCAGTGCCTCAGGCGCCTGCACGGACAGGCTGCAGCCGCGCTGCCAGGCCGCCTGCGCATGGGCGGCCACCACCTGGCGGGCCAGCGCGGCCAGGTCCACGGGCACGGGCGGGTCGGCCAGCATGGCGCGTCCTGCGCGCGCCAGTGCCAGCAGCTGGCTGAGCACATGGCCGGCGTGCAGCGCGTCCTGGCCTATGCGCGCCAGCGCGGCGCGCTGGGCCGGGGCATCCATGGCGCCGGCCGGCGCATCGCCCAGGGCACGCGCCTGCAAGGCGATGGAGGCCAGCGGCGTGCGCAGTTCATGGGCCACTTCGTTGGCCAGGCTGCGCTCGCGCTCCAGCGCCTCCTGCTGGCGGTCCAGCAAGGTGTTGATGGAGTTCACCACGGGCATGAATTCCCGCAGCGCGTGGCGGTGCGAAACGCGCTCGGCCTGGGCCAGGTCCAGGCGCTCGACCTCGCGCGAGAGTTCGTTGAGCGGCCGCATGCCGCGTCGAATGGCCAGCCCCAGCGCCAGCGCGACCACAGGCAAAAGCCACAGGCCCGGCTCGATCATCTGGCCCGCGATGTCGTCGGCCAGTTCGTCGCGCTCCTGCAGCTCGATCATCACGCTGACCTTGCGTGCATGGTCGCGGCTCCATTGGGTGAAGCTGCGCCAGGCCCGATGCTCGGGACCCAGGCGCAGGGTGGCAAAGCCCTGCTCGGTGTCGAAGGCGGGCTCGGGCGCATCGCCCGTGCGCGAGATCAGCCGCCCCGCGCCATCCCACAGGGCCACGCTCAGCGACTGCTGGTAGTCGTGGGCCATCAGGCCGGGGGGCTCATGCACGGGCGTGGCTGCTCCCTGGCCTACGGCGCCTGCGACTTCCAGGTTGAGCACCAGCGCAGCGACGCCGGCCAGGTGGCCGTCGGTGAGCTCGTCGGCCTCGTGCACGCCGGTCTGGTAGCCCAGCGCCACGAAGCTGGCCCAGACCACGACCAGCGCGCCCAGCATCCAGGCCATCAGATGCCAGATCAGCGAGGGGCGGCGCTGCTGCGCGGTGCTCATGGGTTCTCCGCAGGAAGAAAGTAGCCCACGCCGCGCATGGTGACGATGCTGGCATTGCCCAGCTTCTTGCGCAGGTGGTGGATATGGACTTCGACGGCATTGCTTTCCACGGCCGTGCCCCAGCTGTAGAGATGTTCCTCGATCTGCTGGCGCGAGAGCACGCGCCCGCGCGCCTGCAGCAGCACCCAGAGCACGGAGAACTCGCGCGGCGACATTTCCACCAGCTTTCCGTCGCGGCGCACGGTGCGCGCGGCCGGGTCGACCTCCAGCTCGCCATGGCGGATCACGGGTGCCGCCTGCCCGCCTGCGCGGCGCAGCATGGCGCGCAGCCGCGCCTCCAGCTCGTCGATGTCGAAGGGCTTGACCAGGTAGTCATCGGCACCCAGGTCCAGCCCGGCGATGCGCTCGCGCACCTGGTCGCGCGCGGTGAGGATGAGCACGGGCGTGTTGGGGTCCGGCAGGGCGTGGCTGTCGCCACCCGGGCGGCGCGGGCTCCGCAGGCGGCGCAGGATTTCGCTGCCATCGCCATCGGGCAGGCCCAGGTCCAGCAGCACGGCGTCGAAGCGCTCCATCTCCAGCGCATGCCAGGCATCGGCCACGGTGGAGCAGACGTCGACCGCATAGCGGCGCTGTTGCAGATTGGCCTGCAGGCCTGCGGCAATGCCCGCGTTGTCTTCGACGACCAGTATTCGCATGCGCGCATTGTGCAATGGCCGCTGCCGGCTGCGGCGCCAGACGATGGCCGCACGCCGGGGCATGCGTTAAGACGGGTTTAAGCCGCGCTTCTCATGCTGCCGGCCATGCCGACACCTGAACCCCGAGATTTTTCCGCCGCCCCTGCGCAGGGCCCCTCCTTCAAAAGCACCCTGCTGTGGACCCTGGCGGCGCTGGCCGTGGTCCTGGCCTGGGATGCCGGCGCCCTGGACCTGGCCATGGCCCGCTGGTTTGGCGACGCCGATGGCTTTGCGCTGCGTTCGGACTGGTTCTTCGTGAACATCGCCCACGAAAGCGCACGCCGCCTGGCCTGGCTGGTGGTGCTGGGCCTGACGCTGTGCGTCTGGCGGCCCATCGGCCCGCTGCGCCTGCTGCCTCACGGGCGGCGCGTGCAGCTGGTGGCGGGCATCTTGCTGTCGCTGGCCCTGATCTCGCTGCTCAAGTACACCAGCGCGACCAGCTGCCCCTGGGACCTGGCCGAGTTCGGCGGCGTGGCGCGCCATGTCTCGCACTGGTCGCTGGGCCTGGCCGACGGCGGGCCGGGCCGCTGCTTTCCCGCAGGCCACGCCTCGGCAGGCTTTGCCTTTCTGGCCGGCTATTTCGCGCTGCGCCGCCATGCACCCCGCGCAGCCTGGATCTGGCTGGCCGTCTCGCTGGCCGCAGGCCTGTCGATGGGCCTGGCCCAGCAGATGCGCGGCGCCCATTTCATGAGCCACACGCTGTGGACCGGCTGGCTGTGCTGGACGGCGGGCTGGCTTTTCGACCTGGCGGTCACGCGTGCGCTGCGCACCCGGGACAGCGCGCCTGACTCCCTGTGGCCCGCCGCCAGCCTTCCGCCTTCCACTCCCTGATCAAGCGTTGCCATGCTGCCCCTGGACCCCGCCCTGTTCACGCTGCTGAACGCCAACGCGCAAACGCCCGCCATCTCGATCGAGGCGGCGCGCGCCATCTCCTCCTGGCTTCCCTCGCTGTGCGCCCTTCCCGTGATGGCCGGGCTGCTGCGCGGCTCGCCCGCCCTGCGCCGCACCCTGGTGCTGGCCCTGCTGTCCATGCTGGCCGCCTGGGCCGTGGCACGGCTGGTCCGCTGGGGCTTCCCGGCGCCGCGTCCTGCCCAGCTGGGCATGGGCGTGCAATGGGTGGAACACGCGCTGCGGTCCAGTTTTCCGAGCATGCACGCCACGGGCGCCTTTGCCCTGGCCCAGGCGCTGACCCTGGGCTGCACGCGCCACCGCCGCTGGGTCATGGTGTCCGCCTGGTCGCTGGCCCTGGGCATGGGCTGGAGCCGCGTGCACCTGGGCGTGCACTTCCCGTCCGATGTGGTCGGCGGTGCCATCGTGGGCATCTGCAGCGCCACCCTGGTCTGGCATGCTGCGCTGTGGCGCCGCCTTGCCGTCATGCCCAACCTGCTGCCCTACAACGCACGAACCCACTCAGGCAGGCCCCGATAGACCATGGCGAAGGCATAGCGCACGGCACATAAAACTGGCGCCCCCCAGAACGAGGGACACCGAGCAAGGGCCGCCCCGCCGCGAGGGTGTCGTCCCCCCCGCGTAGCGAGAGGGGGAAGGCGCGAAGCGCCTCAGGGGGTTAGTTCACACGACATATCTTCAGCATGTTCGTGCCACCGGGCTGGCCCATGGGCTCGCCGCAGGTGATGGCGTAGACATCGCCGCTTTGCACGATGTTGCGCGCGCGCAGATGGCCTTCGGCCTGGTCCAGCGCGGTGTCGCGGTCGGCGCTGGTGTCCATGAGCAGGGGGCGCACGTTGCGGTACATGGCCATCTTGCGCTGCGTGGAGATCTTGGGCGTGAGCGCGTAGATGGGGATGTGGATGCGGTGGCGGCTCATCCACAGCGCGGTGGAGCCGCTGTCCGTCATGGCGACGATGGCCTTGGCGCCCAGGTGGTGGGCCGTGAACAGCGCGCCGATGGCGATCGACTGGTCGATACGCGAGAACTGGCGGCCGGTGAACTCGGCATCGCTGTCCGGGTCTTCGGCGGCTTCCGCGGCGGCGCAGATCTTGGCCATTTCCTGCACGGTCTCCAGCGGGTACCTGCCGGCGGCGGTCTCGGCGCTGAGCATGACGGCGTCCGTGCCGTCCAGCACGGCGTTGGCCACGTCGCTGACCTCGGCGCGCGTGGGCACGGGGTTGGTGATCATGCTCTCCATCATCTGCGTGGCGGTGATCACGAACTTGTCCATGTCGCGCGCCATGCGGATCATCTTCTTTTGCAGCGCGGGCACGGCAGCGTTGCCCACTTCCACGGCCAGGTCGCCGCGCGCCACCATGATGCCGTCGGAGACATGCAGTATCTCTTCCAGGCGCGGAATGGCCTCGGCGCGCTCGATCTTGGCGATCAGGCCGGGCTTGTGGCCGTACTGGGCCGCAGCCACGTTGCACAGCTGGCGCGCCATCTCCATGTCGGTGGCGTTCTTGGGAAAGCTCACGGCCACGTAGTCGGCCTGGAAGCTCATGGCGGTCTTGATGTCCTCCATGTCCTTGGCCGTCAGCGCCGGGGCCGTCAGGCCGCCGCCCTGCTTGTTGATGCCCTTGTTGTTGGACAGCTCGCCGCCGAGCTTGACGGTGGTGTGCACCTCGTCGCCACGCACATGGTCCACGGTGAGCACGATCAGGCCGTCGTTGAGCAGCAGCACGTCGCCGGGCTTCACGTCGCGCGGCAGTTCCTTGTAGTCCAGGCCCACGCCGTTGATGTCGCCGGGCTCGGTGCGCGACGCGTCGAGCACGAAGCGCGCGCCGGGCTCCAGCATGACCTTGCCTTCGGCGAACTTGCCGACGCGGATCTTGGGGCCCTGCAGGTCGGCCATGATGGCCACCTCGCGGCCTGCGCGCTGGGCCGCCTCGCGCACCATGGTGGCGCGGTCGATGTGGTCCTGCGCCTTGCCGTGGCTGAAATTCAGGCGCACCACGTTGACGCCTTCGCGCACCATCTGTTCCAGCAGTTGCGGGTCGCTGGAAGCGGGGCCCAGGGTGGCGACGATCTTGGTGGCACGGCTCACTTGCATGGAATGTCTCTCGCTCAGGGTTTGTAATCGGGTTTCAATTCTCACACGAATGCGGTTACATGAAGGCAACATTCCGGCATGCGGTGCGGGCCTGAAGACCCCGCGTCCTGAGCCTGCGCAAGGGGGCGGCCGGATGCCGTTGCCATCGCCGAACACTGCGGTGCACTGCCTTTGCCGCTATTGCTTTTGATGCTGCACGGCAGCATTCCCGGCAAAGGCGCTGTGCCATGCCGGTCTCCTGTGAAAGCAGTTTTGCCCGCCGCGTTCGCAATGCCTGCTGCACCGCACCGCACCGCACCGCACCGCAGGACACCACAGAATCAGACTGGTCCACATTGACGCGGCCCGCCCCTGCTTCCTAGCATCGCCTTCATATTCCTGTGGTCCACCCGGCCCGCAGGCCGCAGCCAGAACATACGGTTCCCCTTGGTTTCGCATGCTCAGCCAGCCCATCCACAGCTTTGCCATGCCACCAGGAAATCCACCATGCTTGACCGCAGACGCTTTGTTCTGACCACCCTGGCCTCCCCGGCGCTGACCGCCTGCGGCGCGGGTAGCGATGTTGCTGCCAACCGCTATGTCCAGACTCCCCTGCTCGCCAGCCATGCGCGCTACGGCGCGCGCTTCACGCAGCCCGGCTTCGTCAACGGCTGGGGCATCGCCATCCGCCCGGCCGGCGCGGGAGGCCATTTCTGGATTGGCGGCGGGGGCACGTCCTGGCAGTTCATCGGTGACGTGGCTCGCTCGGCCGATCCCGGGATGCGCGCCCTGCACCAGGACGGCCTGCGCGAAGTGGCCGTTCCGCGCTCCGATGCCCTGACCGGCGATGACAGTGCCGGCAAAGTCACCGGCGTGGTCTACAACGGTGCGCCCCTGGACTCGCAGCTGCTGCGGGTCCGGCAGCAGCCTGCCGCCGGACGACTGCTCGAGGGCTCGGCCCGCTTCGTCTTCGTGACCGACAGCGGCAGCGTCAGCGCCTGGACGGAGCGCGATGCGCAGACGGGCGCCATCGTCCGGGTGGACGGCCCTGCGGTGGAAATGTTCAATGGTGCCGACCAGGGCATGGCTTTCTTCGGGGCCGCCATCCACACGGGCCGATGGGACCGCGTGTGGATGGCCGACTTCGGCGCCCGGCCCCAGATCCGCACGCTGGACGCGCAGTGGCAACTGGTGCCCACCCAGGGCTTCGCCAACCCGTTCGCATCAGGCGCGGCAGGCGAGGCCCGGCCCGGTGATCCGGTGCCCTTCAACATCCAGGTCGTCAACGACGGCCGCCGCGACCGCGTGTTCGTGCTCTATGCGATCAGCCAGCCCGACCCGGACGATCCCCTGGCGTTCCATGCCGGCGAGGAGGATGCTCTGGACGCAGCCGCAGAAGCGGCCAGCGGCAACCGGCCTGCGCGCGGCAGGCTGGCCGAGTTCGACCTCGACGGCCGCCTGCTGCGCATGTATGAGGACGATGGACGCCTGAATGCGCCCTGGGGCGTGGCCATCGCTCCTGACGGCTTCGGCGCAATGGCGGGGCACCTGCTGGTCGGCAACTTCGGGGGAGCAGGCCGCATCTGTGCCTTCGACCTGTCCACGGGCCGCTATGTGGACGATCTGCGCGACGCGCAGGACCGCCCCGTGGCCATCCCCGGCCTGTGGGCCCTGCAGTTCGGCAACGGCGTGGCCCTGGGCGACAGCGACGCGCTCTACTTCGCCGCCGGCCCCGAGGACGAAACCGAGGGCCTGTTCGGCTCGCTGAGGCTTCTGTGACGCTTCATCCTGGCGGTGTCATTGCGCAGACGCCAGGCCTCACACCAGCCCGTGCGAGAGCAGGTAGGTGATGGCATGGGCCACCATGGCCGCCTCCAGGCCATAGCGCCAGAACAGGAAGCCGCCCACGGCGCCGTGGACGACCTCGAACAGCAGCAACTGCAGCACCAGCGCGTCCGACAGGCCGCCCCAGGTGCTCCAGGCCAGGGCCAGCTGCAGCATGCCCCACAGCAGGGCCGACAGCATGACGGACCACCAGCCCAGCGTCCATCCCGGGCGGCGGTCTGTGCGTCCGCTCAGCCGCCACAGCAGCCACATCACCAGCGTCATGCCGCCCAGCCGCATCACCAGCTCGGCCGTGATGCCCGCGTACAGCATCTTGGCGCCCAGCGGCATGGCGTAGACGGGGTCGATCAGGGTCAGGTCGTCGGGCCAGGCCAGGGCCAGGGTCACCAGCCAGGCCGCGCCGACCACGCCACCGGCCAGCCCCGGCAGCGTGAGGTAGCGCACGGCGCGCTGGGGCGAACGCCCGGCCACCCAGGTGGTCAGCAGCGGTGCGGACAGGCCCAGCCGCGGCCCCAGCCACACGCCCACGCCCACGGGCAGGGCCAGCAGCGCGGCCATCACGCCAATGCCGGTGAGCGGCGTGACCAGCGGCTCCACGGGCAGGCCCAGCATGCGCATCCAGTCGGGCAGCACGAACCAGGCCATGGCCGCCACGCCGGGCAGCCCCAGCAGCCAGAGCACCGTGAAGATGCGCCAGCTCAGCCGGGGCAGTGCGGGTGCGGCATAGGCCGATGGGGCGGGCATGAGAGTGGACACGGGGCCGGTGGTGGGCAGGCTGGCGTTGTCAGTCACGCATCAAGGCTTCTATCTCGTCGGGCTCCACGGGCACGCCGCGCGTGATCAGCTCGCAGCCGGTCTCGGTGACGATGGCATCGTCCTCGATGCGGATGCCGATGTTGTGGAACTGCTCGGGCACGCCGGCCGCAGGGCGCACGTAGATGCCCGGCTCGATGGTGGTGCACATTCCCGGACGCAGGATGCGGCTGGGGCGGTTGGTGATGGTCTCGCCCGACAGCGGGTCCTTGCGCTCGTGCGACTGGCCCAGCTCCGAAGGCTCCACATAGCTGCCGCAGTCATGCACGTCCATGCCCAGCCAGTGGCCGGTGCGGTGCATGTAGAACTGGAAGAAGGCGCGCTGCTCGATCACGTCCTGGGCATTGCCATAGACCTTTTTGTCCAGCAGGCCCAGATCCAGCATGCCCTGCGCCAGCACGGCCACGGTGGCGTCGTGCGGATCGTTGAAGCGCGCGCCGGCCCGCGTGGCCGCCACGGCAGCCTTCTGGCTTTCCAGCACCAGCTCGTAGAGCGCGCGCTGCGGGCCGGTGAAGCGGCCATCGGCGGGGAAGGTGCGCGTGATGTCGCTGGCGTAGCCGTCGAGCTCGCAGCCGGCGTCGATGAGCACCAGTTCGCCCGCGCGCACGGGGGCCTTGTCGGCCTGGTAGTGCAGCACGCAGGCATTGGCGCCGGCGGCCACGATGGAGCCGTAGGCCACGTACTGCGAGCCCTGCTGGCGGAATTCATGCAGCAGCTCGGCATCCAGGTGGTATTCACGCACTTCCTGGCCTGCGCGCAGCATGCGCGCCGAGCGCTGCATGGCGCGGATATGGGCCTGGGCGCTGATGGCGGCGGCGCGGCGCATGATGTCCTGCTCGTGGGCGTCCTTGACCAGGCGCATCTCGTCAAGCAGCGTGCACAGATCGCCCTGCTCGGACGGGCACAGCGCGCCAAAGCGCACGCGTGCGCGCACCTGGCCCAGCCAGCCTTCCACGCGCACGGCCAGCCCTTCATGCGTGGCGAACGGATACCAGAGGCGGCCCCGGTTCTCCAGCAGGCGCGGCAGGCGCGTATCGATCTCGGCGCTGGAGAACGCCTGGCTCACGCCCAGCGTGGCCACGGCAGCCTCGGGGCCCAGGCGGATGCCGTCCCAGATTTCGCGCTCCAGGTCCTTGGGCTGGCAAAACAGCACGCTGGTGCCATCGGCGGCCAGTACCAGGCAGGCATTGGGCTCGGCAAAGCCGGTCAGGTAATAGAAATAGCTGTCGTGGCGGTACAGATAGCCGGTGTCCCGGTTGCGCTGGCGCTCGGGAGCGGTGGGAATGATGGCGATGCCGCCGGCGCCCAACTGGGCGGCCAAGCGTGCGCGGCGTTGGGCATAAACAGATGTCATGCAGCTATCGTACTGCCGTCCGGGGTTCTCCACAGTCCCCGGAACAGGGGAAGGAGGGGGGCAGCCGGCCGGCGTCAGGTGGACTTCAGCGCAGACACCGTCACTGCCCCAGGGCGCGCCGATTCCAGGGCGCCTTCATCAGCATGCGCGCCAGTCCGCAAAAGCCGGTGGCACCCGCCACGATCAGACCGCAGCCCACGAAGGCCGAAAGCAGGTGCCACCACGGTGAAACCGTGGCACCGAGCACGGCGCCCAGCAGAGCCAGCCCGCCCGCACCCAGTTGCACCTGGCGCTGCAGCTCCAGCGGCTGGCGGCTGTCTTGCAGCACGGGCAGGCCTTCGGCCTTCCAGGCGTCCAGGCCGCCGTCGAGCACATGGCCGACACAGCCGGGCGGCAAGGCAGCCGCCAGGGCCTGGGCGTTGAGCCGCGTGCGGTTGCCGGAGCGGCAGTGAAAGACCACGGCGGCCGGCGCATCGCCCCAGGCCTGGGCGCCCAGGCGCTCCATGGGCATGCTGCGGGCGCCTGCCATGCGTTCGCGCGCATGTTCGTCGGGCGCGCGGATGTCGATGAGCCAGGCGCCTTGCGCCTGCAACTGGCGGGCGGCCTGGGCCGAGATGAGGGGAAGGGACATGGGACGACTCCTGGGGTGGGGGTTTTCAGGGACAGAAGATGCTCTTGAGTGCCGCCACCAGCTTTTGCGCATCGGGATCGGCGATGCGGTAGTACAGGGTCTGCGACTCGCGGCGGTAGGCGACCAGGCCCTCCTCGCGCATGCGCGCCAGATGCTGGGACAGGGCCGACTGGCTCAGCGGGATACGCTCCAGCAGCCCGCCCACCGACAGCTCGCCATGCTCGATCAGCAGGCACAGCACCAGCAGGCGCCTCTCGTTGCCCACGGCGCGCAGCAGGGCGGCGGCGCGCGCCGCACCCTGCTGCAGGAAAGCCTGTTCGGAGGAGAGGATGGGTTGGCTCATGATTAAGAAAAATCTAATTTAGCAAATTCTAATATACTTGCCGGCAGGCTGCACTGGAGCCATCGACAAAGGAGTGCTTTCATGACCTCGCCGCTGCGCATCGCGCCATTCTTCGACGAAGCCACCCATACCGTGACCTACCTGGTCTGGGATGCGAACACGGGCGAGGCCGCCGCCATCGACCCCGTGCTCGACTACGCCCATGCCAGCGGCCAGGCCCACACCGGCTCGGCCGATGCCGTGCTGGCCGCCGCGCAGGCCCAGGGCCTGCGCCTGCGCTGGATCCTGGAAACCCATGCGCATGCCGACCACCTCAGCGCGGCCCCGTACCTGCGCGAGCGCACGGGCGCCCCGATCGCCGTGGGCGAGCACATCCGCGAGGTGCAGCGCATCTTCCGCCCCGTCTTCAACCTGCCCGCGCCCGCCGGGGAGCCGCCTTTCGACCGACTGCTGGCAGACAGCGACAGCCTGCCCTTGGGCGGGCTGCGCATCGAGGTGCTGCACACGCCCGGCCATACGCCCGCCTGCGTGTCCTACCGCATCGAGGATGCGGTCTTCGTGGGCGATACGCTGTTCATGCCCGACTACGGCACGGCGCGCGCCGACTTTCCGGGCGGCGATGCGCGCACGCTGTTCCGCTCCATCCAGCGCCTGCTGGCCCTGCCGCCCGCAACACGCCTGTTCATGTGCCATGACTACAAGGCGCCGGGCCGCGACCGCCACGCCTGGGAAACCACCGTGGCCGACCAACGTGCCGGCAACGTGCATGTGCACGCGGGCGTGGACGAGGCCAGCTTCGTGGCCATGCGCAACCGGCGCGACGCCACGCTGTCGGCGCCAGCCCTGCTGCTGCCCGCCATCCAGGTCAACATGCACGCAGGCCATTGGCCCGAGGCCGAGGCCAACGGCGTGCACTACCTCAAAATTCCGCTGCGCATGAAGCATCGGCCCCAGGCAGCGGACGCGAAGCAGGCGTAGAGTCGTCCGTTGGCTCCCCCACCCCTCTTGCGACACCCCCAGGACAAAGGACCTTCCATGATCCACAGCGCCCATGCCACCAGCACGGACACCCCCTATCGCGTCACGCTTGGCGACCCCCAAGGCCACAACTGGCATGTGGACGAGCCCGCGGACAAGGGCGGCGGCGACACGGCGCCCAACCCCCTGCAGCTGCTGCTCTCGGCCCTGGGCGCCTGCACCACGGTCACGCTGCAGATGTATGCGGCGCGCAAGCAGTGGAAGCTGGAGCAGGTGGATGTGCAATTGCGCCTGAACCCCGAAGGCACGCCAGCCAGCGGCAATCTGATCGAACGCCAGATCACCCTGCAAGGCGACCTGGACGACGAACAGCGCCAGCGCCTGCTGCAGGTGGCCGAGGCCTGCCCCGTGCACAAGCTGCTGGCCGGCGAAGTGCGCATCCAGACCGCGCTGCAGCTGCCCGCCTGAGCGAAGGACTGGCCACCATGCAAAAGGCCCTGCGGCAGGTATGCCGCAGGGCCTTCGGAGTGGACGGGGACATGGCCGGCGTCAGGCTTCGCTGACCTCGATCTCCCCCGTATCGACATAGAGTTCGAACTCCCGCTTGGCCAGCGACACGGTGATCGGCTGATCCTCCTGGGTCCAGGACAGCACATAGCTTCCGATGGCCGTGGCCACCTGCACACGGGTGCCACGCGGAATGTCTTCCAGTTGGCCATCGCCTACCCGGTGCTGCACATTGCCGGTGACCGTGGCTTCGAATTTCTCGGGGAATCGCTGGACTTCCACGGCGCTCTGGACCGCCTCTTCAGCGGCTTCGGCGTGCGTCTGTACGGATGTATTCATGGCGTTTTCTCCTGTAAGAGTGAGGCCGGCGCCCGCCAAAAGGACGGGCGCCGGGCCGTTCCTCGAATGTAAACAATGTTCCTGAGAATGCGCTGTCAGCGAACAGGCCCAATATCTGCGATCCTGGTTTGCCTGCTGCGCCGAGCTGCACGACACTGGTGGCCTCCCCCACGAACCAGGCCGATCCGCCCATGTCCGACACGTCCCCACCCAACTCCCAGCCCCAGCACCTTCCCACCCGCACCGCCGACGTGGGCGGCATTCCCATCCAGCGCGCCATTCCGCAGCGCGCCCTGCGCAAGGTCGGTGCCTGGTGCTTTCTCGACCATGCCGGCCCCGCCGATCCCGCGCCGCCCGGCATGCAGGTCGGCCCGCATCCCCATATCGGCCTGCAGACCTTCACCTGGATGATCCGCGGCGAAGTGCTGCACCGCGACAGCCTGGGCAACACCCAGATCATCCGGCCCGGACAGGTCAATCTGATGACGGCAGGCCACGGCATCGCCCATTCCGAGGAAAGCCAGACGCCCTCGCACATCCACGCCGCCCAGCTGTGGATTGCGCTGCCCGAATCGCACCGCAACGGTCCGCCCCGCTTCCAGCACTACCCCGAGCTGCCCAGGACCACGGTGGGGGACTTCACGGCCACGGTGCTGGCCGGCGAGGCGCTGGGCCTGACGTCGCCCGCCGAGGTGCACACGCCCCTGATGAGCGTGGACCTGCATGCGGACAGCGCACGCAGCGCCAATGCCGTCGCCACGTTGCCGCTGCGCGCCGATTTCGAGCATGCCGTGCTCAGCCTGGAAGGCGACGTGCGCGTGAACGGCCAGCCGCTGCCGGTGGAGGAATTGCTCTACCTGCCCCTGGGCACGCCCTCGGTCGCCATCGAAGCGGCGCCCGGCAGCCGCCTGCTGGTCATTGGCGGCGAGCCCATGGATGAAGCCATCTTGCTGTGGTGGAACTTCGTGGCGCGCACGGGAGAGGAAATCGCCGAGGCCCGCGCGCAGTGGGAGGCCGAGACCCGGCAGCCCGCCACTGCGGCGCGCCGCTTCGGACCGCCGCTGGCTTCGCCCCTGGCGCCGCTGCATGCGCCTTCGCTGGACGGCGTGGTGCTGCGCGCCTCGCGCTGAAACGCGCCGTACCGCAGTCTTCGCGGCGATGGCCGCCCCAGCAAAAAGGCGCCCCGAAAGGGGCGCCTTGCCGTTGATGTTGCGGGAGTCTCGAGGGTCAGGCCGGGCTGGCCGCATCCACCTCGGTGCCATCTTCCACGCCGCGCACGCTCTCGCGGCCATGCTTGTCCTTGAGCTTGCCCAGATCGGTTTCCACCGCCCGCTTCAGCTTATCGATGGCGGCGTTGAAGGCGTCCTTGACCTTCTCGGCCTCGGCGTTCACGGCGATCGGCGGGCGTCCATTGGCCCGGGTCTCCAGAACGCAGCGCTTGCCGGGAGCCCCCGAGGTCTTGAGCGCATCGACACCCGTGAGGAACACCTCCACGCGCACCACATAGTCCTTCAATCTCGCCAGCTTGGCGTTGATTTCTTCCTGCGCCCATTGCGCCAAGGACTCGCCACCCTGGATCGAATCGTCGGCATGAACCTGAACTTGCATGCATATCCTCCTAGTCGCCAAAAGCCGCACCACCGGCGCGGCGGGGTTGTCGGGGCCATTGATGAACTGGCGAAACCATCGTAACGCCATGCGGGCTGCCTGCACAGCAAGTCGCACCCTGCGTCGTCAGGTTTTTCGCACTGCAGCATCCGCAGTCCCCACCCTGCCTACAGGCTACACCCAGAGGGGCGACGCCGGGTTCAGCGCGCTGAAGAAGCTTGAGATGCCTCAAGACAACTCTTGCATTCACCTACACCTATTTGCGGTGATGGCCCTGCGCCGGTCGCGGGCGTTCAACCCCTTCCTACAGGTCGCAGGCACGATTGGGCTTACAACGTGACCATCAGGACTTTCCCCTTGCCCACCACCCCATGAGCCCACTTGCCTCACGCCGCCTCAAGATCGGCCTTTCGGCCTGTTTCTCCCATGCGGACCCGCAGCGTCCGCTTTTCACGGGCAAGACGCTGCAGTACGTGGAGCAATCGATAGCGCACTGGATCATGTCGGCCGGCGCCATGGTGGTGATGGTGCCCTGCCCCACAGGCGAGACCGCACGTGGCGACGTGACGCTGGAGCACTATGCCGAATGGCTGGATGGGGTGGTCATGCATGGCGGCGCCGACGTCTGGCCCGGCAGCTATGGCGAGGAACCCATGCGACCCGAATGGCTGGGCGACCGCGTGCGCGATCTCTACGACCTGGCCGTGGTCGAGGCGTTTTCCCAGGCCGGCAAGCCCATCTTCGGCGTCTGCCGCGGTCTGCAGCTGATCAACGTGGCCTTCGGCGGAACGCTCTACCAGGACATCGAGACCCAGGTGCCCGGCTCGCAGCTGCACCGCAATCCCACCGAGTACGACCGCCACTACCACGACATCGCCATCGTGCCCGGCAGCCGGCTGGAGGCGCTGTATCCCACGCTGGACCGCGCACGCGTCAACAGCATCCACCACCAGGGCATCAAGGACGTGGCGCCCGAGTTCGATGTGGAGGCCTGGAGCCTGCCCGACCGCATTCCCGAGGCCATCTTCCGCAAGCCCGGCACGCTCAAGAGCTATATCGCGGCCACGCAGTGGCACCCCGAATTCCAGTTCCGCAACCCCGACACCAGCACGCTGGATGACAGCGTGCTGCTGCGCGACTTCCTGGCCGCCTGCTCACGCGCCCGCGTGAGCCCGGCCGTGAGCCACAGCCCCTTCCAGATCCGCAACCGCGCAGCGCGCCTGCTGCGCCGCGCCTTGCTTCGCAGGCATTGACGGCCCGGCGCCGCCAAGCGCCTGCGCCACCACTTGCTGCAACTGCCCGCGCAGCCACGCATGGGCGGGATCGGCTTGGTGGCGCGCGTGCCAGATCATGAACATGGGCAGCGGCGGGCAGTCCACGGGCACCGCAACGCTGGCCAGCGATGACAGGGCCGTGCGGCCCAGCAGCGATGGCGCCGTCGCCAGCAGCGGCGTGCCGCGCACGAAGGCGGCCAGCGCCGCAAAGCCCGGCACGCGCACGGCAAAGCGGCGCTCCAGCCCGCGCGCCTGCAGTTGCAGGTCCAGGTCCAGCGCCTGGCGGTCGGCATAGGCCACGGTGGCGTGGTCGGCCTGCAGATAGTCGGCCAGGCTGGCCGGCGGCTGTCGCACGGCGCTGTCATAGAAGACGGCGTACTCATCGCTGAACAGGCGCTTTTGCACGATGTCCGTGGCATCGGGCGGGCGCGGGCTGATGGCCAGCAGGCAGGCGTCCGAGCGCAGCAGTTCGGCATCGGGCGCGCCGCTGTCGATCACGCGCAGCACCGTCCGGGGCGCGGCTGAGCGCAGGCGCCGGGCCAGTGCGGGCAGCAGCAGCTCGCGCTGCAGGTCGTTGGCGGCAATGGTGATCTCGGCACGCCAGTGCGCGGGGTCAAAGCTGGGCCCCTGGCCGAACTGCTGCATCTGCCGCAGCAGCTCGCGCGCAGGGCCCTGCAGCGCCAGTGCATGGGCCGTGGGCGCAATGCCCCGCCCCTGCCGCACGAACAATCGGTCGCCCGTGATGGCGCGCAGCTTGTCCAGCAGATGGCTGACGGCCGATTGCGTCACGCCCAGGCGCTGCGCCGCCGCCGTGACGCTGCCGGTCTCCAGCACGGCCAGCAGCAGTTGCAGCAGCCTGCCATCGAGCTGCGATCCATCGATTTGTCTCATGCATTCCATGATTGGCCGCCGCTTTATCTTTGGCAACGCGGGCCGGACACTGCCGCTGATCCAACGCAAATACCGGAGACAAAACATGGCCGATCAGCCGCAGATTCCCGGCACCACCCTGTTCGACGGCAGGCAGGCCCGCAAGGGCTATGCGCTCAACAGCATGTGCTTTTCCTTCAACGAGCTGGCCAACCGCCAGGCCTTCCTGGCCGACGAGGAGGCCTATATGCGCAGCTACGGGCTGAACCAGGAGCAGGCCGAGGCCGTGCGCGCGCGCAACGTGCTGCAGATGATCGCGGCCGGCGGCAACGCCTACTACCTGGCCAAGCTGGCCGGCATCTTCCACCTGGACATGCAGGACATAGGCGCCCAGCAGACCGGCATGACCAAGGCCGAGTTCCAGGCCCTGCTGCGCTCGCACGCCTGAGCCCCGCCGCAGACCACACGCAAGACACAGTACAGGAGACACCCACCATGGCACATCTCATCGGCGGCCTCGGCACCTCGCACATTCCCGCCATCGGCAACGCCATCCACAAGGGCCTGCAGAACGAGCCGTACTGGAAGCCCTTCTTCGACGGCTTTCCGCCCATCCGCGAATGGCTGGCCGCCCAGCGCCCCGACGTGGTGGTGGTGTTCTACAACGACCACGGCCTGAACTTCTTCCTCGACAAGATGCCCACCTTCGCCGTGGGCGCGGCCGAGCGCTACTGCAACGCCGACGAAGGCTGGGGCATTCCCACGCTGGCACCGCTGCGCGGCCACGCGGAGCTGTCATGGCACCTGATCGAGTCCCTGGTGGGCGAGGACTTCGATGTGGTCAGCTGCCAGGAGATGCTGGTGGACCATGCCTGCACGCTGCCGCTCAAGCTGTTCTGGCCCGAGGGCGACTGCCCGGTGGCCGTCGTGCCGGTGTGCATCAATACCGTGCAGTTCCCGCTGCCCTCGGCGCGCCGCTGCTATGCGCTGGGCCAGGCCGTGGGCCGGGCGATTGCGCGCTGGAACAGCGACCAGCGCGTGGCCGTCATTGCCTCAGGGGGCCTGTCGCACCAGCTCGATGGCGAGCGCGCGGGCTTCATCAACAAGGCCTTCGACCTGCAGTTCCTTGAAAGCATGGCCACCAATCCCGAATGGGCCACGCAGTTCAGCGTGCATGAACTCGTGGAAAAGACCGGCACCCAGGGCGTGGAACTGCTGATGTGGCTGGCCATGCGCGGCGCCCTGTCCGCGGCTGCGCCCGGCGTGCGCCGCGTGCACGGCAACTACCACATACCGATCTCCAACACCGCCACGGCGCTGCTGGCGCTGGAGGCGGTCTAGTCGGAAATACAAAGGCCGCCGGCATGCCAGGCGGCCTTTGTGCTCTGCGTAGCCGTGCGGACCGGGTGTATCCCGGCCCTGCCTCTCAATGGTGGTGGCCGTGGCCGCCGTGCACGTGGCGGTGCTCGATTTCCTCGGGCTTGGCCGCGCGCACTTCGGTGACCTTGCAGGCAAAGTGCAGCGCCATGCCGGCCAGCGGGTGGTTGCCGTCCAGCAGCACCACGGGGCCCTTGATCTTGACCACGTGGTAGATCTGGGGCTGGCCCTGGTCATCCGTGCCGCGCAGCTGGCCGCCGACCTTCACGCCGGGCGGGAACTCGCCCTTGGGGATGGTGCGGGTCAGGCTCTCGTCGCGCGCGCCGAAGGCGTCTTCCACGGCCAGGTCCACGGTCAGCGTGTCGCCCACGGTCTTGCCGTCCAGGGCGGCTTCCACCTTGGCGAAGATGTTGTCGTAGCCGCCATGCAGATAGGCCACATCGCCCTTGTCGAGCAGCTTGCCCAGCTTGTCGGTGATCTTGTAGTTGATGGTGACGGCGGTGTCTTTGGTGATGTTCATGGCAAAGGCCTTGGAAAACCGCAGCGCAAAAGGCGCGCCGCGCAAAGCCGCCATTGTCGGCGACCTGGGGCATTCCAGCGTCGGGACCGGGGGTTCACCGGCTGCCCAGCCTCAGCCCAGGCACTCGCGCGCGCATTCGAGCAGGCTGCGCGCCCAGCGCGCGCGGGCCGAGGTGTTCAGCCACAGCAGGCCGACCTTGCGCGCATCGGCAGGCCGGGGGCCCTCGCCGCCGGCCTGATCGGGCAGCGCCAGCACCCGCACGTCGCGGCCCTGGGAGAGCACGGGGCCGATGTCGGGCACCAAGCCCACGCCCAGCCCCTGGTCCACCATCATGGCCACCGCCAGCACCGAGTTCAGCTCCATGCGCTCCAGCGGCGCAATGCCCTGGGAGCGCAGATAGCGGTCGGCCAGCCGGCCACCGGCCAGGGAGCGGTCGTAGCGCACCAGGGGCCGGGTGCGCAGCAGGGCCAGCGGGTCCTGCTGCGCGTCGCGAGCGCGGCACAGCACGACCAATGGCTCCTGGCGCAGCTCGGCCCAGCACACGGTCTTGGGCAGGTCGAACGAGGGTTGCAGGCAAATCAGCACGTCCAGCTCGGACTGGACCAGGGCCGTGTACAGCTCGGGCGTGAGGCCGGCGCGCACGCTGATGCGCACCTCGGCGTGGCGCGCCACGAAGGCCCGCATCACGGCGGGCACAAAGCCGTGCAGCGCCGTGTTCACGGTGCCCAGCCGCAGCTCGCCGCCGTCCGCGTCCGAGGCCACCCATTCGCGCAGGCCCTCGAAGTCCTGCAGCAGCTGGCGGCCGCGCTCGAACAGCCGCTCGCCCGACTCGGTGGCGCGCACGCTGCGGCCATGGCGCACCAGCAGCGGCGCGCCCAGCTCGCCCTCCAGCACGCGCATCTGCTGGGCAATGGCCGAGGGGCTCAAATCCAGCTGGCGAGCGGCTTCGGACATGGAGCCGGTGTCCACCACTCTCAAGAAATTGTGTATGTATCTCACTTCCATTTCACACATTTTCTTGAATCACAACGCAGATGCAACTGCTGTTTTCCCAGGCTGCGCTGCACCACACTGCGTGACAACGACTATTTCCAGGAGACAGACGCATGGATTCCCGGCCCACCGCTCAAACCGCTCAAGCCTCTCAGACCTCTTTGCCGCGCCGGATGTGGCTGTCCACCGCCGCCGCCGCGCTGGCCGCCTGTGCGCTGCAGGCCTGGGCCCAAAAGCGCGGCAGCCGCCTGGTGGTGCCGTTTGCGCCAGGCGGCGGCAACGATGTGTTTGCACGGCAGATGGCGCATGGCCTCAACGAGTCCTTCGGCTACGGGATGATCGTGGAGAACAAGGCCGGCGCGGGCGGCAACCTGGGCACGGAAGCCGTGGTGCGTGCAGCCGGCGACGGCGGCACCTGGCTGCTGGGCCATACGGGCACGGTGTCCATCAATCCCTCGCTGTACCCGGGCCTCAAGTTCAATGCGGCCACCGATCTGCAGCCGGTGGCCATGTTCGCATCGTCGGCCCTCCTGATGGTGGTGCCGGCTTCCTCGCCCGTGCGCAGCGTGGCCGACCTGGCCGAGCAGATGCGCAAGCGCAGCGGCGAGATGAACTACGCCTCCAGCGGCTCGGGCACGGGCGGCCACCTGACGGGCGAGATGTTCGCCCACGCGCTGGGCGCCAAGGCCATCCATGTGCCGTACAAGGGCACGGCCCCGTCGCTGACCGACCTGGTGGGCGGCAATGTGGACTTCAGCTTTGGCGTGATTCCCGCGGCCATGGCCCTGGTGAAGGCCGGCAAGCTGCGCGCCCTGGCCGTGACTGGCGCCAAACGCCAGCCCCAGCTGCCCGACGTACCCACGGTGGCCGAGTCCGGCGTGCGTGCGCTGGCCGACTTCGAGAGCTCGCTGACCTACGGCATCCTCGCGCCCAAGGGCACGCCTGCCGAGACGGTGCGCGCGCTGGGGCGCGACGTCCTCAAGGTGGCGTCTGCCGAGTCCTTCCAGTCGCGCCTGGGCATCGAGGGCGCCGTGCCGCTGCTGGGCGATGGCGCGCAGTACGCGGCCCGCATCCAGGTGGAGAGCGCCAAGTGGGCCGCCGTGATCAAGGCCTCGGGCGCCACGGCCTGAGACCGGCAAGGACAGCATGTCATTGGTGAAGGACTATCTGGGCCCGGCCGACAGCGGCCACTGGTTTGCAGACGCGCGCTGGCTGGACGCGCTGCTGCGCTTCGAGAGCGCGCTGGCCCAGGCCCAGGCCGACTGCGGCCTGGTGCCGCGCCCGGCCGCCGAGGCCATTGCGCGCGCCTGCGCGCAGGCGCCGCTCACGTGCGAAGGCGTGGTGGAGCAGGCGCGCGCCAGCGGCGCGCTGGGCCTGGCTGTGGTGCGGCCGCTGCAGCAGTGGCTGCAGGCCCACGCCCCGGAAGGCCTGCCCTGGCTGCACTGGGGTGCGACCACGCAGGACGCCGTGGACACGGCGCAGGCCCTGCTCACGCAGCAGGCCCTGCAGGCGCTGCTGGCCGAGCTGGACGCGCTGCAGTCCGCACTGCAGGCCCTGGCCCGCACGCACGCGGCCACGCCCATGCTGGCGCGCAGCCTGCTGCAGCCCGCGCAGATCACCAGCTTCGGATTCAAGTGCGCGCAGTCGGCTGCCGCCGTGGGGCGCAGCATCGAACAGTTTGAAAGGCTTGCCACCGCTGCGCTGTGCGTGCAATTGGGTGGCGCCGTGGGCAATGGCGCCGTGCTGGGAAGCTACCGTGCCGAGGTGGAGCAGGCACTGGCCCGGCGCCTGGGCCTGTCGGCCTGCGGCCGCAGCTGGCATACGCAGCGCGACGACTGGATGCGCCTGGCCATGGAAGCGGCTGTGTGCGGCGGCAGCCTGGCCAAGCTGGCCCGGGACTGGGCGCTGATGGCGCAGTACGAGGTGGGCGAGATCGCCGAGGCGCCGCGCGGCAGCACCTCCAGCGCCATGCCGCACAAGCGCAATCCCGTGCACCTGATGCAGGCGGTGGCACAGGCCCAGGCCATCCCCCAACTCGCGGCCCTGCTGCTGGGCTGCATGGCCCAGGCCCATGAACGCGCGCTGGGCGAGTGGCAGGCCGAGGTCGCGCACTGGCCCGACCTGTGGCGCCATGTGCATGGCGCCGCCGCCGCATTGCGCCAGGCCGCGCAGTCGCTGCAGGTGCTTCCGCAGCGCATGCTGGGCCATGTGCGGGGCCTGCACGGACTGGTGTTTTCAGAGGCCTGTGTGCACGCCATGGCGCCCTGGACGGGCAAGCCCGAGGCCCTGGCCGCCGTGGAGCTGCTGGCCCCGCAGGCGCTGGAGCAGGGGCGCGAGCTGCGCCTGCTGCTGGCCGAATGGGCTGCGCCCCGGCTGGACGCAGCGGCCCTGCAGGCGCTGCAAGATGCGCTGGCCCGTGCCTGCGACCCGGCCCGCGCCGTGCAGGCATCGCATGATGCATGCCTGGCGCTGCTGGCAGCGCCGCAGACCCACGCCCACGCCAATGCCCATTCCCATGCTTGACACAGGAACCCCGCCATGACCGAATCTTCCGCCGACGCCCTGCAGCGCGGCCTTGCCAACCGCCGCCGCGTGCTGGGCGATGAATGGGTGGACCAATCCGTGGCGCGCGCCAACGAACTGAATGTGGAGTTCCAGCGCATGATCACGGCCTATGCCTGGGACGGCATCTGGAGCCGCCCCGGCCTGGAGCGCCGCACGCGCCGCATCATGGTGCTGGCCATCACGGCCTCCATGGGCCGCTGGGAAGAGTTCGAGCTGCACATCCGCACCGGCCTGCTGGCCGACCCGGCCGATGCCGAGGCCGCGCCGCTGGACCTGGACACCATCCGCGAAGTGCTGCTGCAGACCGCCGTCTATGCCGGCGTGCCCGCAGGCAACACCGGCATGGCCATCACGCTGAAGATCCTCAAGGAGCTGGGGCGCACGCCCGCGCCGGCCAGCTTTCATCCACCCGCAGACACGGCCTGACACGACCTGACGCGGCCTGACCGGACTCAGGCGGCCGGCGGCTGTTCCTCGGCCGCAGCGCCCGGGTAGCGCGCAAAGCGCCGGTTCTCTGCGCCATGCACCGGGTCCTGCTCGGCCCAGGGCCACCCGCCGAACTGGGTACGCCGGTAGTCCTGCATGGCCTGCATGATTTCCTGCTGCGTGTTCATCACGAAGGGGCCGTACTGCGCCACGCTCTCGCCAATGGGGCGGCCTTGCAGCACCAGACATTCCACGGCGTCGGCGCCGCTGTTGTGCAGCTCCCAGTCCTGCGTGGCATCCACATGCAGGGCCGCATGCTGTGCCAGCGCCGTGGGCCCGACCTGCAGTGCCTGGCCTGCAAAGAAATACAGCATGCGCTGCGTGTCCGCACCGGCCGCGCGCGGCAGCGTCCAGCGCGCGCCGGGCTCCAGGCGCAGCGTCCAGATGGCCACGTCGCCCTCGGGTTGCGAGGCCCAGGATTCGGGCGGCGGAGGCAGGGCGGCCGCCGTGCCGGGCAGGCTGCCTGCCACCACGGTGACCACGGTCCTTCGGCCTGCGGCATCCGCATGCTCCAGGCGGGGGATGCGTTCGTTCCAGAACATGGTGAAGTGCGGCTCCACCATCTTGGAGCGCGCAGGCAGGTTCAGCCAGATCTGGAACAGTTCCAGCGGATTGGGCGCGTCGCTGTTGAGCAGCGGGAACATCTCCGAATGCTGGATTCCCTTGCCGGCCGTGAGCCACTGCACGTCGCCGCCGCCAAAGCGCGCGGCCGCGCCCAGCGAATCGGAATGGTCGATCAGGCCCTTGCGCACCAGGGTCACGGTCTCGAAGCCACGGTGCGGATGGCCGGGAAAGCCCGGCACGCCATCGCCGTGGTACATGGAAAAGCCGTCCTTGCGGCTGAAGTCGCTGCCCATCTGGCGGCCTTCCAGGTCCACGGCCTGCACGCCCAGGCGGCCATCGCTGGGCGGATAGGCATCGTCATGGTGGGCACAGAACAGGAAGGGGTCCATGGTGGGCCACAGCGGGCCCAGCGGCTGGCTCTGGAGGACGGGGGTGGTGGCTGCGGTCATCGTGGCTCCTGTGAGGCTGCGCCCGCAAGAAAAAAGGGGGCGCTGCATTCTCGGACAGATGCGGCCCCCGCGCCCGTTTTGAAAGCCACCATGGCTGGGACAGTGCGGCCCAGGAATGCAACGCCCGCCGGGTCAGTTGCGCGGCGGCGTCACCAGGCCCTTTTGCACGGCCGGGCGCGCCACGAAGGCGGCCAGCACGCGCTGCAGCTCGGGAAAGCGCTCCCAGCCCAGCAGTTCGGCCGCGTTGTAGCCCTGCTCCACCACCATGTTGCGCACCCAGGGCCACAGGGCGATGTCGGCAATGGTGAACTGCTCGCCCATCACCCAGGCGCGGCCTGCGAGGCGGCGCTCCAGCACACCCAGCAGGCGCACGGACTCGTTCACGTAGCGGTCGCGCGGGCGCTTGTCCTCGAAGTCCTTGCCCGCGAATTTGTGGAAGAACCCCAGCTGGCCGAACATGGGGCCGACGCCACCCATCTGGAACATCAGCCACTGCAGCGTTTCATAGCGCGCGGCCGGGTCGGCGGGCAGCAGCGGACTGCCGGACTTCTCGGCCAGGTAGACCAGGATGGCGCCCGACTCGAACAGCGCCAGCGGCTTTCCGCCCGGACCCTGCGGGTCCAGGATGGCCGGGATCTTGTTGTTGGGAAAGGTGTCCACGAACTCGGGCGAGAGCTGGTCATTGCTCTCGAAGCCCACGCGGTGCGCCTCATACGGCAGGCCCATCTCCTCCAGAGCGATCGACACCTTGACGCCGTTGGGCGTGGGCAGGGAATACAGCTGGATGCGGTCCGGCTGCGTGGCCGGCCACTTGCGCGTGACGGAAAAGGCGGAAAGCGGATTCTGTGGAGTCATGGGGCACCTTGAAGGCTGGACGGGTTCGCCAAGAAATCGATGGCCGCTGCATCGTAGCGTTCGGCGCCCAGCCATGCTTGGCACGCCAAATAATGGCGGCCCGACCCTGCCGCCGGGTCATGACAACCCACGCAGATTGCATGGCCAGTCTCCCCGCTCGCCGCCATGCACCGGCTACCGAGGCGCTCGGATGGAGGCGCACGGCTGAACCGAGCACCGCCCGCACGGCGCAGCTCTCAGCGCGGCGCGACGGGCTTCTGGACCAGGGCCACGCTCAGGCCGTCCGGCGTCACCGTGATGGCGCCGGGCTCCATGTTCAGAGAGTCCATCAGGGCCAGGTCCTTGTCCTGCAGCTGGTAGAGCACGAGCTGGCCCAGCGCCTGCTCGGCCAGGGCGCTGGCGTAGGTGGTGATCATGTCGCTCATGGCGGGGGCCAGGTCGTTGATGACCAGGCTGTTGACCTTGATCTGGTGGGCGCGCAGCGTGCGGTCCGTGGGCTCGTAGCGCAGCGCGAAGTCCAGGTTCAGATGGCCGCCATAGGCTTGCTTGAGCACGGGTCCCGACAGATCGGCCTGCAACACCGCATTGAGCGCGTTGCGCTCGGGCAGCAATCCCAGCACCGGCGAATGCAGCTTGAGCTGCAGCATGCCGGCCACGGGGAATTGCCGTGGAAAGCGCTGGGCCACCACCTCCTGCAGCCTTTGCCGCGAAATCGAGACATTTCCAGGCCCGGACTTTCCCGAACATCCGGTCGCAGCCAAGCTGCAGCCCGCGGCCAGGACCATCAACAAAAAGCGGCGATTCATCACGACAGCACAAGCCCCAGAAAGCCCGACACGAAACCCTGAAGCGCCATGCATGCCATACGCATGGCGCTATGTTTTTTGAGATCGGCATTGTCCCGCCAGGGGCTATTCCCTGTCCCTGCAGTGGGTGTTGCCCGGCACCTGCGCGAAGGCGCTTCACAGCGAGCGCCCATCAGACATAGGCAGTACCGCCACCCGTACGGAAACATCACCCAATCCTTCTGGCCGGCCCTCCCGCCCGCCCAGCTTTGCCGCGGCCTTGGGCACGGCCCTCCACCGGCGCATGAATCTATTCATATATTCATTCATTGATTTGCATAAATCATTGATTTTCAATAAATTACCCCCTATTTTTATTAATTCATCAATTGATTCCCATGGCCTTGGAAGACCTCTCCACCCAGGTACTGGCGGCACTGCGCCGCCAGGGCGGTGCGCTGGCGGCGCGCGAGCTGCAGCAGATGCTGGGCGTGAGCCAGCCCACCGTGTCGCGCGCGCTGGCGCCGCTGATCCGGTCGGGCCAGGTGCGCAAGGTGGGTGCGGCGCGCACGCAGCGCTATGTGCTGCCGCGCCAGGTGACGGGCGTGGGCGCCGAGGTGGCCATCATGCGCGTGGATACCGAAGGCCACGCATCGCCCTTCGGCCGCATGATCGCGCTGCACGGCGGCGGCTTCTGGGTGGACGAGGCCGATGGCCTCAGCGAGCAGCACGACGGCCTGCCCTGGTTCCTGGACGACATGCGGCCCCAGGGCTTCATCGGCCGCACGTTTGCGCACAGCCATCCCGAACTGCAGTTGGGCGGCGACCCGCGCCAATGGGGCGAGGACGACGTGCTGCGCGCCCTGGCCCGCTTCGGCGAGGACCTGCCGGGCAACCTCATCGTGGGCGAAGCCGCGTTCGAGCGCTTCCACACCCTGCCCGCCCGCGCGCTGCGCGCCGAGTCGCCGGCCGAGTATCCGCGCCTGGCCATGCAGGCCATGCAGGGCACGCATCCGGGCTCGTCGGCGGGCGGCGAGCAGCCCAAGTTCTGCTGCACCACGGCCGGGCGCAGCGTCATCGTCAAATTCTCCCCGGCAGGCGACGCGCCGGCCGAGCAGCGCATACGCGACCTGCTGGTCTGCGAGCATCTGGCGCTGCAGACCCTGGCCGAAGACGGCCTGCCCGCCGCGCGCACGCGGCTGTTCATTGATGGCGGCCGGGCCTTTCTCGAATCGGAGCGCTTCGATCGCAGCCAGCCCGAGCCGGGCTGCGCACCGCCGCCGGACCGCAACCCCGGACGCATAGGCATGGTCTCCCTGCAGGTGCTCAATGCCCAGTACGTGGGCGAGGTGGACAACTGGGCCGCCACGGCCAGCCGCCTGGCGGCGCGTGGCCTCATCACCGAGACCGATGCGCGCAGCCTGCGCCTGCTCGAGGCCTACGGCCAACTCATCGCCAACACCGACCGGCACTACGGCAACATCTCCTTCGTGCTGCCGCAGCCGCAGGGCGACTGGGCGCTGTCGCCCACCTACGACATGCTGCCCATGCTCTACATGCCCATCAATGGCGAGATCGTGGAGCGCGACTTCAGCGCCCAGCCCCCGCGCCCCACGGCCGCCACGCTGGCCGAATGGCCGCGCGCCCAGGCACTGGCGCGGCGCTTCTGGCGGGCCGTGGCGCAGGATGCGCGCATCTCCGGGGAATTCCGCAGTATTGCCGAAAGCAATCTTGATGCCCTTGCCGCTTGATTTTCAAGCACCTCCAATGGAATCAATGACACCACCTGTTGATAACCAATAGAAATCCTCTTGAAAAATCTGTGCATATTGGCTGGAAAAACCTCTGCACAAACTGTTATCCATCTGCGGAGAACCGGCCATCCACAGCCTCGGCCCGCCACCGCCTGCACAATCGAAGCTTTCCTCATCCGACCAGACACGGGCCCCCGATGACCAGCATTGCACCCTCCTCCGCCGCAGACCCCCGCATTGCCGACGTGCTCGGCTACTGGCTGGGCTCCACCCGCCCCGACAATGCAAGCGCCCTGGCCTGCAAGAACCTGTGGTTCATCAAGTCCGAGGCCACCGACAACCAGATCCGCGAGCGCTTCGGTGCCCTGGTCGAAGACGCGCTGGCCGGCCGACTCGACGCCTGGGCCGGCACGGCGCTGGGCAGGCTGGCGCTGATCGTGCTGCTGGACCAGTTCACGCGCAACCTGTTCCGGGGCACGGCGCGCAGCTTTGCGGGCGACCCGCAGGCGCTGCAGCTGGCGCTGGACGGCATCGCCCAGGTCCATGACCGGCATGCCGACCTGCCCGCCGTGGCCCGCATCTTCTGCTACCTGCCGCTGGAGCATGCCGAGGACCTGGCCCTGCAGGACCGCAGCGTGGCCGCCTTCCAGGCACTGGCCGACCAGGCCGGTGACACTGGCGGCGAGGGCGTGCGCGAGTTCCTGGCCGGCACGCTGGACTACGCCCACCGGCACCGCGACGTCATCGTGCGCTATGGCCGCTTTCCGCACCGCAATGCCATCCTGGGCCGCACCAGCACGCCCGAGGAACTGCAGTACCTGTCCCAGCCCGGCGCAGGGTTCTGAGAGCGCAGCAGATCTCCTTCACCCACAAAAAAAGGGAACGTGCCAACGTTCCCTTTTTGCTTTCGGCGCCCTGCCGGCATTCAGGCCGGCTGCGCCTGCGGCTGGCGCTCGCCGCCCTTGCGCTCGCCATCACGCATGCGCAGCGCCCAGCGCTCGATGGTGTAGAAGGACAGCGCCGACAGCACCACCGAGATCGCCAGGCCCAGCACCACGACCACGGGCCACGAGAAGTCGGCGCGCAGATAGCGCACCACCGGGTAGTGCCAGAGATAGACGCCATAGGACAGGCGTCCCAGCTTCACCAGCATGGGCGACGACAGCATGTCGTAGACCAGGCCCGAGCCCTGGCTCACCGCCACCAGCAGCACAACGGCCGCGCACTCCACCACGGTGATGCCCCAGACCATGGCGTCCTGGTTGTCCCATTGCAGCGCCATCAACAGCGGCACGGCCAGCGGCACCCACATGGCGTGGTGCATGCGCGCCTTCAGCGCAGCGATGAAGTCCGGGCGCTCGATCATCAGCGCCGCCAGCAGCGCACCGGCGAACAGGCCCGAGGCGCGGGTGTCGAAGCGGAAGAAGATCTCATAGAAGTGCTGACCCTGGTCCACCCAGTACACGCGCCACAGCCAGCTCAGCGCCCACAGCAGGGCAATCGGGCGCCACAGGCGGCCCGGCTTGGAAAAGCGCAGCAGCAGCACCAGCAGCGGCGGCCAGATCAGGTAGAAGTGCTCCTCCACCGACAGCGACCACATGTGCAGCAGCGTGTCCGGGCTGTCGAAGAAGGCGATACCGTAGTCGGCCAGATAGAGGATGGAGACCAGCGCATCGGAGTAGATGTCGTTCAGGTCCGGCCACAGCATGGGCGCGAAGATGCAGTACGCGGCCAGAAACAGGGCCAGCGCCGGCATCAGGCGGAAGAAGCGGCGGCGGTAAAAGCGCCAGAAGCCGATGCGGCCCTCGGAATCGTTTTCCATCAGCAGCAGCGAAGTGATCAGATAGCCGCTGAGCACGAAAAACAGGTCGACCCCGAAGAACGCGCCATCAAACAGAGGCGCATGGGAGTGCGACAAGATCACCAACAGGATCGCCACGCCCCGCAGCCCGTCAAGGGCGGGGTTGTAGCGCAGTTTGAAATCCTTGACCACCAAAACCGGACACCTTTCCAACGCCGGAGCAATGGGCCCCGAGCCATGAACAAACCCCAAGAAAATGGAGCACGCGGCCATGGCGCAGCCGGCCCCGAAGGGTGCAACGCATGGTCCAGCGCGATAAGAGAGACGGCACGTCCCAAGGTTCCCGGCGGATGCGGTGAACAGCAATCCGCGTGCCGCGGTGCGGCGCGCCCTGAGGATGCGGGCCACCTCGACGGGCAGCCCTGCGTGCACGAACAAGCCCCGCTTGAGCGGGGCCAGGCCGATGAATTTCAGCGAAATCCAATTCTAGCCATCACCGCCCGGGGACGAGGTTCGATGGACATTCAGCCCGGGATCCGATGCCCCCGCCCTGCAGTCCACCCGCCTTTCTTCGCACGCCGCGAGTATGGGAGGCGCCCTGCAGCCAGAACGTAACAGGAGGTTTGTGCTGGCGCCGCTGCACCCTGGCCCATTCCACCCCGTGAAGCCACCGGCGCACACCGGGCCGGTGCGATGGATGTGCCGTCAACAATTTGGAACAAAACGACGCCAATCCCAATGAACACAAGCGTTTACCGCTATCGTTTTTTTTCTTCAGGCGTACAGCGGGATGAGACGGCGTCCTGCAGACCCCGGTGCGCGGCACTGTCTGCCTGCACCGGCTGCTGGTTCTTGGCGCGCAGATAGTGCTCGGTGAACAGCGCCAGGTAGCTCTCCAGCGCGCGGCCCGCGCGCCGGTCGCCCGCATCGCCCGTCAGCTCCAGGCACAGGGCGGCCACCTCGCTGGTGCAGAAGTGGTCTTCGCGCTGGGAGCGGCGCAGGCGGTACTGCGAGACCTGATCCGGGTGCAGGCTCAGCACCGGAAAGCGGTCCAGGTAAGGGCTCTTGCGGAACATCTTGCGCGCCTCGGGCCAGGTCGCGTCCAGCAGGATGAACAGCGGGCGCCGCTCCTGGCCCGGCATGACCGCGGCCTGGGGCACCGGCAGCGTGTGCACCACGCGATGCGGCGGCTGTACGAACTCGCCCGGAAACACCACATAGGGCTGCCACTGCGGATCGGCCAGCAGCGCCAGCAGGCCCGCATCGGCCTCGGTGCGCGCCCAGCCGAAGGCGTGCGTCTGCTCCACCACATCGGCGATCAGCCAGCCCGTGTTGCTGGGCTTGAGCGGCTCTGCATCGTGCATCAGCAGGCAAAAGCCTGCCCGCGTCGGCAGCATGGGCCGCAGCGCGCAGATGCAGTGCGAAGGCCGCAGCCGGCAACCCTCGCAGCGCTCGCCGCGCGGCCCGCCGCGCGACAGGAACGGCCGCGTGCTGCGCGCCAGCCGCTGCGTGCGCAGGCGCGACACCGCATGCGGCGCCACGCCCGAATCCACGCCACGCAAATAGGACAGGGGCACCGGAGACGCCGGAGCCTGGTCAGGCAGCTCCATGCTCATCCCACGCTTTCCAGCTCGAACAGCGGCAGCTCGGCGCGGCGGCTCAGCCACACGCCGCCACCCAGTTCCTTGAAATGCTCGGCCAGCCCGCGACGGTACAGATCGGCCCGGTGGCGGAACAGGCGCGGATCGGTCAGATCCTCATCGATCACGCCGCGTTCGTAATCCTCGCGCGCCACCGCCTCCACATACAGACCGCCTCGGCTCAACCGCCCCAGATTGGCCAGCGCGCGCTTGAGATCCGGCGGGCTCAGATAGGGCAGCACGCCCTGGCAGATCACCAGATCGAAGGGCTCTGCAGGATCATGCGCCGCATAGTCCACCACCGAGCCGCGCTCCCAGCCGAAGCGCCCGCACAGGTACTCGCTGAACTCCACGCCGTGGTAGCTGGCACCCGGGAAATGGCGCTGCACCGCCTCGCGCCACAGACCGATACCACAGCCCACATCCAGCACGCGGCGCACCGGCACCCGCACATAGTTCAGATAGGAACACACGAAAGCGCCCAGCCGGTTCACATGCTCGGTGTCGACCACGCTGGTCTTCTTGTCGAAGTAGTAGCGCTGGTAGTACGCCTCGTCGAACCACTGGTCACTTGCTGATTGCACGCATTCTCCTTGGGGGTGAGCGCCCGGTGGGCGCGTTCGGGCGGGAGTATGGCGCAGAGGGCAGTGGGTATGGGAACGCGTGTTTTTTGCCCCTGCCGGGTGATGCTTTTTTCCGAGGCCGGGCCTGGCCGGTTGTCGACCAATTTCTTGTTCGCCCGCATAAGCCAAGACAGTTGCTACTCCGCAAGACAGACTGATTTGCATATCAGATCACAACAACAGCCGCCCAAACATCTAAAAAACTGCGAGATATGACAAAAAGATCAGGATTGCATAATTTTACAAATTCAACCCAACCACTCAATACCCATCATGGCTAACATATCAACGGCAATTACGATATCCAGCAAAATACCAAATTAACACCCATGGGCCATCGGCAGGCCTACATCATTGGTACTAAAATGCTAATAATTGATAGAAATGGAATAGCAATCCACTCCCTTATAAAGCGAGCCATCGCACCCACCATTGAACGTGGTGAAATGAAGGAAATTCATGGCATCATTGTTCATCAAACTGGAGGATCGACAGCACAGTCTTCAATTGATAGTTACAAAAACCCATCAGCAAATGGAGCACATTTCCTGATAGAGAAAGATGGAACAATATATCGAACCGCTTCCCTTTACAAACAAACATGGCACATTGGCAAAATAAAAGCGCGTTGTTTACTGGAAAAGCGATGCACGCCAGTTGAATTAAAATCGTTACAACGCTTCAATCCAACCCAAGAGAACAAGCGCGAGATGCTGAAAAAGGTTCCAGCACGATTTCCGGCCAACCAAGACAGCATTGGCATTGAATTGGTAGGTGAAGCACTTCCTCGTGGCGGGAACATACCAGACGAAAAGAAAACTTATCAGGCCGTTACAAGCGAGCAGAACAATGCACTACAGTGGCTTATCGCGGAATTAACGCTGACACTAAGAATATCTATGAGCGAAGTTTTCAGGCACCCAGAAGTCTCTAGAAAAAATCCTACGGAAGCGATTTCAGCAAAATGGTGAGATCACTATTAACCTTACCCCTGCTAGTTGTTATGGCTAGCACCGCCTCCGCCGCCAATCAATGCACAAAAGGCTCAGAGTTCGAGCCGCCACTGTGCCCACTGATACTTCCCAAGATCAGCCAGATCACCATCCAGGAAAACGCGGCCAAATCGCCCGTCGAAAAAGACCCAGCGGTGAGTTGCGCCAACTTTGTCCTGACCATCTCCCAGGTGCGCCGTTATTTTCAACAGGCAAAAACCACCAACGAAAACGACGCACACTACACGCTAGACTGGTCGCCCTGCTATGCAAGCGGCGAAATCGCATTCAGCGATGGCAGCCGTGGAAGTTGGAGCATCAACCAGTTCCGGGGCGGTGCGCTGTTCCTGGAGGGCAGGGACAAGACGGTATTGCACTGCCCAAAATGCAAGTTCAAGCCATTTCAATGGTGATTGTTCTGGCGCGGCACCACGTTGGCCAATCGCAATAAAAACAGCCGAGTGCAGCTATGGCACATCGGCTATTTGCATTTTGGCGTTTCGACGTCAGGGCTCCAGCCCCGAAAAAACACCGTCCGGCACGGTCAGAAACTTAGGCCTTCGGCGGCCGATGCAACAGGCACAGCTTGTTGCCATCCAGATCCCGCACATAGGCCAGGTACAGCCGGCCACCGGGCGAAGCCTCGCGCCAGCCGGGCGGATCCTCGCAGGTCACGCCCCCGGCTGCCACGGCGGCGGCATGGGCCGCGTCGGCCTGCTCGGGCGACTGCGTCGCAAAGCCGATGGTCGCGCCATTGCCGTGGCAGGCGGCCTCGCCGTTGATCGGTGTGGAAATGGCAAACGTGCCGCCCGCGCTGCGGTAGAAATAGCGGTTCTTGTTGGCCATGCCCGGCGCAATGCCGAGCGCGCCCAGGAATGCGTCGTAGAACTGCTTGGATTTTTCGAGGTCGTTGACCCCGACCATGACGTGGCTGAACATGCCTGTGTCTCCTTGGTTGATGCGAACCGGGATGTTAGCTGCGGCAAGCCGTCCTGCTGTCACCCATGCGCGCCAGCGACCATACTGTCGCCCCCGCCAGAGCCGGCGGACATTGGACCGATACCGCGATACCGAAACCATGCGCCTTCTTCACACTTCCGACTGGCATCTGGGCCAGCACTTCATGGGCAAGAGCCGCCAGGCAGAGCATGCCGCGCTCATCGACTGGCTGCTGGAGCAGGTCGATGCCCAGGCGGTGGATGCCGTGCTCATCGCGGGCGATATCTTCGACACCGGCGCGCCGCCCAGCTATGCGCGCGAGCTGTACAGCCAGCTCGTGGTGCGCCTGCACGCGGCGGGCGTGGCCCTGCTGCTGCTGGGCGGCAACCATGACTCCGTGGCCACGCTGGCCGAAAGCCGCGCGCTGCTGGCCTGCCTGGACACCACCGTGGTGGCCGCCGTGGGCGAGGCGGCCAGCCACGTGGTGGAGTTGCCGCTGCGGCGCCGGCCGGGCCAGCCTGCCATGCCTGGCTGCATCGTCTGCGCCCTGCCCTTCATGCGCCCGCGCGACGTGATGCTGAGCCAGGCGGGCCAAAGCGCCGAGCAAAAACAGCAGGCGCTGCAGGCCGCCATCGAGGCCTGCTACCGCAACGTGCACGACGCCGCCATCGCTCGCCGTGATGCGCTGGCCGCCACACGCGGCGAGCGCCTGCCCATCGTCGCCACGGGCCACCTCACCACCGTGGGCGCCAGCAGCAGCGAGTCCGTGCGCGAAATCTATGTGGGCTCGCTGGACGCCTTCCCCACCTCGGCCTTTCCGCCCGCCGACTACGTGGCCCTGGGCCACATCCACCAGCCGCAGAAAGTGGGCGGCCTGGAGCACATCCGCTACAGCGGCTCGCCCATTGCGCTGAGCTTTGACGAGGTCCGCCAGTCCAAGCAGATGCTGCTGGTGGACCTGGGCCCCGAAGGGCTGCAGGCCGTCACGCCGCTGCCCGTTCCCTGCTTTCAGCCCATGGCCTCGGTGGCAGGCAGCCTGACCGCCTTGCCGGATCTGATGCGCGCCGCCGCCCAGGCCGGCAGCCCTGCACGGCCCGTGTGGTTGGAGGTGGTGGTGGAGCAGGACGACTACCTGCTCCAGCTCACCGACCGCGTGCAGGCCCTGGCCGACGAGCTGCCGGTGGAACTGCTGCGCGTGCGGCGCCAGCGCGGCCGGGCGGTGGCCGGCATGGCCGCCGCCGCTGGCGAGTCGCTGCACGAGATCAGCCCCGCCGACGTCTTCGAGCGCCGCCTGGCGCTGGAAACACTGGAGCCTGGCCTGGCCCAGGCCCTCACCCGGCGCTACCAGGAGGTGGTGGCCGGGCTTGATGCGCCCCACCCAGGCGCCGGCGAACACGGCGAGGAGGCCCGCGCATGAAGATCCTCACGCTGCGGCTCAAGAATCTCAACTCGCTCAAGGGCGAATGGCGCATCGACTTCACGCAGGCACCGTTCGCGGGCAACGGCCTGTTCGCCATCACCGGGGCCACGGGCGCGGGCAAGTCCACCCTGCTCGATGCCATCTGCCTGGCGCTGTACCACGAGACACCGCGCCTGAAGACCATCTCGGCATCCGCCAACGACCTCATGACGCGCCACACGGCCGACTGTCTGGCCGAGGTCGAATTCGAGGTCAAGGGACAGGTCTACCGCGCCTTCTGGAGCCAGCGCCGCGCACGCGACAGGGTGGATGGCGCACTGCAGGCGCCCAAGGTGGAACTGGCCCGGGGCGACGGCAGCATCCTCAGCAGCCAGACGCGCGACAAGCTCGAGCAGACCGCCGCCATCACCGGGCTGGACTTTCAGCGTTTCACCAAATCCATGCTGCTGGCCCAGGGCGGCTTTGCGGCCTTTCTCGAAGCCAATGCCAACGACCGCGCAGCCCTGCTCGAGGAGCTGACCGGCACGGAAATCTACGGCCTGATCTCGCAGAAAGTCTTCGAACGCGCCCGCGACGCCCGCCAGCGCCTGGACCAGCTCAAGGCCCAGGCCGATGGCGTGGAGCTGCTGACACCCGAAGCGCGCGATGCCCTGCAGGCCCAGGCCGACAGCCTGGTGACGGAGCAGGCCACGCTGCAGGCCGACTACCTGCGCACCCAGGCCCAGCACCAATGGCATCAGCAACTGGCCCAGGCCACCCAGACACTGCAGGCCGCCCGCACCGGCTGCGCAGACGCCGCACAGGCACTGGAGCAGGCCGCGCCAGAACTGGAAAGCCTGGCCCATGACGAGCCCGCGCAGGCGCTGCAGCCGCTGCACCAGGCCTGGCAGCGCAGCACCGCCGCCTGCGATGACAGCCGCCAGCAACTGCAGCAACTGCGCGAGCACGAACAGCAGACCCAGGCCCGCCTGCTGCTGCAGCACCGCCATGCCCAGGCCCTGTCCGCCCGCCTGGCCCAGGCTGCGCAAGACACCCTGGCCCGCCAGCAGGCCGAGTACCAAACGCTGGAACAGTTCTGCACCCACCATGCAGCCCATGCCCTGCTGGGCGAGCGCCTGGGCAGCTGGCGCCAGCAGTTCAAGCTGCGCGCCAGCCAGCAACAGCAGGCGGCCCACCAGCAGCAGGCCCTGCGCAAGCTGGATGCCGAACAGGCCCGCATGGCGCAAAGCGTCGAAGCCGGCGCGGCCCAGGTCCAAGCCGCCACCGACGCCCAGGCCCGCGCCAGCGCCGCACTCCAGCACGCGCAGGACGAACAGGCGCAGCGCCTTCAAGGCAGCGGCGGCATGGCCGAGCTGCGCGCGCGCGAGCAGGCAGAGCAGGACCGCCTGCACCTGTGGCGCCAGGCAGAAACCCAGGCCGCGCAGCGCCGCGAACTTGCGCGCCAGCAACAGACACTGGCCCGGGAATTGCGCGAAGGAACAGCACTGGCGCAGCAGCAGACGGACACCTGGCAAGCCCTGCGCACGCGCTACATAGACGTGCGAGAACAGGTCCGCGACAAGCAAAAACTGCTGGCCCAGGAGCAGCGCATCCAAAGCCTGTCCGAGCACCGCCACGCCCTGCAGCCCGGCCAGCCCTGCCCGCTGTGCGGCGCGCAAGAGCACCCGGCCGTGGCCGCCTACGAAGCGCTGGACGCCTCGGCCACCGAAGCCGCGCTGCGCCGCAAGCAGGATGAACTCGACGCCCTGCAAACCCAGGGCGAAACCGCCCGCGCCACGCTGGCCGCCACCACGGCCGCGCAGGCTGCGCGCCAGCGCCAGGCCGACGAACTGGAACAGGACATCGCACGCTGGCACGACACATGGAACGACACATGGCAGGGCCTCGCGCAACCCCTGCAACTCGCGCCAGACAGTTGGCAACAGGCCGACACCCTCGCCGCATCGGCCCAGGCCTGCGCCCGCCAGCTGGACACGCTCAAGCGCGCCGTGCAGGCCGCCGAGCAAGGCGAGCAGGCCGTGCAACAGGCCAAGGACGCCGCCCAGCACAGCCGCCAGTCACTGCAGACCGCGCAAGGCCAGCTTGCGCTGCAGCAGCAGGCCCTGGCCGACCACAGCGCACGCCGCGAAGAACTGCAGCAATCCATCGCCGGCCTGCAGGCCGAAGCCCAGGCGCTGAACGCGCAGTTGCAGGCTTCACTCGGCGAGGCCGGCCACACGGTGCCCGACGACGCCCAGCCCTGGCTTGAAGCGCGCGAAGCCGAATGGCAGCACTGGCAACAGGCGCGGCACGACCTGCAGCAACTGGCCCAATCCATGGCCTTGCAGCGCAAGGAATGCGAGGCTGCCGAGGCCGATGCGCAGCGCTGGAAAAAACAGTGGGAAACACAGTGGAAAACACAGTGGCAGGCGCAGAGAACGGCGCAGCACCATCCCGCCGATACGGCTGTGGCAGAGCCGCCTTCCCTGCCCTTGCCGCCCGTGGAACAGCTGCCGCAGGCCCTGGCCGAATGCGCCAGCGACATCGCCGCTCTCACGCGGCAACAGGATGCCCTGCAAGGCCAGCAGCAACAGGCCCAGGCCACGCTGGCCCGCCAGCGCGAGGAAGCGGCCCAGGCCGAATCCGCATGGCAGGCCGCCCTGGCCGCCAGCCCCTTTGCCGACGAACCCACCTACCTGCAGGCCCTGCTGCCCGCACCCGAACGCCAGCGCTTGGTCGCGCTGCGCCAGCAACTGCAGGCGGCACAACAGCGCGCTGCCACCCTGCTCGAAGCCGCACAGCGCGAGCACGCGCAACTGCAGGCCCAGGCCCTGACCGAGGCGGCGCCCGAAGAAATCCAGGCCCGCCTGCAAACGCTGGAGGAACGCCGCAACGCACTCAGCGAACAACTGGGCGGCGTCCGCACCCAGCTGGCCGACGACCAGCGCCGCCGCCAGGGCCAGCAGGCCCTGTTCGAGCGCATTGCGGCCCAGGCCAGCGACAGCGAGCTGTGGCAGCACCTGGACGGCCTCATCGGCTCGGCCAAGGGGGACAAATACCGGCGCTTTGCCCAAGGCCTCACGCTGGACCACCTGCTGCACCTGGCCAACCTCCACCTGTCGCGCCTGCACGGCCGCTACCTGCTGCGCCGCAAGCCCGAGGGCGAGCTGGAACTGGACATCGTCGACAGCTGGCAGGGCGACACCCCGCGCGACACGCGCACGCTATCGGGCGGCGAGGCCTTCCTCGTCAGTCTGGCCCTGGCCCTGGCGCTGTCCGACCTGGTCAGCCACAAGACCTCCATCGACTCCCTGTTCCTCGACGAAGGCTTCGGCACGCTCGATGCCGACACGCTGGAGATCGCACTCACCGCGCTGGACCGGCTCAACGACAGCGGCAAGATGATCGGCATCATCAGCCACGTGGAGGCGCTCAAGGAACGCATCGCCGTGCAGGTGCGGGTGGAGAAAGGCGGTGGCGTGGGGCATTCGAGGCTGGTGGTTTCTTCGTGATGCGGAACTGTCACCAAACTGCCTCCCAACGCCTGCACCATCCTGCGGGCACGGCCTGCGTGGCCGCCGTTCACTCCTTTTCAAGGACCGTTCCATGCAAGTGCGCTTTCCCAATCCCTTCGGCCTGGCCCTGCCCGACGCCCAGGCGGTGCGCGAATACCAGGCCGAGCAAGGCTTCTCCGACGCCTACGCGCAGTTCCTGATCACGCAGAACGGCCTGGACTTCGACCGGCTCGAAGCGGCGCCCGACCGCGAGGACTACCTGCAGGCCGACGACGAGACCGGCGACAACCACGCCTGGCTGCGCACCCTGCACCACTTCCGCGCAGGCTCGGAGCACTGCGACGTGGAGGACCACCAGCGCGAGAACCTGTTTGCCGCGCACTTCATGGTCATTGGCCATGACCCCGGCGGCAACCCCTTCGTGGAAGTGCTGCACGGCGCCTTCAAGGGCCGCATCGGCAGCCTGGACCATGAGCTGTTTGCGGGCTGCGAGGACCTGGAGCAGTTCCTCGAAGAAATGGAACTGAGCGGCTTTGCCGCCGCCAGCGTGGACGAGCAGACCGACATGCTTTGCGACGAAGACCAGGGCCTGATCTGGTTCCATGCCAGCAGCATGGACAGCTTCGTGCAGCAATGCGTGTTCTGCGACGAGGACGGCTCGGGCTTCGTGGTGGACGAGCCGGGGTTGGAAGAGGATTGAGCCACGGGGCGGGCCTTGCCCGCAGCCTGGCAGACAGCCAGAAGGCGTTGAAGCAGGCCGAGGCACAAACGGCCAGCGCGCTGGAGCAGTGCGATATGGATATCAGTGAAACTTCACCGGCTGCACGCCCCGGTGCTTGGGCCTGACCACCACGGTGCCCGCAATCTTGTCGTGCCAGCCTTGCTTGCGCGGGTCAAAGGCCACCCAGATCAGCCCCAGGCACAGCGGGATGATGGACACGAAATAGGCCAGGTAGCGAATGACGGCCTGCCGTGTGCTCATGTCCGCGCCAGTCTGCGCGTCCGCGATCCTGGCGGAGATGATCATCTTGCCCGGCGTCGCCTGTTTCTTGATCCAGAAGATGACGACGGCAATGGCAGGCAGCACCCAGGAGATGACGAAATCGGCCGGGCCGTGCAACAGTTTTTCGGACTCCAGGTATTCCCATCCGTAGATGGAGATCAGGGCCGGCAGCATGAGCACGAGCAGGATCACGGTGTCGATCAGCGCGGCGCCGGTGCGGGCCCAGAAGCCCACGTATTCGAGATCGTCATCCTGCATGGTGCGCCCTGGTTGGCATATGGGGCTGCCAGTGTGCCACCTCGGTGCCCCGCCAGAAATGCCGCGCAAGACCAGGGCCTGTGCGGCAGGGTTGCGGCGGCCTGTCGGTCGAACTAGCGATCGAATACTGCCTGCAGGTCCTTCTGCCCCGTCACGCCGGACTGCAGCGCCAGCATCAGCAGGATCCGCGCCTTGGGCGCGCGCAGGTCGTCGGCCATGACGGCACCGGCCTCGAACGAGGTCTTGCCGCCGCCCTCGAAGCCGTAGCTGGGCATGACGCGGCCGTTGTGCACGCGCGTGCTGACGACCACGGGCACGTTCTTGCCGATGGCGTACTTGGCGGCATCGAGCATGGCGACGTTCATGTTGCCCATGCCCAGGGCGTCGATGACGATGCCCTTGACGCCACGGTCCACCGCCTGGCGCACGGCCTGGCCGTTGGCACCGCCGTACATGGGGAAGATTTCCACCTCGGGCATGGTCTGCGCCTGGATGGGCAGGTGCTGGCGGCGCGCGGGGGCGGAGGCGAAGCTGACGCGGTCCGGGTAGACCTCGCCCAGGAAGCCGAATTCACCCGAGCGGAAGGTCTCCACGTTGGCCGTGTGTGTCTTGGTGACGTAGCGCGCGGCGTTGATCTGGTTGTTCATGGCCAGCATGGCGCCCTTGTCGCGCGCCTTGGGGTCCACGGCGATGCGCACGGCGTTGAGCAGGTTGCGCGGGCCGTCGAAGTCGGACACCGAGGCATTGCGCTGCGCGCCGATGAGCACGACGGGCTTGGACGACTGCACGGTCAGGTCCAGCCAGAAGGCGGTTTCCTCCAGCGTGTCCGTGCCGTGCGAGACGATGGCGCCAGCCACCTCAGGGCGGGCCAGCGCGGCCTGTACGGCCTGGGTGAGCTGCACCCAGCGGGCCGGGTCCATGTAGTCGGAGGGCACGTTGGACAGGTTGTTGACCTGGATACGCGCGTACTTGCCCACGTCGGGCACGGTGGCCAGCAGGTCGTCGCCCGAGATCGCGGGCACGGGCGCGTTCTTGACCGGGTCGATCTTCATGGCGATGGTGCCGCCCGTGGCGATGAACTGGACCACGGGCTTGTCCTGGGCGGCGGCGCTGGTAGCAATCATGGGCAGGGTGCAGGCAGTGAGCAGGGCGAGGGCGGTGCGGCGAAAGGCTTTCACGGGTGTTGTCTCCTTGTTGTGATGTCAAGGAGCATGCTAACCATGGCGTGCGGCCGGCCCGCGCTGCCGGCCCTGCGTGAAACCCTGATGGACAGGCGCGGTCAGCGCATCAAAGCGCCAGCGCGGCCTCGATGTCCGTGGACAGCTTGGCCGGCGCATCCTGCGGCGCATAGCGGCGGATGACCTGGCCGTCGCGGCCGACGAGGAATTTGGTGAAGTTCCACTTGATGGCCTTGGTGCCCAGCACGCCCGGCGCCTCGGCCGTGAGCCAGCGGTACAGCGGGTGGGCGTTGGCGCCGTTGACGTCGATCTTGCCCATGAGCGGGAAGCGCACGCCAAAGTTCAGGTCGCAGAAACTGGCGATTTCCGATTCGCTGCCCTTTTCCTGGGAACCGAACTGGTTGCACGGAAAGCCCAGCACCACCAGGCCGCGCTCGCCGTACTGCTCATGCAGCGCCTGCAGTCCCGCGTACTGCGGAGTGAAGCCGCAGGCGCTGGCGGTGTTGACGATGAGCAGCACCTTGCCGCGGTAGTCCGACAGGGGGACGGCCTGGCCCGTGATGGAGGTGGCCTCGAAGTCGTAGGCCGAGCGGGGCGCGGCGGCGGTGTCATTCATGCGGGTGCTCCTGGAGTGGAGCACCCATGGTAGCGCCGGGACACCCGGGGGCGCGCTGGCCGGGCATGGGGATGCGGACTTGTCTCACAGACAGCAGGCGGCCAAAAACTTACCTTGGAAGGCAACAGGCGGGCACAGCGGCCCGCCTGGTCCCGTTTCGCTGGCAGGTGTTTACAAGCCGCATAGGCGCATGCCTGCCGTAGTTTCCGTCCCACGATGAAGAGACCACCTGTATGAACACCAACAGCACCCCCACGAAGCAAGCCAAATCCAACCCCGGCAACGGCCACCTGGCGCTGGACCCCAAGGCCCTGGAGGCTGCCAAGCGCAGCCTGGACGATGGCGCCGTGACCCCGCATTTCGGGCCCTGGCGCGAGGACATCATCAAGCTGCTCAATGACTCGCTGGCCACCGAGCTGGTGTGCGTGATGCGCTACAAGCGCCATCACTTCACCGCCGTCGGTCTGGCCTCGCCGGCCATCGCCGACGAGTTCCTGGTCCATGCCAACGAGGAAATGGCCCACGCCGACAAGCTGGCCCAGCGCATCGTGCAGCTGGGCGGCGAGCCCGACTTCAACCCCCAGACGCTGACCCAGCGCAGCCATGCCGACTACAACGGCGAGACGGACCTGAAGGCCATGATCCGCACCAACCTGATCGCCGAGCGCGTGGCCATCGAGGCCTACAGCCAGATGATCGACCTGATCGGCGACAAGGACCCCACCACGCGCCGGCTGATCGAATCCATCCTGGAGCAGGAGCAGGAGCATGCGGACGAGCTGTCCGACTGGCTGGAGAAATAAGCACTTCCCGCCAGTACACGCCAGCCCGACAATACCGGGGCTTGGCCCATAGGCAAGGCACCCCGCGCGAGCGGGGTGCCGCTTTTTTGGGCATTCTCTAGCCTTCGCGGAATGGTCCCGCCCTATCGGCCCTGATGTCCTGTCATCAGGGCCGTCTTGCAATATGCGCTTTTCTTTCAATGACTTGAAGCTGCCCGACGCTGTGCTCGCAGCCTGGCAAAGGCTGCTGGCCAGCCGCATCGGCCAGCGCGTGGCGGCCCTGCCCTGGTGGCACCGCCGGCCCACCCGGCGCGAATGGCTGCTGTTCGCCGCTGCGCTGCCGCTGCTGTTCGCGCTGTATGTGCTGGCCCTGATCCCGTTCACGCCCGGCATCCGCGACATACGCAAGGCCAAGCTGGAGCAGCCAGCCCAGATCATGAGCGCGGATGGCAAGCAGCTCGCGCAGTTCAAGCGCAGCAACCGGCAGTGGGTGAAGCTCGACGAGATGTCGCCCTCGGTGATCAAGGCGCTGATCGCCACCGAGGACCACCGCTTCTACGAGCACCACGGCATGGACTGGCGCCGCACGCTGGGCTCGGTGGTGCACACGCTGCGCGGCGATCCGCAGGGCGGCTCCACCCTCACCCAGCAGCTCGCACGCAACCTGTACCCGACCGAAATCGGCCGCGCGCCCACGCTCAACCGCAAGCTCAAGGAGGCGATCACGGCCTTCAAGATCGAGGCGCTCTACACCAAGGACGAGATCCTCGAGACCTATCTGAACACCGTGCCCTTCCTCTACAACGCCTTCGGCATAGAGATGGCGGCGCGCACCTATTTCGACAAGCCGGCCGCGCGGCTGACGGTGCTGGAAAGCGCCACGCTGGTGGGCATGCTCAAGGGCACGAGCTACTACAACCCCGTGCTCAACCCCGACCGCGCGCTGTACCGCCGCAACACGGTGCTGTCGCAAATGGTCAAGCGCGGCGTGCTGCAGGAGGCCGAGTTCGCCCAGCTCAAGAAGCGTCCCATGCGCATCAACTTCGAGCGCCAGGAAGAGCCCCTGGGAATGGCGCCGCACTTCGCGCAGCATCTGCGCAAGTGGCTGATCGACTGGGCCGACCGCAACGACTACAACATCTACACCGATGGCTTGGTGGTGCA
Source organism: Delftia sp. WSY_16 (assembly GCF_043104415.1). Classification (NCBI taxonomy): domain Bacteria; kingdom Pseudomonadati; phylum Pseudomonadota; class Betaproteobacteria; order Burkholderiales; family Comamonadaceae; genus Delftia; species Delftia sp. WSY_16. The sequence continues at coordinate 91,339 of NZ_JBICKS010000023.1, read as the reverse complement.
CACCACCATCGACTCGCGCCTGCAGAACTGGGCCAACCAGGCCGTGGCGCGCCAGACGCGCACGCTGCAGGGCGTGGCCAATGGCGCCTGGAGCCAGCGCGACGGCTGGAACGCCTCCAACCCGCTGGTGCAGCAACTCGTGCGAGAGACCCCCGCCTGGCGTGCCGCGCGCAAACGCGCGGACAGCCAAGGCAAGGACAAGGCAACGGACAAGGACAGCGAGGAAGACACCCTCAAGGCCCTGCTGGCCGACAAGGCCTTCATGAAGCAGCTGCGCGAGGACAAGACCCGCGTGCAGGCAGGCTTCGTAGCGCTGAACCCGGCCACCTCCGAAGTGCTGGCATGGGTAGGCAGCCGCGACTTCACGCAGGACGCCTACGACCACGTGCAGCAGGCACGGCGCCAGCCCGGCTCCACCTTCAAGCCCTTTGTCTATGGCGCCGCGCTGCAGCAGGGCGCCACCCCCGACGACAAGCGCGTGGACAGCCCCGTGGAAATCCAGCTGGCCGGCGGCGAAGTCTGGCGCCCCACCGACGCCACGCCCCCCACGGGCCGCGAGATGACGCTGCGCGACGCCCTGGCCTACTCCAAGAACACCATCACCGCCGAAGTCATGCAGTCCGTGGGCCCCGCCCGCGTGGCACGCCTGGCGCGCGCCCTGGGCGTGCGCCAGAGCCCGCTGGACGAGGTTCCCGCCCTGGCCCTGGGCAGCAGCCCGGTGTCACTGCTGGAGATGGTCAACGCCTATGCCAGCCTGGCCCACGGTGGCCGCTGGCTGCCGCCCATGATGGTCACGCGCATCGAGGACGCCGACGGCAAGGTCATCGCCGAATTCAGCCCGCCCAAGCCCGAGCGCGCGCTGGACGAAGACCACGCCTACGCCCTGGTGGACATGCTGCGCGCCGTGGTGGACAAAGGCACGGCCGTGGCCGTGCGCCAGCGCTACGGCATCCACGCCGACGTGGCCGGCAAGACCGGCACCACCCAGGGCAATGCCGATGGCTGGTTCATCCTCATGCACCCGGAAATCGTCACCGGCGCCTGGGCCGGCTTCAACGACGCGCGCATCACCCTGCGCAGCGACCGCTGGGGCCAGGGCTCGCGCAGCGCCCTGCCCATGGTGGGAGACTTCATGTCCCGCGCCCTGCGCAGCCCCGTCATCGACGCCAAGGCCCGCTTCGAGCCACCCGAACAAAGCCACTGGTGGTCCGACATGGTCGGCCGCCTGCGCGAACGCATGCAGGGCTGGTGGCCCGACCAGCAGCCGCCCGCACAGCCCGGCCAACCCGCCACCCCGGAGCCGGCGCCGACCCCTGAACCCGCACCCGAGCCCACGGAGCCACCCGGCCCGGGCCTGTCGCCCGGCGAGGAAATCATAGAAAGCACCCCCGCCCTGCCCGCCCCCAGCATCCCCCTCACCCAGGGCACGCTGGGCCCCACGGACCAGCGCGCATTGCAGGAAGCCACCCCCGCCACACCCGCCCTGCCCGGCGGCGAAGACGCCCCCGCAGGCACCGGCGTGATGATCACGCCGATCCGGCCCTGACCCGGCTGGCTGTTGGCTGTTCCCCAGCCTCCCCCCTTCTGCCAACGCAGGTCGCCCGTAGCGAAGCGAAGGGTCGTGGGCAGTGCGGGGCGCGCTTCTTTGCTTCCTTTCTTATGGCCGGCACTCCGGTCGCGCGATAAGAAAGGGAGTCGGCCGCCGGGCCGAAACCCGGCTCCTGCCCGCCGCAAAGGCACGCAGCAAAAATCAGTCCAGAAGAACAGCCCAGATCAGGCAAGAAACCAAGTCACCGCGAAGTCCGCGTATGACTCACATTGGCATCCACAGTCCCAAACACCGTCACCCCACTGGCACTGGACGCCTGGCTCCCCGAAACATCCCCAGGCACCCCACCCGCACAGCCAGCCAGCCCCACACTCAGGGCCACCAGCACCATCGCGGCCAGCTCACGCATGCCGTATTTCATCGCAATCTCCTTGAACTCCGGCGCAACCGACCGGCACAGCCCATGTTAGCCGCGCCATCCTGCCGCCCCGTGAGCGAAGGTAATCACCCTTCGAGGTAAAGCGCGGCCAGCCGCTCGCGTGCCGCACTGTCGATGCCCAGCGCATCCCGCAGATACCCTTCCATCCCCCCGAAGTCGGCCCGCACCATGTCGGTGGCGGCCGCAAGGTAGGAGGCCTGCACGCGCCACAGCACATCCATCACTTCGGCTGGCATGGGGGCGAAGGTGGTAGCGGGCCGCTGGTAGAGCTGGTTGGTCAGCAGGTAGTCCTGCATCACGGTGTCCTCGTCCACGCCCAGCGCGGTGAGCAGCAAGGCGGCAGCCCAGCCCGTGCGGTCCTTGCCGGCCGTGCAGTGGAAGACCAGCGGATCCTGGCTGTCCAGCAGCAGCTGGAACAACTGTGCAAAGCGCGGTGCGTAGGCGTGCACGAAGCTGCGGTAGGTGTCCTGCATCAGCTCCTCGGCATGGGCGGCCGTGAGGTCGTTGCCTGCGGCGATCAGGGCACTGGCGCGCTGCACCACGGTGGGCTCGACGATGAGCGCATGGCGGGCAATGCCCGGCCATTCGTAGGCCAGGTGGGCGCTTTCCATCTTGCCCCGGAAGTCCGCGCTGCGCGCGAGCTTCAGGCCCTGCAGCACGTCCAGGTCCGCTGCGCTGAGGCCGGCCAGGTGGTCGGCACGGAACAGCGTGCGCCAGCGCACGCGCCGGCCATCCAGGCCCGCGTAGCCACCGAGGTCTCGGAAGTTGGAGGCGCCGTCCAGGCGGATGGAGCGCGAGGGCGCCGGGGAGGAAGCAGCGGCGGCAGCCGCTGCCGGGGTGAGCATTTCGGTATCCATGCCCGCTAGATTAGCCCAAGCATGTGTTGCCCCCATGTCAGGCCGGCGACCCGCTGGTGTAGAGCTCAAACACTGCCCTCAAAACTGGCGCGCCCCAAAGCCAGGGACACCGAGGAAGGGCCTAAGCCGGCCGCGCCGCCCCGCACCGAGGGTGTCGTCCCCCTCCCTCGCGGAGCGAGTAGAGAGGGGGAAGGCGCGTAAGCGCCTCAGGGGGTGAGATGTTTCCCCACGATGCCGGCCAGCTCGAACATGTTCACGCTGTCCTTGCCGAAGACGGGCCGCAGCTTGTCGTCGGCGCGGATGACGCGCTTGTCCTTGGGGTCCTGCAGGTTCTGGGCCTTGACGTATTCCCACAGCTTCTTGACCACTTCGGTACGCGCCACCGTGCCTTCGCCGATGACGGCGGCCAGGGCCGCGCTGGGCTGCAGCGTGCCGGCAGCCGGCTTGCGCGCAGTCTTGGTGGCGGTCTTTGCCGTGGTCTTGGCCGCGGCCTTCTTGGCAGGTGCCTTCTTGGCCGGCGCGCTCTTGGCGGCCGCCGTCTTGCGCGGCGGGTATTTGCTGTCGCGCTGCTCGAACTCGAAGTTCACCTTGCCGGCCGCGCCATCCCAGACCAGGAAGGCCTTGAAGCTGCGCCGCGTGCGGTTGGAAACGAACTTGTCCAGCAGGTCGGTCTTGCCGGTCTGCAGCAGCTTTTGCATCTGCTCGCGCTCTATGGGCTGCTGCAGGATGATCTGCCCGCTCTTGAAGTCGCAGCTGGGCGTGGCCTGGGCCAGCGTGGGCACGGCCTTGGCGCAGACGTAGTTGCTGCCGTGCTCGAAGACGGGCGCGCCGCACTTGGGGCAGGGGCCCAGCGATTGCTGGCTGGCGAAGTCCACCAGCTCGCCCGTGTCTTCGGAAGCGGCGTCGTCGCCAAAGTCGAACTCGAGCTTGTAGTTGCCGCCTTCCTCGTCGCGCACGATGGTGACTTCGGCCACGAAGGGCCAGCCTGCCTTGGAGCGAAAGCCGTCCAGCGGGCCCAGGCGGCGGTCGCGCAGCAGTTGCTCGGCCTCGGCCGTCTCGAAGGTGCGGCCTGCAGGCGACTTGGTGAACGAGAAGCCGCAGCCCGCGCCCTGGCCGTCGCTGCCCGTGCAGCCGTAGCGGCGGTAGTTCTCCTTGACCACGCCGCCGCAGTTGGGGCAAGGCGTGGACAGGGTGGCGTAGTCGCCGGGCACGGTGTCTCGGTCGTATTCCTTGGCCTTCTTGACCAGCTTTTCCGTCATGGACTGGATCTGCTGCATGAAGGCATCGCGCGAGAGCTGGCCCTTTTCCATCTGGGCCAGCTTGTATTCCCATTCACCGGTGAGGTCGGCGCGCGAGAGCTCTTCCACGCCCAGGCCGCGCAGCAGCGTCATGAGCTGGAAGGCCTTGGCCGTGGGAATCAGCTCGCGGCCTTCGCGCAGCATGTACTTTTCGGTCAGCAGGCCTTCGATGATGGCCGCGCGCGTGGCAGGCGTGCCCAGGCCCTTTTCCTGCATGGCCTCGCGCAGCTCGTCGTCCTCCACCTGCTTGCCCGCGCTTTCCATGGCGCCCAGCAGCGTGGCTTCGGAGTAGCGCGCGGGCGGCTTGGTCTTGAGGCCCTTGGGATCGACCTGGCCGGCGCGCGGCTGCTCGCCGGGCTGCACCGCGACCAGGGGCTGGCCCTTGTCGCCGTCCTTGCCGCCTTCGACCTCGTTGGCGGCCTCCTTGCCGTAGATGGCCAGCCAACCGGGCTTGACCAGGATCTTGCCTTCGGTCTTGAAGCTGTGCTGCTCGACCTTGCTGATGCGCGTGGTCACCTGGTGCTCGGCACTCGGGAAGAACACGGCCATGAAGCGGCGCACGACGAGGTCATAGAGCTTTTGCTCGGCCTCGGACAGGCCGCTGGGCGCCTGCGTGGTCGGGATGATGGCAAAGTGATCCGACACCTTGCTGTTGTCGAAGATGCGCTTGGTCGGGCGCACATAGTTCTCGTCCAGCGCCTGCTGGGCAAAGGGCGCCAGGTGGCGCATGCCGCTGCCGGCCAGCATGGCGAAGGTCTGGTGCGCCACGGGCACGTAGTCCTCGGGCAGGGCGCGCGAATCGGTACGCGGGTAGGTCAGGGCCTTGTGGCGCTCGTACAGGCTTTGCGCCAGCGCCAGCGTGGTCTTGGCCGAGAAGCCGAACTTGCCGTTGGCCTCGCGCTGCAGGCTGGTCAGGTCGAACAGCAGCGGGCTGGCCTGGGACGTGGGCTTGGACTCCTCGGTGACCTGGGCCGGCTTGCCGCGCACGGCGTCGGCGATGGCCTGGGCGTCGCGCTGGTTCCAGATGCGGTCGGCGCGGGCTTCCGCATCCTCGCTCTTCTTCCATTGGGGATCGAACCACTTGCCCAGGTACTGGCCGGCCTGCGCGTCGAAGGCGGCATGCACTTCCCAGTAGTCGCGGCTGACGAACTTGCGGATCTTTTCCTCGCGCTCCACCACCAGGGACAGCGTGGGCGTCTGCACGCGGCCCACGGTGGTCAGGAAGAAGCCGCCGTCGCGCGAATTGAAGGCCGTCATGGCGCGCGTGCCGTTGATGCCCACCAGCCAGTCGGCCTCGGAGCGGCTGCGCGCCGCGCTGGCAAGGCCCTGCATCTGGCTGTCGCTGCGCAGGTTCTGGAAGCCGTCGCGGATGGCCTGCGGCGTCATGGACTGCAGCCACAGACGCTTGACCGGCTTGCCCAGGCCCTTGCCGTCCGGCTTGGCACCTGCAGCGTACTGCTCGATCAGGCGGAAGATCAGCTCACCCTCGCGGCCCGCGTCGCAGGCGTTGATGAGTTCGGTGACGTCCTTGCGCTTGGCCAGCTTGACCACGGCATTGAGCCGGCTCTTGGTCTTGTCCACGGGCTTGAGGTCGAAATACGGCGGAATCACCGGCAGGTTGGCAAAACTCCATTTGCCGCGCTTGACGTCGAATTCCTCGGGCGCCTGGATTTCCACCAGGTGGCCCACGGCGCTGGTCACGACGTAGTGCTCGCTCTCGAAGTATTCATCGTGCTTGTCGAATTTGCCCGCCACCGGAGTCAACGCGCGGACGATGTCCTGCGCGACCGAAGGCTTCTCAGCAATCACCAGGGTCTTTGTCATTGTGTGTACTCGTCATTCCCCGCAGGAGCTGCATGTCGCATGCCTGCGCTTCTACAATCCATGGCTCACGCGTGTACGTACGTGTACGCGCACGCGCATGTGTGCCTATTCAAGTTATCAGAGAAAACATGCCCCGCACAGCTTTGGCCCCTTCCGGCGGCCGCCGTATCCAGACCCGCCGCTCGGGTGTCCATGGCAAGGGCGTCTTCGCCGTGCAGGATCTTGCCGAAGGCGAGGTCCTTGTCGAGTACGTAGGGGAAATCGTCAGCTGGCAGGAAGCCCAGGACAGGCACCCGCACGACCCCAGCCAGCCCAACCATACCTTCTACTTCCACATCGACGAAGACCGCGTGATCGATGCCAACTACGGCGGCAATTCCTCGCGCTGGATCAACCACAGCTGCGCGCCCAACTGCTACACCGACGAGCGCGATGGCCGCATCTTCATCGTCGCACTGCGCAACATCGCCGCCGGCGAGGAGCTGAGCTACGACTACGGCCTGATCATCGACGAACCCTACACCAGGAAGCTGAAGGCCGAGTATCCCTGCTGGTGCGGTGCGGCCACCTGCCGCGGCACGCTGCTGGCGCCCAAGCGCGGCTGGCGCCCGCCCATGCCCGGCGATGCGTTGCCGGCCGGCGCAAAGCCGAAATCGGAAAAGTCTGAAAAGGCAAAGCGGCCCCAAAAACAGCAGGCCCAAGCGCCAAAGCCTTTGGGCAAACCCACGCAAGAGCCGAAGAAGAAATCCGGCACATCCTCGACAAAGGCGGGCGCATGATGGCTTCGTCCCCCATCCACTGGCCTGCGGAGTCGCTGTGGCAGGCCATCGAGCCGCAACTGCCGGGCTTTTCCGTGGAGATCGTGCCCAGCATCGGCTCGACCAACACCGAGCTGATGGCACGCGCCCGCGATGGCCGCAACGAACCCGTGCTGCTGGTGACCGAAGTGCAGACCGCCGGCCGGGGCCGGCTGGGCCGCCAGTGGACCAGCGGCGTGGGCGATTCGCTGACCTTCTCGCTGGGCATGCCGCTGGCGCCTGCCGACTGGTCCGGCCTGTCGCTGGCCGTGGGCCTGAGCGTGGCGCAAAGCCTGCAGCCGCAATTGCCCGCCCCGGGCTCGCAGCGCCCGCGCATCGGCCTCAAATGGCCCAACGACCTGTGGATCGACGGCGACCGCAAGCTCGGCGGCATCCTGATCGAGACCGCCAGCTTTGTCGGCAGCGCCGCGCATGAGCCCGGCACGCCGCGCTACGTGGTCGTGGGCATCGGCCTGAATGTGCGCCCCCGCCCCGGCGACGGCATGCGCACGCCGCCGGCCAGCCTGCTGGAACTGGACGAGCGCCTGGACGCGCCCACCGCCCTGGCCTGCGTGCTGCCGGGACTGGTGTCCGACATCCAGGCCTTTGCCGCCCAGGGCTTTGCGCCGCTGGTGGACCGCTTTGCACAGCGCGACCTGCTGCGCGGGCGCGCCGTCAATCTCAGCGACGGCGAAAGCGGCATGGCCGAAGGCGTGGGCCGCGATGGCGCGCTGCTGGTGCGCACGGCGCGCGGCCTGCAGGCCATCACCAGCTCGGAAATCAGCGTGCGGCCGGCTGCTGTAGGCTAGAGCGATTGATGCACTAGGCCCGCCGAGAAACGACATGCTGCGAATTGCCTTTCTGCTGCTGGTGCTGGCCAATGCCGGCTACTACCTCTGGAGCCACGGCCAGCTCCAGGCCCTGGGCCTGGCCCCCCCGTCCACGACCGAGCCCGAGCGCCTGGCCCAGCAGGTGCGCCCCGAGGCGCTGAGCCTGCTGAGCGTGGACAACGCATCCACCACGCCCTCGCCGGCCGCCGCCCCGTCCACGCCAGCGCCGGCCCCCACCCCGGCAGGCGGCGAGGAGCCCGCCCCTGCACCCAGGCCCGCCCAGGCTGCAGGCCAGCCCACCAGCTGCCTGGTGGCCACGGGCATCGAAGACCGCCATGCCGAGGCGCTGCGCCGCGGCCTCATCGCCCAGGTCGCCAGCGACCAATGGGACCTGAGCAGCACGCACCAGCCGGGCCGCTGGATGGTTTACATGGGCAAGTTCCCCGACGCCGAATTCCTGGAACGCAAACGCGCCGAACTGCGCGCCCGCAAGATCGATTTCGACCGTGCGGGCGGCGCGCTGGAGCCGGGCCTGTCGCTGGGCCGCTTTTCCACCGAGGAAGCGGCCACGCGCGAGCTGACCAACTTCGCGCGCCAGGGCGTGCGCACGGCCCGCGTGGTGCAGGAGCGCCCCGACATCACGCTCTACACCCTGCGCCTGCCCCAGGCCACGGCCGCACTGCGCAGCCAGGTCGAGGCCATGGGCGGCAAGGCCTTCGAGGGCAAGCCGTTCAAACCCTGCTGAACCCGTTGGGCACGCCATGCGAAAAGGCCCGCGATCACAGGATCGCGGGCCTTTTTCATTTCAGCCGCCGCGGGTCAGAGCGCGCGCGGGTCGGTGGCCATGAGCTGCTCGACCAAGACCTTCAGATCGGTGGTCAGGCGCAGGTAGCCGGCCTGGTCCAGTTCCAGGGTCTGCTCGTTCATGTAGAGCTTGCGGTTGATCTCGATCTGGATGCTGTGGCGGTGCTCGGCAGGCTTGCCGTAGCGGCGCACCAGCTCCACGCCCTTGTAGGGATGGTTGTAGTCCACGCTGTAGCCGCGCTCGCGCAGGAAGGCGCAGATGCGCTCGGACAGCGCGGGGCTGGCCGTGCTGCCGTCGCGGTCGCCGATGACGAAGTCGGCATGCACCAGGCCCGGGTGCAGCGTGGCATGGCTGGCGGCGACGGAAGGCATGGAATGGCAGTTGATGTGGATGCTGTAGCCATGGCGCGCATGGGCGGCGTCAATGGCGCGCTCCACGGCGGCGTGGTAGGGCTTCCAGCAGCGCTCGATGCGCTGCAGCAGCTCGGAGGCCGGCAACTGGCGGTCGTAGATGGGCACGCCCTCGTCGGTGAACTTCCAGATCAGGCCCTTGCCCAGGCGGACCTTCTGCAGCACGACCTGGTCGGTGGTGACGGGCAGCGGCCAGTCGCCTTCGATCATGGTGGTGTCGATCTCGGTGGTGTCGCGGTTGGCATCCAGGTAGATGCGCGGGAAATGCGCCTCCACCCAGCCCACGCCCATGCCTGGCGCAAAGGCATAGATCTTCTCCACATGCGTGTCCTCGGCCTGGCGCAGCGTGGCCAGCGGCAGGCAGGAGCCGAAGTCCTGCGGGTAGACCGTGCCGCTGTGCGGCGAGTCCAGCACCACGGCGCTGGTGCCGGCCACGCTGGTCACCATGGGCTGCGCGGCATCGGCCGCGCCGGAGCCTGCCGCACCGGGCAGGGATTGCAGGAAGTTCTGACTGATCAGTCGCAGGACGGGATGCATGAGGAAGTGGTCTATCTCGGTTACGCATTGCACCGCTGCGCTGCGGCCAGCCCGCCATGAAACTGGCGCGTCCCAGGCCAGGGACGCCGAGCAAGGGCCGCCCCGCAGCGAGGGCGTCGTCCCCCTCCCGCGAAGCGAGAGAGGGGGAAGGCGCGAAGCGCCTCAGGGGGAGCCTTTAATCCAGCTGGATCTGGGCCGTGGCGGCAATCTTCTTCATCTTGGCCACTTCGCTGGCGATCTGCTTGGTGAAAGCATCGCTGCTGGTGCCGGAGATGTACAGGCCCTGGGCAGCCATGCGCTTTTGCACGGCCGGGTCCTTGAGCGCGGCCGCGATGGCCTTTTGCACGCGGGCGATCTGCTCGGGCGGCGTGCTCTTGGGGGCCACGAGGCCGAACCAGGAAGGATCGTTCAGGTCGGCGTGGCCGGCTTCGGCGTAGGTCTGCACATCGGGCAGCACGTCCAGGCGCTCATGCCAGGACACGGCCAGGGCCTTGACCTTGCCGCCCTTGATGTGGGGCAGCGAGGACGCGACCTGGTCGAAGTACACGGGCACCTGGCCGCCGAGCACGTCGTTGATGGCCGGGCCTGCACCACGGTAGGGAATGTGCTGCATCTCTGTGCCCGTGCTCTTCATGAACTGGGCGCCCCACATGTGGCCGATGGTGCCGTTGCCGGGCGTGGCGAAGCTGACCTTGCCGGGGTTGGCCTTCAGGTACTTCACGAACTCGGCAAAGTTGTTGGCAGGCACCAGCTTGGGGTTGATCACGATCACGCCGGGCGCCTTGACGATCTCGGTCACGCCGACAAAGTCGTTGATGGCGTCGTAGGGCAGCTTCTTGAACACGGCGGGGTTCACGCCATGGGTGGACAGCGTGGCAATCCCGAAGGTCACGCCGTCGGTGGCACGTGCCACTTCGGCCATGCCGATGGAGCCGCCGGCGCCGGCCTTGTTCTCGATCACCACCGCCTGGCCGCCCAGCAACTTGGGCAGCACGTCCTGCATGTTGCGCGGGACCATGTCGGTGGAGCCACCAGCAGGGAACGGAACGACGATGCGCAGGGGACGGGTGGTTTCCTGGGCGAAGGACATTCCAGGAACGACAGAAGAAGCGGCGATGGAAGCAAGGAAATGGCGTCGTTGCATAGGATCTTTCTTACAAACAAGGTCAGATTAAAAGAAATCTGCTCACAAAAAAAGCAAATACTGTGCCTGTTAATATTCCGAACAGGAATAGTTTCATCATATCCCTGTCATGAGTTTGCGCCGCCTCAACCCGCCCATACATCTGCTGCGCGCCTTCTCCACCGTGGTGCGCTTCGGAGGTGTCTCGCGCGCGGCCGAAGCCTTGCACTTGACGCAAAGCGCAGTCAGCAAGCAGATCCAGGAGCTGGAGAAGTGGGTGGGCGTGCCGCTGTTCGAACGCGAGCGCAAGCGCTTGAGCCTGACGCCTGCGGGCGAACGCTACGAGCGCGCCGTGCGCGCCCTGCTGGGCCAGCTGGAGGCGGCCACCCTCGAACTCATCACCAGCGATGACAGCCGAGGCGCGCTGCACCTGTCATCGCTGCCGACTTTCGCGGCCAAGTGGCTGATCCCCAGGCTGCCCCAGTTTCAGCAGCGCTATCCACAGATCACGCTGCACTTTGTACCCTACGTACACAGCTACCAATTTGACAGTCCGGGTCTGGACTGCGCGATTTTGTTCGGGGACGGGCATTGGAGCGGCGCGCACGCCCACTATCTGGTGGGCCGCCAGGTGGCGCTGATCGCACCGCCACATGGCACGGGCCCCGAGGCGCGCATCACCACGCCCCAGGACGTGGCGCGCTGCACGCGGCTGCGCCACGTGACCATTGCCGACGCCTGGGCGCGCTGGAGCGAGGCCCACGGCATCCACGGCATCAGCCCGCTGGCGGGCCCGCAGTTCGACCAGTTCCAGACCATCATCCGCGCCGTGATGGCGGGCATGGGCATCGCACTGGTGCCACGCTGCCTGGTGCTTGACGAGCTTGCCGCCGGCCTGGTGAACGAGCCCCTGCCCCAGCACGGCTACCAGAGCGCCCTGGGCTACTGGCTGTGCTATCCGGCCGACCGTGCCAACCATGGCACGCTGGGCATCTTCCGCAACTGGTTGGTGGACCATGCGGCGCAGACACCGGGACGGGTGGCGATGGCCCCTGCAGCCCCCGATGCCCCTGCGGCAGCCGGTCAGGCGCCACCTATGCCGCAGGCTTAGGCGGCGGCGGCGAGCGCAGTGCTGTGAAGCGCACGCTGAAGCGTGCGCCCGGTGGCTGCTGGCCCGGATGCGCATCCTCCAGCACCACCTGCCCGCCATGCTGGCGCGCAATCTCCAGCACGATGGGCAGGCCCAGGCCCGAGCCATCGGCCTCCGAGCCCAGCACGCGGTAGAACGGCTGGAACACCAGCTCGCGCTCGGCCTCGGGCACGCCCGGCCCCGAATCCTCCACCTGCAGCAGCAGGACCTGACCAAAAGGATCGGCCAGCACACGCACGGTGACCATGCCCGGCCGGCTGCTGGTGGAAGGCGTGTAGTTGATGGCGTTGTCCACGAGGTTGCGCACCAGCTCGGTCAGCAGCGTGGCATTGCCCTGCAGCCAGACGCCGGCGGCCGAGGACTCGGCGCCGTCATAGCCCAGGTCCACATGCTTGTCCATGGCGCGCGGCAGGCAGTCGCGCACCACGTCGGTGACGATGCGCACCAGGTTGCACGGCTGCATGGCCAGGCCCCGCCCCAGGCCCGCGCTCTCGGCACGCGCCAGCGCCAGCAACTGGTTCACCGTGTGCGTGGCGCGGATGCTGGAGCGCGCAATCTGTGCCAGGGACTGCCGCAACTCCTCCGTGCTCACGCCCTCGCGCTGGGCCAGTTCGGCCTGCATGCGCAGCCCGGCCAGCGGCGTCTTGAGCTGGTGGGCCGCGTCGGCCAGGAAGCGCTTTTGCGTGGCCAGCGAGTCGCCCAGGCGGCCCAGCAGGTCATTGACCGAATCCACCAGCGGCACGACTTCCAGCGGCACGTCCTTGTGGTTGATGGGCGAAAGGTCCTCGGGCCGGCGCGCGCGGATGCGCTCCTCCAGCCGGTGCAGCGGCTTGATGCCGCGCGCCAGCGCCAGCCACACCAGCAGCGCGGCCAGCGGCAGGATGACGAACTGCGGCAGCATCACGCCCTTGATGATTTCCGTGGCCAGCACGCTGCGCTTTTCGCGCGTCTCGGCCACCTGGACCAGGGCCTGCGGTTCGCCCGGCAGGGGCATGCGCACCCAGACATGGGCCACGCGCAGATCGATGCCGCGAAATTCCGCATCGCGCAGCTGCACGGTGCCGCCGGACGGCAAGCCTGGAGGCGCCGCGCCAGTCAGAGCCTCGTCGGGCTCGGGCGGCGGCGGCAGGTCGCGCTCGCCGGCCAGGTATTCGCCCTTCACGCCCAGCACCTGGAAATACACGGTGTCCGATTCGTCGGCACGCAGGATCTCGCTGGCCGACTGCGGCAGGTTGAACAGCACCTTGCCGTGCTGCACCATCACCAGCTGGGCCAGCGCCTGGGCGTTGTATTCCAGCGCGCGGTCGAAGGGTTTGTTGGCCAGGCCCTGGGCCACCAGCCAGGTCAGCGCCAGGCTCACGGGCCACAGCAGCAGCAGCGGCGTGAGCATCCAGTCAAGGATCTCGCCGAACAGGGAGCGCTGTTCACGCTGGAAGATTTTCATCGGCGGGCAGCCCCTTACGACGGGTTCACGGCCCCGCGGCAACCACCACTATGCGCAGGCAAGCCAACCCGGGCCTGACAGCCACGGCAGCGGCCTCAGGACGCGATCTTCTCAAGGCAGTAGCCCAGGCCGCGCACGGTGGCGATGCGGATGGGGCCGCGCTCTATCTTCTTGCGCAGCCGGTGGATGTAGACCTCGATGGCGTTGTTGCTGACTTCGTCGCCCCACTCGCACAGGCGCTCGACCAACTGGTCCTTGCTGACCAGCCGGCCGGCCCGCTGCAGCAGCACTTCCAGCAGGCCCAGCTCGCGCGCCGACAGCTCGACCATCTTGCCGTCGATGGTGGCCACGCGGCCGGCCTGGTCGTAGACCAGCGGGCCGTGCTTGATGGTGCTGCTGGCGCCGCCCATACCGCGCCGCGTGAGGGCGCGCACGCGCGCCTCCAGCTCGGACAGCGCAAACGGCTTGGCCATGTAGTCGTCGGCACCATAGTCCAGCCCCTGCACGCGCTCTTCCACGCTGTCGGCCGCCGTGAGGATGAGCACCGGCAGCGCATCGCCGCGGCCGCGCAGCTTCTTGAGCACTTCGAGCCCGTGCATCTTGGGCAGGCCCAGGTCCAGGATGAGCAGGTCGAATTCGCTGCTGGTCATCAGCGCGGTGTCGGCCTCGCTGCCATTGGCCACATGGCTGACCACGGCGCCCGAGCCGCGCAGGCTGCGCAGCAGGCCATCGGCCAGGACCTGGTCGTCTTCGGCAATCAGAATGCGCATGGGGGATGTCTCCTGTAATGCAGGCGCGCTCTGGGAGTTGGAAATGCGCGCCTTTAGTTCCCAGGATTCTAGGATGCGCCCCGCAGTGCGGGCAGGGACCTTACCCGAGTGAGCCGCCGCCCGCGTAGGCCTCCAGCCCCAGCGCCACCACGGTGGCGATGTCGTCGCCGACTTCCTCGCGGAATTCGGCCTCGGCCTGGGAGACGGCGTCATGGAAAGCCTGCAGCCAGGCCAGGCCCGCTGGCGTGAAGCGGATGCGGCGCGCGCGCGCATCGCGCTCGTCGCTCTCGCGCGTGACCAGGCCCCAGGCCTCGCACTGGGCCACCAGGTCGCCCATGGACTGCTTGGTCATGCCTGCGCGCTCTGCCAGGTCCGTCAGCCGGTCGCCAGCCAGCGACAGATGCCGCGTGATGTGGATATGGGCCGCCCCCACCTTGTCGCGCGCAGCGAGGTTGGACAGTGCCAGCGGCACCTCCACATCGCGCGCCATGAGCTGCAGCACACGCGCGTCGAACCGCCGCATGGCATGGCCGAGCAGGCGGCCCAGGTGGGTCTGGCGCCAGGCGTCGGCGGGCGGCGTGACGGGGGAAAGCTCACTCATGGATGCATTGTGGAGGCAAATCCAACAAGTCAGGAAAACTGACTAAAAACACCAACAAATCAAGACAGCAAGCCCATAAACTACTGTTCAAGCATCCAGCCTGAATGCAAATACAGAGCTGAATCCATACCCAACCCAGGAGTCCGCATGAACACCGCCGTCACCACCGCCAACAGTGAAAAAGCCAAGGCCCTGCAGGCCGCACTCGCCCAGATCGAAAAGCAGTTCGGCAAGGGCACGATTATGCGCCTGGGTGAAGGCGAAGCCATCCAGGACATCCAGGTCGTCTCCACCGGCTCGCTGGGCCTGGACATCGCCCTGGGTGTGGGCGGCCTGCCCCGTGGCCGCGTGATCGAGATCTACGGCCCTGAATCCTCGGGCAAGACCACGCTGACGCTGCAGGTCATCGCCGAAATGCAAAAGCAGGGCGGCACCTGCGCCTTCATCGACGCAGAACACGCGCTGGACACCAGCTATGCCCAGAAGCTGGGCGTGAACCTCAACGAAGTGCTGATCAGCCAGCCCGACACCGGCGAGCAGGCCCTGGAAATCGTGGACAGCCTGGTGCGCTCGGGCGCCGTGGACATGATCGTCGTGGACTCGGTGGCCGCACTGACACCGCGCGCCGAAATCGAAGGCGAGATGGGCGACCAGCTGCCCGGCCTGCAGGCCCGCCTGATGAGCCAGGCGCTGCGCAAGCTGACCTCCACCATCAAGAAGACCAATTGCATGGTCATCTTCATCAACCAGATCCGCATGAAGATCGGCGTGATGTTCGGCAGCCCCGAAACCACCACGGGCGGCAATGCGCTGAAGTTCTACGCCTCGGTCCGCCTG
Source organism: Delftia sp. WSY_16 (assembly GCF_043104415.1). Lineage (NCBI taxonomy): Bacteria > Pseudomonadati > Pseudomonadota > Betaproteobacteria > Burkholderiales > Comamonadaceae > Delftia > Delftia sp. WSY_16. The sequence goes on along the minus strand of NZ_JBICKS010000023.1, from coordinate 76,068 downwards.
GACATCCGCCGCACCGGCACCATCAAGAAGGGCGACGAAGCCATCGGCAACGAAACCAAGGTCAAGGTCGTCAAGAACAAGGTCTCGCCCCCGTTCAAGACCGCCGAGTTCGACATCCTCTTCGGCGAAGGCATCTCGCGCGAAGGTGAAATCCTGGACATGGGCGTCAACGCCAAGATCCTCGACAAGTCGGGGGCCTGGTACGCCTACAACGGCGAAAAGATCGGCCAGGGTCGCGACAACGCCCGCGAATTCCTGCGCGAGAACAGCGGCCTGGCCGTGGAGATCGAGAACAAGGTGCGCGACAGCCTGGGCATCGCCCTGCTGCCCACGGCCGGCGGCGATGCGCCCGAAGCCAAGGCCGCCAAGGGCGCCAAGGCCAAGGCCGACAAGGACGGCGTGATCGAAGCCTGAGCGCCCAGACCCCTCACAGCAGGCGCCGCAGCGCCTGCGCACACTGTGTTTGCCATCTTGGCGCAGGCTCACGTCTGCGCCTTTTTTATCGCCGGGACGCCCCAAGGCAAAAAAGCGGCCCCCTTGGGGGGCAGCGGACCTTGCGCAGCAAGGGGAGCGTGGGCGCCTTTTTTATTCGGGATGATTCAGGAGACATTGCCGCATGGGATTCGCCAAGCTGTCGCTCAAGGGCCGGGCGCTCAAGCTGCTGGGCCAGCGCGAACATTCACGGCTGGAGCTGGAACGCAAGCTCGCCCCCCATGTGGAGGAAGGCGAGGACCTGGGCGCCATGCTCGACGCGCTGGAGCAGCGCGGCTTCATCAGCGCCGAGCGCGTGGCCGAGTCCGTGCTGCATCGCAAGGCCGCGCGCTTTGGCACATCGCGCGTGGTGCAGGAGCTGCGCAGCAAGGGGCTGGACGATGGCCTGGTGCGCGCCGCCGCAGAACAATTGCGCGCCACCGAACTGCAGCGCGCCCATGCCGTATGGCGCCAGCGCTTCGGCACACCGCCGGCCACCCCGCAGGAACGCCTCAAGCAGATGCGCTTTCTGGCCGCGCGCGGCTTTGGCGGAGAAATAGCGAGCAAGGTGCTGCGCGGGCGCAGCGAAGACTGGGATGACGGAGCTGCAGACGAAGGCAACTAATCCACGCGCCGGGTTGCGCCCCAGCACACCAGCGACCCCACGGTCACCAGCGCCACGCCCTGCCAGAAGCCCCAGCCCGGCTGCACCTGCAGCCAGGCACTGGCCAGCAAGGCAGAGAACACGGGCGTGAAGTACGAGGCCGCCGCCATCACGGCCAGATGCCCGTGCTGTATGCCGTGCTCCCAGCAGCTGTAGCCCATGGCCGTGAGCCCGCCCACGGCCAGCAGCTGCAGCACCACGGTGCCTGACCAGTGCATGCCGCCTTCGCCACCCAGCCACAGCCACTTGATCCACAGCGCCAGCGCAGTCCAGATCAGGAACAACCCCACGGCATTGTGCCCCCCACCCCAGCGCCGAGCAGCCAGCGAATAGCAGGGCCACAGCAGGGCCGCGCCAAAGGCGAGTCCATAGGCCAGCGGATTGGCCAGCATGTGGTCCGCAATGCCCCGCAGTTGCAGCGAGTCGCCGCCCAGCACGCACGTCAGCCCCCACAGGCACAGCAGCACGCCGGGCCACAGCCACCAGCGCGCATGCTGCTGGCGCAGCAGCACGGCCAAAACGATGGTCAGGCTGGGCCACAGGTAGTTGATCAGCCCCAGCTCCAGTGCCTGAGCACGGTCCTGCGCCAGACCGATCGCCAGCGACAGACAGATTTCATAGACCGCAAACAGCAGCCCGCAGCCCCAGAAATAGGCCGGGTGCATGGTTCGCCATTGCGAAGGCCTGGGCAGGCCGCGCACGGCGGCCACGCACAGGGCGCTGACCGTATAGAGCATGGCAGCGCCGCCCACGGCGCCCAGCGGCTCGGCCACTGAGCGCATCAGGCCCACGGTGCAGCTCCAGCACACCACGGCCAGCAGGCCGATGGCGGTGGCCCGGCCTGCGGCTGCAGGGGAACTGCTGTGCGCTGAAGACATGGAAAAGGCAGCGCGCGGCAGGTCAGTGCGGCTGCAGCACCTGGCGCAGCGAGCGGTAAAGCGCGTCCGAGCCGTGCGCGCGGTTGTCCGCATCGAAGGAGAACTCGTTGCTGGACTGCGTGCCGGTCGCGTCCTCGGGACGCGCCTCCATGAAGAAGGACAGGAAGCGCGCGCCCTGGCGGCGGTGCATGGTCAGCACTTTCTCCAGCCGCTGCGGCGACAGTGCCACCAGCGGATGGAACTCCGTCACGCCATAGGCGGTGTGGCCATAGCGGCGCAGCATCTGGCCGACCAGCGGCCCATAGGTGTCTTCGCCATACAGGCTGACACCCAGGGACAGCCCCGGCATGCGCTGCAGGCTGCGCTCCACGGCGTAGCGGCTGGCGTCCCAGCTCGGATTCGCATGGGGGTTGAGCTGGTGGGCAAAGCGAGGCACCCGGCCCAGGCAGCCGTGCCCGATGTGCTCGGAAAAGCCCTGGATGTAATCGGCCACCTGCTGCTCGCGAAAATCGTTCCAGTCCGTCACCAGCGGGTTGTAGAACAGCGCCAGCCGGTCCTGCGGGCTGTCCACCCAGAACTCCACACCATCGGGCAGCTTGCCGAAGTCAGGCAAGGCCTCGGCGGTATGGGGCCTGGGCTCTCCCTGGTGGCGGTCCATCACGGCGATCTGGCGCGTGGCCAGCAGGCCCAGGCTGCGCCCGCCGGCCTGCAGCACCACGTCGATGCGGTGCAGGCCCTCGCCCAGCGCCGGATAGCGGATGTCGGCACGCCAGCCCACATCGGGCGTGAGGAAATCAGGCTTGGCCTGGGCCACATCCTGGCGGTGCATGTGCACGGGGGCGTGCGAGTAGGGGCGCCCGTCCACGAAGACGGCCACGGCCAGTTGCTTTTGCAGCTTCGCGTCGGGCGAGTGGACCCAGCCGGACACCGGGACCGTGCCAGCCGCATAGCTGTCGATGTGCTGGAAGAAGTTCTGCAGCGGCTCGCTGCGGATGTTGCGCGACGGAGGCTCCACCGCATCGAAGCTGGCGAACTCCGACTTCAGATGGGCATTGAGCCGCGCAATGTCGCCATAGCGCTGGCGCAGGAATGCATGGAAGCCCGCCACGGATGCAGGGCTGTAGTCGGTGACCGCATAGCCTTCGGCCGCGAACCCCATGCCGGCCTCGAAACCCGGGAACAGCTGGTGCGTCTCGCCCAGCACGGTGAGCGCACGCAGCGGATGCATGGCGGCATCGCCCGCAGCGCACATGCGCTCGGCCAGGGCATCGACCACCAGCTTGCGCACGCGCGTGATTTCATTGTCCTGCCGCGCAACCGACCACGGGAAGATGCGCGCGCCCAGATAGGTGTCCAGCGGCAGCGGTCCCTTGGGCGTCCAGGCCAGATTGGCGGGATCGGCGGCCAGGCGCTCCTCGGCCTGGGAGTGGACCTCGAAATGCGTGGCGAACAGGTAGAGCACCACGGGCCGCTGCGCCTGCGCCACCGTGCGCACCACGCGGTCCAGCGCCTCGCCCCGGACTTCCCAGGCCCGGCCGTTCCACTGCACATAGCGCAGCAGAGGCACGCTGAGCGTATAGCCCAGCTCCAGCCCTTCGCCCTGCGGCCGGCCCAGGCGCTGCAGCGTGGCTTTCACCATTTCCGCGGCCGAGCCCTGAGGGCCCAGGCAACTGGCAGGCACCTGCTGGAATTCCTTGGGAAAATCCTCGCGCAGCCCGTCCTGCACCAGGCAGGCTTCCATATTGCCCAGCAGCGGACTCAGCAGCAGGCGCGATGAGGAAGGCAATGCCGGCCGCAGCTTCCAGGCGAACACAACTATCAGCAGACACAGCACGGCCAGGGCCAGGACATGGCCCCAGACCGGACCGCGCCGGCCCGGCAAGGACGGGGGCGCGGGGGGCCTCACAGGCCCAGCATGATCTGCAGGTTCTGCACGGCGGCGCCGCTGGCGCCCTTGCCCAGGTTGTCCAGACGGGCGATCAGCACGGCCTGGCGGTACTGCTCATTGGCGAATACACGCAACTCCAGCTTGTTCGTGTCGGTCAGCGTATCGGCAGCCAGCTTCATGTCTTCGGTGGGCGGCAGCACCGACACCCATTGCTCGGGCGTGTTGGTCGCCGCGTAGTGGGCGGCCAGCGCATCGTGCAGATCGGCGGCCTTGGGCGCGCCCGGCAGCAGGTCCAGATGCAGGGGCAGTTGCACCAGCATGCCCTGGCGGAAATTGCCCACGGCAGGAATGAAGACCGGGCGGCGCGTCATGCCCGTGTAGTGCAGGATTTCGGGAATGTGCTTGTGCGACAGGCCCAGCGCATAGGCCTCGTAAGGCGCGGCCGTGCCGGCCTCGTAGGCTTCGATCATGCTGCGGCCGCCGCCCGAGTAGCCGGACACCGAGGGCAGGCTCAGCGGGTAGTCGGCTGGAATGAGGCCTGCCGCCACCAGCGGGTGCAGCAGTGCGATGGCGCCCGTGGCATAGCAGCCGGGGTTGGCCACGCGCGTGGCAGCCTTGACGGCGTCCAGCTGGCCCTTGCGCAGCTCGGGAAAGCCGTAGACCCAGCCCGGCGCCACGCGGTGGGCGGTGGAGGCATCGATGATCTTGATGGCACGGCCGGTCTCGGCCTCGATGGCGTCGACCATGGCCACGGTTTCGCGCGCAGCGTCGTCATGCAGGCACAGGATGACCAGGTCCACGCCGGCGATCAGCGCACGCTTGGCAGCAGGATCCTTTCGCAGCTCGGGCGCAATGCTGACCAGCTCCACGCCGGACAGATCGACCAGACGCTCACGGATCTGCAGCCCTGTCGTGCCTGCTTCGCCATCGATAAAGACTTTTGCCATCGCTGTATTTCTCCTGCTGCGCGGCCCTCCTGGAGCCGCTGCGGCACCATTGCCGCGTTCCAGCTGCGGATTCTCACCGAAACCGGGTCCCCCTGCGCCCGTTGTCGCAAAACGGTTGGCAGTGGCGATCAAGGGCGTGCTGACATGCGCCTGTTACAAACGGCGGGCAGGGCCGCCTGCAGATCCTCTATAAGACAAAAGAGCTGTGGCGCCTGAAAGAAATGTCGGGAAACCGGCTTTTCCCTGACATATCAATGCATTGCACAGTTCCTGGCATGCTGCTTGGCCCGCAGGAAATTGTGGATTCTGCGCATGGGGGCGTGTCGGATGGCGCAGTGCAGCATGGTACATTCGGCGATTGCCAGGTCACTCCGCCTTGAGGCAGCACCCCAGGGCTACCGGGTCAATCCCCCCCTATTTGTTTGAGAGAGACATCATGAAGATTCATGAATACCAAGGCAAGGACATCTTGCGTCAGTTTGGTGTGCCTGTACCTCGCGGTATCCCTGCGTTCACAGTGCAAGAGGCCGTCGAGGCCGCCCAAAAGCTCGGCGGCCCCGTGTGGGTCGTGAAGGCCCAGATCCACGCTGGTGGTCGCGGCAAGGGCGGCGGCGTGAAGGTTGCCAAGAGCATCGACGACGTCAAGGCACTGGCTGGCCAGATCCTGGGCATGCAGCTGGTAACGCACCAGACCGGCCCCGAAGGCCAGAAGGTCCGCCGCCTGTACATCGAAGACGGCGCCGACATCCAGAAGGAATACTACCTGTCGTGTGTGACCGACCGCGCCACGCAGAAGGTGGCCTTCATCGCTTCGAGCGAAGGCGGCATGGACATCGAGGAAGTGGCCCACTCCACGCCCGAGAAGATCATCACCATCTTCGTCGATCCCCTGGTCGGTCTGACCCAGGCCCAGGGCGAAGAGCTGGCCAAGGGCATCGGCATGCCTGCCGACTCCACTGCCCAGTTCATCGACATCTGCCAGAAGCTCTACAAGTGCTACATGGACACGGATGCCTCGCTGGTCGAGATCAACCCCCTGAACCGTGACAGCAAGGGCAATGTCATTGCCCTGGACGCCAAGTTCAACTTCGACGCCAACGCCCTGTTCCGCCTGCCCGAAATCGTGGCACTGCGCGACCTGGACGAAGAAGATCCCGCCGAAGTCGAAGCCTCCAAGTTCGATCTGGCCTACATCTCGCTGGACGGCAACATCGGCTGCCTGGTCAACGGTGCCGGCCTGGCCATGGCCACCATGGACACCATCAAGCTGTTCGGCGGCGAGCCGGCCAACTTCCTGGACGTGGGCGGCGGCGCCACCCCCGAGAAGGTCACCGAAGCCTTCAAGATCATGCTGAAGAACCCCAAGGTCGAAGGCATTCTGGTCAACATCTTCGGCGGCATCATGAAGTGCGACACCATCGCCACCGGCGTGATCACTGCCTGCAAGGCCGTGAACCTGCAAGTGCCCCTGGTCGTGCGCATGAAGGGCACGAACGAAGAACTGGGCAAGAAGATGCTGGCCGAGTCCGGCCTGCCCATCATCAGCGCCGACACCATGGCCGAAGCGGCCACGAAGATCGTCGAAGCCGTCAAGTAAGCAGGCCCGGAGAACACACCATGTCTATCTACATCAATAAAGACACCAAGGTCATCACCCAAGGCATCACGGGCAAGACGGGCCAGTTCCACACGGAAAAATGCATCGAGTACGCGAACGGCAAGAACTGCTTCGTGGCCGGTGTGAACCCCAAGAAGGCCGGCGAAAAGATCTTCGACGTGCCAATCTACGCCTCCGTCAAGGAAGCCGCACAAGGCACGGGCGCCACGGTCTCCGTGATCTACGTTCCCCCCGCAGGCGCTGCCGCCGCGATCTGGGAAGCCGTGGAAGCCGACCTGGACCTGGCCATCTGCATCACCGAAGGCATCCCCGTCCGTGACATGCTGGAAGTGCGCAACAAGATGCGCGCCAAGGAAGCTGCAGGCGGCAAGCGCACCCTGCTGCTGGGCCCCAACTGCCCCGGCCTGATCACGCCCGACGAGATCAAGATCGGCATCATGCCCGGCCACATCCACAAGAAGGGCCGCGTCGGCGTGGTCAGCCGCTCCGGCACGCTGACCTACGAAGCCGTGGCTCAGCTGACCGAACTGGGCATTGGCCAGTCGTCGGCCGTGGGCATCGGCGGTGACCCGATCAACGGCCTCAAGCACATCGACGTGATGAAGGCCTTCAACGACGATCCCGACACCGACGCCGTCATCATGATCGGCGAAATCGGCGGTCCCGACGAAGCCGAAGCTGCCCGCTGGTGCAAGGACAACATGAAGAAGCCGATCGTCGGCTTCATCGCTGGTGTCACCGCCCCTCCCGGCAAGCGCATGGGCCACGCCGGCGCGCTGATCTCCGGCGGTGCCGACACGGCCGACGCCAAGCTGGCCATCATGGAAGAGTGCGGTTTCGTCATCACCCGCAATCCCTCCGAAATGGGCCGCCTGCTCAAGGGCCTGATCTAAGCGGCACCGGTTCTGCGTGACATCCAGGGTTCGCTCCAGGAAGAAATTACGCAGAATTACGAATCGGTAAGGCGGCAAGTCCGCCCTACACTGACGACTCCAAAAAAGAAAAAGCGCCAGAGGCTACCGCCCTGGCGCTTTTCAACTCATAACAGCGGAGAAACCATGGAATACCTGCAAAGCGCCGATTTCTGGATCGGCCTGTTGAAGATCGTCTGGATCAACATCATCCTGTCTGGCGACAACGCCGTCGTCATCGCCCTCGCAGCACGCTCGCTGCCTCCCGCACAGCAAAAGAAAGCCGTCATGTTCGGCTCCGGCGCCGCCGTGGTGCTGCGGATCATCCTGACCGTGGTCGCGGCAAAGCTGCTGGAGCTGTCGTTCCTGCAGATCGTGGGCGGCTGCCTGCTGCTGTGGATCGGCCTGCAGCTGCTGACCGGCGAAGAAGATGATGAAGGCGAATCCAAGGGCCATGGCAGCATGATGGTCGCCATCCGCACCATCCTGATCGCCGACCTGGTGATGAGCCTGGACAACGTGATCGCCGTGGCCGCCACTGCGCAGGGCAACATGGTCCTGCTGATCCTGGGCCTGGCCATCAGCATCCCGCTGGTGATCTTCGGCTCCACGCTGATGATCAAGCTCATGGAGCGCTTCCCCGTCATCATCACGCTGGGCGCCGCCCTGATCGGCTGGGTCGGCGGAGAAACCATCGTCAACGACCGCCTGCTGCACGGCTACGCCATCAGCCACCCCTGGCTGCACTATGTGGCGGCCGCAGCCGGCGCCGTGCTGGTCGTGGGCATTGGCAAGTTCCTGCAGGCGCGCTCAGGCGCAAAGCACGCAGCCCAGGCCTGACGCTGCCGCAGGCAGCACCTTCGCCGCATCACGAACGCACTGCCCCGGCAGTGCGTTTTTGCTTTGTGAGGACCCATCTTGATGTGGCGTCAAGCTGACGAGCCGTTGCGCCCGCGCATTCCGGGCACTTGCGCGCACTGTTTTCATTTACGCTGTGCACCGGTCTTCACCATTGCATCTGCACACCAGGGACTGATGGCACCACCGCCGAATCCGTCCTTTGCCACCATGCCCAGCGCCCCCAAAATCCCGGACCAACCCACCCGGCAGCAAGCTCCTGCCCAGTACTGCGCCATGGTTGCACGCACCGATGTGGGCCGGCGCCGTGACAACAACGAGGACGCCGTCACCATCCACCCCAGCGCCCAGCCCTGGCCCATTGCCGTGCTGGCCGATGGCATGGGCGGCTACAACGCCGGCGAAGTCGCCAGCGCCATGGCCATCAGCCTGGTATCCGTGGCGCTGCAAAGCACCACCACCGAGGCGCCCGTGGCCAACACGCCGCAGGCCCGCCAGGAATTGCAGCAGTCACTTGCCAATGCCCTGAACCTGGCCAACGCCGCCATCCTCACCGCCGCCCAGGAAACACCCGGCTGCCGCGGCATGGGCACCACCGTCATCGCAGCCGCTTTGCTGCCCGGCCTGCTGATGCTGGCCCACCTCGGCGACTCGCGGGCCTATGGATGGCGCGATGGCCAACTGCTGCGCCTGACCCGGGACCACACCTGGCTCCAGGAAGAAATCGATGCAGGCCGCATCCAGGACCACGAAGCCCGGCAGTCCGGCCTGGGCCACCTGCTCACCCAGGCCCTGGGCGTGACCCAGGACGTCACACCCGACTTCAATGAATGGCCGCTGCAGCCTGGCGACCGCATCCTGCTGTGCTCCGACGGCCTTACCGACATGCTCGATGACGACGCCATTGCCGCCCTGTTCAAGCAGTCCAGCCCGCTGCCCGTGCTGCTGACCTCGCTGCTCACGGCCGCCAATGAAGCAGGCGGAAACGACAACATCAGCGCAGCGCTCATCGAACTCCAGGCCAACCCGCCCTCTGCCGCCTGCGCTGCCATCGATTGAGCCCAGACAGAGCGCAGGGATCGACGGCAGAACCCATCCGATGGACGCGCTTGCGTGCACAAAAACCCCAGGTTCCAATTGTCAAAAATGATTGCGCACCCAACAATCGGTCAAAGACAAGCCATAGCCTGTATCAAATACGATGACGGACTCCGGCGTGCCCGGGCCGCAGACATAATAGTTGGATAGACCCCAGCTCCGGATCACCCAGTGCAGTGCAAGCCGGGCATAACAAAGGAATTTTGAGCATGCCGACCCTGGTCATCTCCATCGACGGCGCCGTCATCAAGGAAGTGCAGCTGACCAAGGAGCGCACCACGCTGGGACGCCGCCCCTACAACGACATCGTAATCGACAACCTCGCGGTCAGCGGGGAGCATGCCGTGCTCAGCATCGTCGACGGTGCCGTCATCATCGAAGACCTGCGCAGCACCAATGGCACCTATGTCAACGGCCAGCCCATACTGCGCCAGACCCTGAACCACGGCGACCTGCTGGACATCGGCAAGTACAAGATCCGCTTCGTGCAGCAGCAGGTCAGCGCCTCCTCGCGCTCGGCACTGGCGGCCATTGCCGCAGCAGTGGAGGCAACCCGCCCAGCCCCCTTGGCGGAAGACCTGCCATCGCAGTTCAGCACCCAGACCCCCTCAGGCTTCGACCACACCCTGCCGCCTTCGATGGCCGGCCTGGCCACACGCCAGGCTGCCATCCGCATGCTCAACGGCAACGCCGCTGGCCGCGAAGTCCCGCTGGTCAAAGTCGTCACTACCCTGGGCAAGCCCGGCGTGGCCGTCGCCTCCATCACCCAGAAGCACCACGGCTTCGTGCTCGCCCAGCTGGAAGGTGACGCCCTCAGCCTCAAGCTCAACGGCCAGGAAATCGGCCGCCGCGCCGCGCCGCTCCAGCATGGCGACATGCTGGAACTGGCAGGCACCCAGATGCAGTTCCTGGTGGCCTGAAGGACCGGCTTGATCTACTGACAAGCTACGCCAATGCATTTTTAGCAAGCTCACCATCCTTGACAAAAATGTCATGCAACTTGGATCAATTTGTCAGAGAATGCGCAACAACCGTGTAAGTTGCAACCAAACCCTACATTGCAAGGACCCTCCGTCCATCCAGCACAGCTGGCACGGCTCTTGCTCCATAGAGCATGCAAATCAACCCCTATGAGGAGAGTTTCATGAAGCGTTCCATCCAGCAAGGTTTTACCTTGATCGAATTGATGATCGTCGTGGCGATCATCGGCATCCTGGCAGCAGTTGCGCTGCCAGCTTATCAGGATTACACGGTGCGTTCGCGTATCACTGAAGGCTTCAACCTGGCACAGCCTGCACGTCAAATGCTGGCGACTGATGGCGCAATCGGCGTGGCTGACTACAAGACGGTCGTTCAAACTTGGAATGATCAAGCAGGCAAGTCTGGCGCCAATTCCAAATTTGTGACCTCGGTCTGGTTCAGCAACGATGGCGCGAAAGCTCTTGATGCAGCTACTGCCACGGGCGCTGAAACAGAACATCTTCTTATCACCTATAACGCAACCACCGTTGGTAGCTTGGGCTCTCGGAATGTGATCCAACTGTTTCCCCGTATGCGTACAAAGAAGGCTGGCGAGGATGCTGTGTCCCTGGCTGCCGCTTGGACCGCTGGTGAGACAGGCTCCATTGATTGGGCTTGTGTGAGTGAAACCGCAACTACTGCTAACAATGCCGACCGGAAAATGGGCTATACATTCGCTGGCCTCAAGACGTCCGTTCTGGCAAAATATTCTCCTGCAGAATGCCGCTAATACTTGCTTAGGCTAATATCTAAAAAGGAGCGCTAAGCGCTCCTTTTTTCATCACCGCATTAATATTATGCCACCCAGCATTTAAGCCACCTAGAGATAATTATGACTCAGCATTACAGAAGCCAGGCTGCTTTTCGCGCCGCTTCTTTTCATTTGCTGGCCTGCCTCCTAATAGCGACTTTTGTAGCTACCCTGATTTTCTCTCTATGGTTTCCTTACCCATACCGCGATCTGGCGGGTGGCCGCGAACTGTTCTGGCTGATTATTGGTGTGGATGTAATTTGCGGTCCATTGTTGACGGCCGTACTATTCAACCCTCAAAAGTCGCGGCGCGAGTTGATGCTGGACCTAGCTATGGTTGCACTCATCCAATTGGCTGCATTGGGTTTTGGACTACATACCCTTAGTAAAGCCCGCCCCGTGTACCTTGTATTTGAGGTGGACCGTTTCCGGGTGGTCACCGTTGCTGATGTAGACAGCAAAAGCCTGCGCCCGGAACAAGGTGGCCTGCATGTTCTGCCCTGGACGGGCCCACGCATCATCGGCACACGTGCGCCCCATGACAACAAGGAGTACATCGACAGCCTGGACATGTCTCTGGGCGGCCTTGATCCGTCAATGCGCCCGGACTGGTGGCAGCCTTACGAAAAAAACAAACCAGACGCGCTGAAAAGAGCGCAGAAACTGGAGGCGCTACGCAACAAGCGCCCCAGTCAAAAGGCACTGATCGAAAAAGCCGTGCGTGACAGTGGCCTTTCTGAAGCGTCACTCGCTTGGCTTCCTGTCACCAGCTTCCTCAGCACTGGCTGGGTGGCCCTGATCGACAATAAGACCGCCGAAGTGAAAGCATTCGCATCTATCGACGGATTTTGATAATGCTTGAGAGCATCAGCCGGTAAGTCAAGCCATAAAATCCCCGGACTTGCCCCCCCGCTTCTCCACCACCCTCACCCCCTCCATCACCATTGACTTGTCCACCGCCTTGCACATGTCATAGACCGTGAGCAGCGCCACCTGTACAGCGGTGAGTGCTTCCATCTCGACTCCAGTAGGCCCCACTGTCTCCACGGTAGCCACACAACGAACGGAAGATACATCTGGCAATATCTCAAACTCCACAGCCACCCGCGTCAACGCCAGCGGATGGCACAGCGGAATCAGGTCACTGGTCTTCTTCGCTGCCATGATGCCAGCAATGCGCGCGATGCCCAGCACGTCGCCCTTCTTGGCCGTGCCGCTCTGGATGATGGCCAGGGTTTCGGGCTGCATGGTGATGCGGCCCTCGGCGACCGCGATGCGGTGGGTTGCGGGCTTGGCGCCGACGTCGACCATGTGGGCCTGGCCCTGGGCATCGAAGTGGGTGAGGGAAGACATGGAAACTCCTGAAAATGCACTGGCCGGCCCACGGCTGTCCTGACACGCTGGTCGAACCCGCCATGAACGTTCGGCGAACCGAGGCATCATAGTGGGGTGTTCCACCGCCCCGTGACTATGCACGGGCCCGGCCCCTTGGTTCTTACCTGCCCATGCGCCCATCACGCCTGAAGACACGTATCGCCGTCGGCCTGCAGTTGCTGGCGGCCTCTCTCGCCATCGCAACGCATGCACCCGCACAGGCCCAGTTGCGCCTGCCCACGCTGGGCGACGGCGCGGCCACGACGACCAGTGACGAGCGGCGCCTGGGTGACCGCATCATCCGCTCTCTCTACCGCGATCCGGACTACATCGACGATGCGGTACTGCAGGAGTATGTAGAAGGCATCTGGCAGCACCTGGTTGATGCGGCGCGCACGCGTGGCGAGCTGTCGGACGAGTTGGAAGAGCGCTTTGCCTGGGAGATCCTGCTGGGGCGGGACCGCTCGGTCAACGCCTTTGCGCTGCCCGGCGGTTATCTGGGAGTGCACCTGGGACTGATCGGCGTGGTCAGCACGCGCGACGAACTGGCTTCGGTGCTGGCGCATGAATTGAGCCACGTCACGCAGCGCCACATTGCGCGTCTCATTGCCCAGCAGGGCAAGCAGACGCCGCTGATGATCGGCTCGATGATCCTGGGCGCCCTGGCCGCCAGCCGCAGCCCGGATGCCGCCATGGCGATGATGATGGGCGGCCAGGCGCTGGCCGTGCAGAACCAGCTGAACTTCTCTCGCGACATGGAGCGCGAGGCCGACCGCATGGGTTATGGCTTGATGGCGCCTGCGGGCTTTGCGCCGCAGGGCTTTGTCACCATGTTCGACAAGCTGCAGCAGGCCAATAGGCTCAATGACAACGGCAGCTGGCCCTATCTGCGCAGCCATCCGCTGACCACGGAGCGCATGGCCGACATGCATTCACGCCTGCCGCGCGGCGTTGCGCCCGCGCCCGCCCCTTCCCTGGAACACGTGATGATGGCCGCACGGGCCCGCGTGCTGTCGCGCCCGGGCGTGGACGTGCTGCGCCAGTGGGCCGAGCTGCCGCGCTCCACCAGCTTTGGCAGCCAAACCCCGACCCAGCAGGTGGCACAGTTGTATGCCGCCACGCTGAGCGCCGTGCAATTGCGCGATTGGGCCGAGGCGCGGGAGATGTCCGGGCGCCTTCAAGCGGCCACGGCCGCCGATCCCGGCGCCCAGCGGCAGGCCAGGCTGCTGCAGGCCGAACTGGAGCTGACGGCCGGCAAGCCCGGCGCCGCGTTGCAGGCGTTGCCACCGCTCTACCTGCCTGCAGCCGCACCTGCCCAGGCCAGTCCCACGGAATCCGTCCCCGCCAAGACAACGGAAAGCGGCCCCAGTCTGGCCACCGTCAATGTGGTCGAAAGCCGTGCGGTGCGCCGGCCCGAGCTGCTGATGCGCACACAGATCCTGCTGCGCGAGCAGGGCGCCGCCAGCATGGCAGGCCCGCTGCAGACCTGGGTGACGGACCACCCGCGCGATGCCAGCGCCTGGCAACTGCTGGCCCAGGTTCAGCGCTCTCAGGGCCAGGAGCTGCGCGCGCTGCGCGCCGAGGCCGAGGCCCAGGTCGCGCACTACGACTATGCGGCCGCGGTGGATCGCTTCAAGGCAGCGCAGGAACTGGCCCGCAAGGGCGGGCCCAAGGTGGATTTCATTGAAGCCTCCATCGTGGACACGCGGCTGCGTGCCGTGGAGGAGCTGCTAAGGGAACAGGCGCGCGAGAAGTGACTCGATGGCCAGGCCCAGCAGCGAGTAGATGAGCGCGCCCAGCATGGCCGCCCAAAAGCCCGCGACATGAAAGCCGCTGAGCAGGCCCGAGGCTGCCCAGAACATCAGTCCGTTGACCACGAAGAGAAACAGCCCGACCGTCACGATGGTCACGGGCAGCGTCAACACCACGAGGATGGGCCGCAGCACCGCGTTGAGCAGGCCGATGACCAGCGCCGCGATCATGGCCGAGCTGAAGCTGTTGACCTGCACGCCACCATAGAGATAGGCCACGACCAGCAGGGCACCGGCGCTGAGCAGCCATTTGATCAGGATTTTCATGCGGGCAGCATAGCAGCAGCCAGCAGATCCGGGTTGAGGCGGCGCACTGGGAACCGTGGACCGGAGAACTCCATGAAAAACGGCATCCCGTTTTCCGGGATGCCGTCCTGACAGTGATCGCCTGACCAGAGCAGCCAGGCAGATGCAAGCCTTTAGACCATCGCTTCCTCGAACACCAAGCCCATCAGCGCGCCGATGGCCGCCAGCGTTCCCGGAAGATTCCAGCGCCGGCCCAGCGGGGCTGCAGGCGCCACGGCTGGGGCCGTGGCCTCCTGCTTGGGGCGGCGCGCATCGACGATCTGGGCCGCGCCATGCTCCTGCTGGAGCTGGGCCACCAGTTCGGCCAGCGGCCCCTTGGCCAGCACCGGCGTAATTCGGCCTGCACTGTCACCGAACACCGGCAGCAACTGGGCAAACAGCTTGTCGGCCCACTTGCCGCGCCAGCTTTCGCGTGCGCTGTGGCTCACCCATTTGCTGACACGGTGGGTTATGCGCGGTGCGCAGGCCACCAGCAACCAGTGCGAGGACTGGGCCTGCGGCGAGGCGGCCAGGGCCTGGACCAGAGGCAGAGCGTAGGAAGCGTCATCCACGTAGACGATGATGGGGTTCAAAGCAAGTCCTTGTCGAACTGGGTTTGCGGGGTGGGACAGGCGGGCGGTCAAAGCCGCCCTTGCACTGGATTGTCGCGAATCGGCGCGGGAGGCCAGACAGGCCAACCCGGCGCCAACCTCAACTTTTCAGGAAATCAAGCTCCGTGGGCATCCGCCTTGGGAGCAGGACGGCGCGAAGCGATGTACTTGCCCAGTGCCAGCACCAGCAGGGCTCCGAACACGCTGGCACCGTACTTGAGCATGTCGGTCTGGGGCAGCTTGACCATCCAGTCCCACTTCTCCGTATTGGCGAAGACGGGGTCGGTGACCAGCATGCCGCCGGCAATCCAGCCCAGCAGCATGCCGCCGGCCACGATGATGATGGGGAAGCGCTCCATCAGCTTGATCACGAGCTGCGAGCCCCAGACGATGATGGGGATGGAGATCAACAGACCCAGCACGACCAGCAGCAGCTGGTGTTCGCCCGAGCTCTGTGCGGCGCCGGCGATGGCGATCACGTTGTCCACGCTCATCACCAGGTCGGCGACGATGATGGTCTTGATGGCCGCCAGCAGCTTGTCGCTGCCCTGGATGTTGTCATGGCCATCTTCATCAGGCGCAATCAGCTTGATACCGATCCACACCAGCAGCAGTGCGCCGACAAACTTCAGGAAGGGCAGCGCCAGCAGCGTCATCGCGAAGGCGATCAGGATAACGCGCAGGATGATGGCGCCAGCCGTGCCCCAGATGATGCCCTTCTTGCGCTGCGCGGGCGGCAGCTTGCGGCAGGCCAGCGCGATCACGACCGCGTTGTCCCCGCCCAGCAGGATGTCGATGATGATGATTTGGCCCAGGGCCACCCAGAACGGGGCGTGAGTCAGAAAGTCCAAGTCCATAAGGTCCTCGCTGTTGAGTACGGCCGGCGAGAACTCCTCCCTCCTGGAGAAACACCCACCAGCACAGAAAGACCGATGCGACGACACAGCGCCTACCCGGGCAAGGACATGCCTGGCTCAGGGGAGAACACCTTGATCGACCGTCATCAGGTCCATCAAAGGTCTTGCTCGGCTGCGGTATGCACCGCAGCCCGGAAGGCCGGAAGCTTGCGCTTCGTATTGACGACCATTCCGATGCCGGCGCGGTGGCTTTGCAACCACCCCTGCCGGCAGAGAGCTACTCCCCTTCGAACCTGCGGATTGCAACACAAAGCCGCTGCGGCACGCAAGTGAAAAAACCCTTCAATTCCACGGAAAGCACAAGCAACACATCCCGTACTCCTTTTATACATCTGCCCCCAACGCTTCACTATTCATAGCAACCTTGAAGCTGATGGAGTGTTGCAGCAGTGCCCGGCCGAGGACTGGCATGCGCCTTATCATCGCTGTCCCTTCCCCTTGCCCGTCCATGACTGCACTGCACATCACCGATATCGAAGCCGCCATCAACTACTGGCGAGAGCGCCACCCGTCCCCGGATGGTGTGCTGCTGCAGCCCGAAGTACGGGCTCTGGCCGAGGTGTACGCGCTGATGATCTTCTGGCATGAGACCGAAGTGCAGGTTGAGGGCTTTCCCTCGCACGCCATGGCAGCCTGGCTGGCCTGGTACGACACGACCCCCGATACGCCCTGCATCGCCATCTGCTCCACCAGCCAGGGCGACGAGAAATGCAAGGGTTGTGGCCGCAGCTTCGACGAAGTGCAGATGTGGACCGCCATGGAGCCACCACAGAAGCGCGCCGTATGGCGCAGGATCACGAAAGAAGGCGACTCCTGGCGCTTTACCCGCTATGCAGAGCGTGCGGCCGAGCGCGCGGACATATCGCGCAAACCCGGCTGATTGCCGTATATCGCACCGAACCAGTGCGATGTTGCAGGCGGCCTAACATCAGTCCCCATGCTGCAGACCGCCGCTTCCAGCCACCGCCGCCCCCGCCCCTGCATGCGCCTCACGGCAAGTGATGCGGGGAGCACGCGCGTGCCGGCCGGCAAGGCCTGGCCTGCCACGGCCGCTCGCCTGCGCGAGCGCGATGCAGCGCGGCTGAACATCGGCCCCAGACAGGCCGCACGGTCTTGATGCGCTGCCCTGCGCGGAACCGGGCAGCGTCGCTTCACTGAATCCGCTCTTCTTGCGCCGCCTTCACCTTGAAACTGAAGGCGGTTGGGTTTTCACGCGTCTGCCGGGCCACAAGGCCTGCCGACAAAGCGAGCTTTGCCGTGACCTGTCTAGCCTTTACCCCAGCCGGGCCCTCGTTTTCCTCCCTCTGGCGCCATCTGCGTGATGCCGTGGCGCATCGCGCCTCGGCCCGCTTGCGGCCGCACCACGTCACCGAACTGCGCATCGACGTGATGCAGCCGCTGGTGGAGGGCGAGCTCGAAGCCATTCATGAGCGCCTGTACCAGCCCGGCAACAAGCTGCACGGCCTGGAGCGACGTCCGCTTCACGATCCGCAGTTCCAGCTGCACTGGCGGGAGGCCGACGGCGAATGGTTTGCCTACGTGGAGGATATGGAGCGGCGCTGCCTGGCCGGCTACACGGTGTTCAATCGCCTGGTCGAAGTGGACAAGCGCACCGACCGCCGCGTGCGCTCGCCCCATTCGCGCTTTGCGCCGGACTACCAGCGGCGCGGCATCGCCAGCGCCGTCTACCGCAGCGTGCTCGATACGGGCACCTGCCTCGTCAGCGGCGCACGCCAGTCGCCGGGTGCCCACGGCCTGTGGAACCATCTGGCGCGCAGCTATGACGGCCGCTATGTGGGCATCACGGAGAGCAAGTCGCTGATCCATCTGGGCTGCAATGTGCCCGACGATGTCATGGACCGGCTGTCCACTCGCCGCATGCTGCTGGGCGCGGGCTGGACGGTGGAGTCCTTCGCCCAGGCCGTCCGGATGCAGTTGCCTAACTGAGACAGTGGCTTGCTTGGGCCAGTGCCCGGCTACTTCCAGCGCAGCGGCTCGATGAAGACCGTGCCTAGATTGCTGCTGAGCGTCAATGCGCCTTCCTGGATGGTGGCCTGCAGTTGCATGCTGCGCTCGGCCAGCTCCGCCAGCGACTGGGAGGTTTCGGAGGGAATCCGCCAGACCTGCAGCTTGTTCAGTCGTGCCAGCTTGCCTTCCAGGCCTTTCCACCAGACTTCCGCCGCATGGTGGAAGGCGTAGAGCACTACGGCATCGGACTTGTTGCATGCCTTGGCGATGGGCTTTTCCTCGGGCTGGCCGACCTCGATCCACAGGCGCTTGGCTCCCGTGAAGTCGGTCAGCGAGACATCGGGATCCTCGGGATCGGACAGGCCCGCGCCAAAGGCCAGCGTGCCGTCGCCGTTGCACATGTCGCTGAGCTGGTGGGCATTGAGGGCCAGGGCCACAAGGCGCACCATCATGCGTTCGTCCGTTTCGCTGGGATGGCGAGCCAGGGTCAGCGCATGGTCGGCGTAGTAGCCGTGGTCAATGTCGGCGATGGACAGGTTCGCCTTGAAGATGGTGGATTTGAGGGCCATGAGACAGAACCTATCAAAAACAAGAGCTGCCGCAGCAAGCCTGTGCTTGCATCGGCAGCCCTGAATGGTTGAAGCGCGCCCTTCATGGCGCGGCAAAGGATGGATTAAACGCGGCGCGCCAGCTCGGCCGCCTTGCCCACATAGGAGGCAGGCGTCATGGCCAGCAGGCGGTCCTTGTCGGCCTGGGGGATTTCCAGGCCGTTGATCAGGCGGTGCAGGTCTTCGGCCTGCACGGTCTTGCCGCGCGTGACTTCCTTGAGCTTTTCGTAGGCGCCCTGCACGCCGTAGCGGCGCATCACGGTCTGGATGGGCTCGGCCAGGACTTCCCAGGCGTTGTCCAGGTCTTCCTGCAGGCGCTCTTCGTTGAGTTCGAGCTTGTTCAGGCCGGTCATCAGCGAGCTGTAGGCCAGCGTGGCATAGCCCATGGCCACGCCGATGTTGCGCAGCACGGTCGAATCGGTCAGGTCACGCTGCCAGCGCGAGATGGGCAGCTTTTCGGCCAGGTGCTTGAGCAGGGCGTTGGCCAGGCCCAGGTTGCCTTCGGCATTCTCGAAGTCGATGGGATTGACCTTGTGCGGCATGGTCGAGGAGCCGATCTCGCCGGCCTTCAGGCGCTGCTTGAAGTAGCCCAGGGACACATAGCCCCAGACATCGCGCGAGAAGTCGATGAGGATGGTGTTGGCGCGCGCGATGGCGTCGAACAGCTCGGCCATGTAGTCATGCGGCTCGATCTGGATCGAGTAGGGCTGGAAGCTCAGGCCCAGACCCTGGGGCTCGGGCGACTCGATCACGTTCTTGCTGAAGGCTTCCCAGTCGAACTCGGGCCAGGCGGAAAGGTGGGCGTTGTAGTTGCCGACGGCGCCGTTCATCTTGGCCAGGAGCTTGACCTCGGCGATGCGGGCAGAGGCCTTTTCCAGGCGCACCAGCACGTTGGCGATTTCCTTGCCCACGGTGGTGGGGCTGGCGGTCTGGCCGTGCGTGCGGCTGAGCATGGGCACGGCGGCATAGGCATGGGCCATCTCGCGCAGCTTGGCCGTGATGCCGGAGATTGCGGGCAGCAGCACGCTGTCGCGGCCGGCGCGCAGTTGCAGCGCGTGGCTGGTGTTGTTGATGTCTTCGCTGGTGCATGCAAAGTGCACGAATTCGGCGGCCTTGAGCAGCTCGGGACGGCCGTCGAACTTGCCCTTGATCCAGTACTCCACGGCCTTGACGTCGTGGTTGGTGGTCTTTTCGATGTCCTTGATGGCCACGGCATCGGCCTCGGAGAAGTTCTTCACCAGGTCCTGCAGATAGACGCGCGCGCCTTCGGACAGGGGCTTGAACTCGGCAAAGCCGGCATCCGACAGGGCGATGAACCAGGTGACCTCCACCTGCACGCGGCGGTGCATGTATCCCATCTCGCTCATGATCGGGCGCAGAGGAGACAGTTTGGCGGCGTAGCGGCCGTCGAGCGGGGACAGGGCGGAGATGTGCGGCAGATTCATGGGCCGTGATTGTAGGTGCGCGCGGCAAAAACGGGGGCCGAGGGGGAGATCGCCGGGCAGCGCATAGAATCTGCTGCCCGCCCATGGGCCGCCTCTTCGCCACGGAAAATTGCCATGAAACTGATAGGTTCCTCCACCAGCGCCTACGTACGCAAGGTACGCGTCGTACTGGCAGAGAAAAGGCTCGACTATCAGTTCGTCGAGGAAAACCCCTGGAGCCGCGAGCTGTCGCCCGGCACCGGCAACCCGCTGGGCAAGGTGCCGCGCCTGGTCATGGACGGCAGCGATGCCATGTTCGACTCGCGCGTGATCGTCGAATATCTGGACACACTTTCCCCGGTAGGCAAGCTGATCCCCGGCACGGGGCGCGAGCGCGCCGAGATCAAGACCTGGGAAGCACTGGCCGATGGCCTGCTGGATGCCGGGGCGCTGGCCCGCCTCGAAGCCACCTGGGATGGCCGCAGCGAAGAACAGCGCTGCCAGGCCTGGATAGACCGCCAGCTTGCCAAGGTGCGGGCTGCACTGAACGTGATGTCCCAGGGGCTGGGCGACAAGCCGTATTGCTGCGGCATCCACTTCACCCTGGCCGACGTGTGCGTGGGCTGCGCCCTGGGCTGGCTGGACTTTCGCTTTCCCGAGCTGGACTGGCGCGCCGACCACCCCAATCTGGCCGCACTGCAGGCCAAGCTGGCCGAGCGTGCCAGTTTTGCAGCCACGCGCCCTCCCCAGCCCTGACGCCGCACCAGCCCGGGAATGCAAAAAGGCCACCCGATAGGTGGCCTTTTTGCTGGCATAAAAAAGTTGCGAAGCATCCCGAAACGAATAAAGAGAGGGAGGGAGGAGAAGCGCTTCGGGCGGAACAGTTCAGGACTGTGGCCCCAGAGGCTTCGCAACGTGAAATTCGGTCTGGATACTCTCTCTCAACAAGCTGTTCAATAGATGAGCTACTTTTGCAGAAGTTCCAGGGGTCGTGGGCAGGAAAAATGTAACATTTTGAGGATGCCCGCGATCCTGCTGTAGGCCAATTTCCACGGATGCTGAAGTGAAGGCGTTCGCAGCCGCAAGCCGCCTTCTTTGCTTCACATCGTCAAGCCGCAACGGCGTTGGCGAAAACCGCATCCCACAAGGCCTTGACGGGCGCACTCAGCGGCTCGGCCTGCCCTGGCACCAGCTGTGCCGAGCGCTCATCCAGCCGTGCCACGTGCTGCAGGCGGCGCAGCTCGCGGTAGGCCCGGGCCGCCTGCTGGCCTACGCCGGCCGGGATCAATCCTGCCTGTTCGGCGCGCTGCAGCAACGCGATATTGCCGAGGTTGGCCATCAGTTCCGGGTGCGAGGCCGATTGCGAGAGCACGAGGTACTGGACCGCGAATTCCACATCGACCATGCCGCCCGGGCTGTGCTTGACATCGAACAGGCCGCCGCGCACCGGATGGGCGCCGCGCACGCGTTCGCGCATGGCGACGATTTCGTCGCGCAGCGCCGAGGCGTCGCGAGGCGCGGTGATCACAGCCTCGCGCACGGCATCGAAGCGGGCCTGCAGATCGTCGCTGCCCAGCACGAAGCGCGCCCGCGTCATGGCCTGGTGCTCCCAGGTCCACGCCGTGTTGCTGCCGCGCTGCTGCTGGTAGTTGGCATAGGAGGCGAAGCTGGTCACCAGCAGGCCCGAGTTGCCGTTGGGGCGCAGCGCGGTGTCGATCTCGAACAGGTCGCCCTCGCCCGTCTTGACGGCCAGCCAGTTGATGAGCTTGCGCACAAAGGCGGCATAGATCTCGGAGGCGTGTTCGTCTTCGTCATCGAAGACGAAGACGATGTCCAGGTCGCTGCCGTAGCCCAGCTCCTTTCCGCCCAGCTTGCCGTAGCCGATGATGGCGAACTGCGGCGACTCGCGGTGGCGGTTCTTGAGCCGGCTCCAGCACCAGCTGGCCGTCACCCGCAGCACGCAGTCGGCCAGCGCGCTGAGATCGTCCGCCACCTGCTCGACCGTGATGCGGCCTTCGATATCGCGCGCCAGCGTGCGAAAGACCTCGGCATGGTGGGCGCGGCGCAGCAGGTTCAGCAGGGTTTCGTCATCGTCCTCGCCCGTGGCCTGCAGCGCGGCCAGGCGCAGGGCCAGCTCATGCTCGAAGTCCATGGGCGAGAAACGCTCGCCCAGCATGGCTTCGTTGGCCAGCTCGTCGATCACGCCCGGGTGCTGCTGCAGGTAGCGCGCGGGCCAGCGTGCCGCGCCCAGCAGGTCCAGCAGCCGCTCGTGCACGGCGGGGCGCTCCAGCAGCAGGGCCAGATAGCTTTCACGGCGCAGCAGCGGCTCCAGCCAGTTCAGAAAGCGCAGCGCGGCGTCTTCGGGCACGCTGCGCTCGGCCACCCATTGCGCCGTGCGCTGCACGAGTCGAAACAGCCGGCCGCGCGCCTCGTCGCGCAGGTTGGCGATGCGGGCATTGCCGCGCCAGTCGGCCACATGGGCGGCCAGGGCTGGCGGCAACTGCTCCATGAGGCCGTCTATCTCGCGCGGCGTGCCCTGGGCGGGGCTGCGCGCGCCATTGCAACGGCCCGAGCCGCACTGGGGCTGGGCCGAGCCGCCCAGCAGGGTGTCGAATTCCTCGGCCACCTTTTCGCGATGGGCATCGAGCTGGTGCAAAAAGGCGCAGGCATCGGCAAAGCCCATGGTGCGCGCAATCCATTCCAGGTCATCGTCGCGGGTGGGCAGCACATGGGTCTGCTGGTCGTCCAGGTACTGGATACGGTGCTCGACACGGCGCAAAAAGGTGTAGGCCGAGCCCAGGGCGTCGGCCACTTCCTGGCTCATGAGGCCGGCGCGCGCCAGGCGGCCCAGCGCCTCCAGCGTGGGGCGGCAGCGCAGTTCGGGGAACTGGCCGCCACGCACCACCTGCAGCAGCTGCACGGTGAATTCGATCTCGCGGATGCCGCCGCGCGAGAGCTTGACGTCATTGGAGCGGCCCGGATGGCCCGCGCTGCGCCGCGCCGCATGCTCGCGGATCTGGCGGTGCAGCGAGCGCAGCGCATCAAAGACCGCGTAGTCCAGGTAGCGGCGAAAGACAAAGGGCAGGACCACGGCACGCAGCGCCTGCACCTGCTGGGAGCGCACGCAGTCCATGGGCGCCACGACGCGGCTCTTGAGCCAGGCAAAGCGCTCCCACTCGCGTCCATGGGTCTGCAGATACTCCTCCAGCGAGGCCAGCGAGACGGCCGAAGGCCCCGAGTTCCCGTTGGGACGCAGCGCCAGGTCCACGCGGAAGACAAAGCCGTGCTCGGTGGTGTCGCCGATCAGGCCGTAGATGCCCTTGACCACGCGCGCGAAGTACTCGTGGTTGGAGATCACCCCGCGCCCATCGGGCAGGCCGGCGGTGTCGCCGTCCTGCTCGTAGACGTAGATCAGGTCGATGTCGCTGGAGACGTTGAGCTCGCGTGCGCCCAGCTTGCCCATGCCGATGATCCACAGCTGCACTGGCCGGCCGTCGGGGCCTTGAGGCGCGCCATGGCGCGCGTCGAGCTCGGCGCGCGCCTGGATGCAGGCGCGCTCCAGCGCCAGCTCGGCCAGCTCGGTCACGGCGCGCGTGACCACGGCCAGCGGCGCCTGCTGCTCGCAGTCGAGCACCATGGTGCGCTCCATGACCAGCTGGCGCAGCACACGCAGCGCAGCCGACAGGTCCAGGCCACGCTCCAGCAGTGCCGCCAGGGCCTGCTCCATGGACGCGCGCTCGGGCGGACCCGGCGGCAAAAGGCTCAGCTCGTCGCCATAGCGACGGTGCAGCCGTTGGTGAAAACGGGAATAGGCGGCCTGTGCGGGGACATTCAAGGCCGTACCTGCCATTGCGTGAACTGAGGATTGCATACGGAACGCGAAAGAAGCGGCCACTCACGCGCAGAGGGATTGCAGCAACCCTTGGTTACCGCCCAGGCCCTGAGGGCGCCGGTCATAATTCCCGTCATAGCTGATGCCGCCGATGATCGAACCGAAACCGCACCCCACACGCCTGACCCGTTGGATGGCCGGCCTTGCGCGGTGGTCACTGGGGCTGGTCCTGGCCTTCTGGCTGGTCCTCGCCTCCGTGTGGGGGGTGCTCCATGGCTGGATTGTGCCGCGAATCGGCGAATGGCGTCCTCAGCTGGAATCCCTGGCCTCACGCACGCTGGGCCTACCGGTTCGCATAGGCAGCATCACGGCCCGCAGCGAGGGATTGGTCCCCCGCTTCGAGCTGGGCGACGTGGTGGTGCAAGACCCCGAACATTCGGCAGACGCCCTGCGCCTGCCCAGCGTGGTGGTCGCCGTTTCGGCACGCTCGCTGATGCGCCTGGGCGTGGAACAGATCTACATAGACCGTCCTGAACTCGTGGTGCGCCGCGCGGCCGATGGCCGAGTCTTCGTGGCCGGCATCGAGATCAGCCCTTCGGCCGGCGGGGACAATGCCGCCGCCGACTGGCTGTTTTCGCAGACCGAACTGGCGCTGCGCGGCGGCAGCCTGCTGTGGTTGGACGAACTGCGCCAGGCTCCGCCGCTGGCCTTGCGCGATGTGGACCTGGTGCTGCGCAACAAGGGCTGGGGCCACGGACTGCGCCTGGATGCCACGCCGCCCGAAGGCTGGGGCGAGCGCTTCATGCTGACCGGCCTGTTCCGCGAGCCGCTGCTGTCCACGCACGAGGGCAACTGGCGCCGCTGGAGCGGCCAGGCCCATGCGATGTTCACGCGGATCGACCTGTCCCAGCTCGGCCAGTACATAGACACCTCTGGCTTGCGCCTGCAGCAGGGCCGGGGCGCGCTGCGCGCCTGGATAGACCTGCGCCAGGGCCAGCCCGTGGGCGCCATGGCCGACGTGGCCGTGAACGCGCTGCAGCTGCAGTGGCGCGAAGAGCTGCAGCCGCTGAAGCTGCAGGCCGTGACGGGCAGGCTGAGCGTGCAACACCAGGACGGCTGGCGCTTCGCTGCGCAGAACCTGGAATTTTCCACGGGCGATGGCCTGCACTGGCCGGCTGGCAATCTGCGCGCGCGCTACAACCCCGCCGGCGCCAGCACGCAGGGGGCGCTGGGTGAGCACGGCGAGTTCCAGGCCGATGGCATTGACCTGGCCATCCTCACCCAGTTGGGCCAGCGCCTGCCGCTTCCAGAGCAGGTGCAGCAGCACCTGGCCGATCTGGCACCGGCCGGCCGTCTGCACCAGTTCCAGGGAAGCTGGCGCGGCCCGCTGGAGTCCTTGCAGCAGTACAAGGCCAGTGGCGAACTGCAGCAACTGTCGATCAACGGCGTGGCATCGTCCGAAGGCCCCGCGGCGCCGGGCATGCCCGGCCTCAAGGGCCTGAACGCGCGCTTCTCGCTGGACCAGGACGGCGGCCAGGCCCAGCTGGAGATGGAGGGCACAGAGCAGCGGCCGGCGTCGCTGTCGTTCCCCGGCGTGTTCGAGGAGCCCGAGATCCCGCTGCACCGCCTGCAGGCCAGCCTGCGCTGGCAACTGCGCGGCCAGGCCATCAGCGTGCAGGTGCCCAGCCTGCGCTTTGCCAATGACGACACCGAAGGCGAGGCCCGCGCGCAATGGCATACCGGCGACGGCAGCGACAGGCAGCCGCGCTTTCCCGGCGTGCTGGACCTGCAGGGCCAGCTGCGCAACGCCGATGGCACGCGCGTGCACCGCTACCTGCCGCTGGAGATTCCCGCCGACGCGCGCCACTATGTGCGCGAGGCCATACACGCCGGGCGCGCGAGCACGGTGAACTTCAAGGTGCGCGGCAACCTGGACCACGTACCCGCCGACAAGCCCAGCCAGGGCGAGTTCCACATCGCGGCCAAGCTGCATGACGTGCACTATGAATATGTGCCGCCCCATCTGCTCACGCATGGCGAGGCGCCCTGGCCGGCCCTGGTCGATCTGTCCGGCGAGCTGGTGTTTGACCGCTCCTCCATGGCCGTGCGCAATGCGCGCGGCCAGTTCGCCGGCTATCCGCAGCTGCAGATGCGCGACATCCAGGCCAGCATTCCCAACCTGGCCCACACCGAGGTGGCCGTCACCGCCAAGGGCCAGGGCCCGCTGGCCGACATGCTGGGGGTGGTGAAGACCTCGGCCCTGTCGGCGCTGACCGGGCACGTACTGGACGGCAGCGAGGCCACGGGCGCCGCGCAACTGGCCCTGCAACTGCAATTGCCCATCGACCATCTGGACCGCAGCAAGGTGTCCGGGCAGGTCACGCTGGCGGGCAACTCGCTGCAGCTCGATGACGAGACACCGCACCTGAGCCAGCTGCGTGGCGCCGTCAAATTCTCCGACACCGGCTTCTCGCTGGTCGGCTTGCAGGCGCGGGCCCTGGGCGGTGAACTGCGTGCCGATGGCGGCATGCAGGCGCTGGCGCGCAATGCGCCAGCCACCGAATCGTCCGTCAAGGTGCGGGTGCAGGGCACGGCCACGGCACAGGGGCTGCGCGATGCCAGGGAACTGGGCTGGGTGGCCGACCTGGCCCGCCATGCCGAGGGCCAGTCGCCCTATTCCCTGCTGCTGAAGGTGCGCCGTGGCACGCCCGAAATCCAGGTCCAGTCCAGCCTGCAGGGCATGCGCATCAACCTGCCGGCTCCGCTGGGCAAGGCCGCCGAGTCCATCCAGCCGTTGGCCGTGAGCCACCAGCTCGCGCCCGCCAGCTTCGCCGCGCCCGATGCCCCGCTGCGCGACCAGATCAGCGTGCAACTGGGCGACACGGGCTCGGTCTTCTATGAGCGCGACATCAGTGGCAAGCACAGCCGCGTGCTGCACGGCAGCATCCTCATCGGCCAGGAAGCGGGCACGGCCCCCACATCGGGCCAGGGCGTGCAGGCCCATGTGCAGTTGCCGCTCTTCAATATCGACGACTGGCTGGCGCTGGCGCCGCAGTCCAACGGCGCCAGGCCAGAGCCCGCCGACGCCGCCACGGACCCTGCGCGCGAATACCTTCCCGATCGGCTGAGCCTGCGCGTCAAGCAACTGCAGGCCAAGGGGCGGCAGCTGCACGATGTGGTGGCGGGCATTTCGCGCGATGGCGGCTCGTGGCACAGCAACCTCACCTCCCAGGAGCTGGATGGCTATGTGGGCTTTCGCGAAGGCACGGACGCCCAGCCCGAAGGGCAACTGGTCGCCCGGCTGTCCCGCCTGACGGTGCCGGAGGCCAAGTCCGAACGCGTGGACGCCCTGTTCAACGAAGGGCCGCGCCAGCTGCCGGCGCTGCAGATCGTGGTGGACGACATGCACCTGTCGGGCCATGCGCTGGGCCGCCTGGAGGTCGAGGCCCGCAACCGCCCCGTGCCCGGCAACGCGGCGGCACGCGAATGGCAGCTGTCGCGCTTCAACATTTCCACGCCCGAGGCCACGCTGACGGCCAACGGCCAGTGGCGCCTGCCCCAGGGGCAGTCCGAGCATCCGGGGCGCAGCCAGCTGCAGTTCCAGCTGGACCTGCGCGACGTGGGCAAGCTGCTCACGCGCTTTGACATGCCCGGCGTGGTGGGCAATGGCAAGGGGAGCCTGCAGGGCTCGGCGGGATGGACGGGCTCGCCCATCACGCCCGATTTCCGCAGCCTCTCGGGCTCCATGCACCTGGATGTGCAGACCGGCCAGTTCCTCAAGGCCGAACCGGGCCTGGCCAAGCTGCTGAGCGTGCTCAGCCTGCAGGCGCTGCCACGCCGGCTGACGCTGGATTTCCGCGATGTCTTCAGCAACGGCTTTGCCTTCGACTTCATGCGCGGCGACGTGCAGATCACCGATGGCGTGGCGCGCACCAACAACATGCAGATGAAGGGCGTCAACGCCGCCGTGCTGATGGAAGGCACGGCAGACCTGGTCCAGGAGACGCAGAATCTGCACGTGGTGGTGGTGCCCGAGATCAACGCGATGACCGCCTCCCTGGTGGCCACGGCCATCAACCCCGTGATCGGCCTGGGCAGCTTTCTGGCGCAGGTGCTGCTGCGGGGCCCGCTGATTGCGGCAGCCACCAAGGAATTCCGCATCGACGGCAGCTGGGATGATCCCCAGGTCACTGCCTTGCCGCGCCGCCGGGCCGCAACGCCCTCTGACACACCGTCGCGCACGCCCTCCACCGCCACCGAGTCAGCCCCTTCAGGAGAGAACCCATGAAAATCGCAGCCCTGCAAATGGTGTCGGAACCCGATGTGCGCGCCAACCTCGACCAGGCCATGGCCCTGCTGCGCCAGGCGCGCGAGCAGGGCGCCGAACTCGCGGCCCTGCCCGAATACTTCTGTGCCATGGGCCTGCGCGATACCGACAAGCTGGCCTACCGCGAGAGCTTCGGCCAAGGCCCCATCCAGGACTTCCTGGGCCGCGCCGCGCGCGAGCTGCAGCTGTGGATCGTCGGCGGCACCCTGCCTCTGGTGGCCGATGACGATGCCCACGTGCTCAACAGCTCGCTGGTGTTCTCGCCCCAGGGCGAATGCGTGGCGCGCTACGACAAGATCCACCTGTTCCACTACGACAACGGCCGCGAGCGCTACACGGAGGCCGCCGTAGTCCAGGCCGGCCACACGCCCGTGACCTGCGACATCACCTCGCGCGAGGGCGAGTCCTGGCGCCTGGGCCTGAGCGTGTGCTACGACCTGCGCTTTCCCGAGCTGTACCGCCGACTGGCCGAGCAGGGTGCCGACCTGCTGCTGGTGCCCGCCGCCTTCACCCACATCACGGGCCTGGCCCACTGGGAGGTGCTGCTGCGCGCCCGCGCCATCGAAAACCAGGCCTACCTGCTGGCGCCCGCCCAGGGCGGCCACCATGAGAACGGCCGCCGCACCTGGGGCCACAGCCTGCTGGCCGACCCCTGGGGCATGGTGCTGGCGCAGCAGGCCGAGGGTGCCGGCGTGGTGCTGGGCGAGATCAAGCGCGAGCGCCTGGCGCATGTGCGCCGCCAGTTGCCGGCCCTGGAGCACCGCGTCCTGTGAATCCGCTGCACCTGTCCACGCCCGCCCCTGCCGAAGGCCGCTGGCCCTGGCGCCGCTGGCGCACTGCCTGGCGGCGCTGGTCGCTGTGGAGCCTGCTGGTCGCTTTGGTGGCCAGCATGCTCATCACCATGGTCTGGCTGGCCGGACGCTATGAGGCCTCCCAGGTCCAGGACAAGCTGGAGCGCGACACCGCCAATGCCGTGGCCGACATACGCGCCGCCCTCAACCGCAACCTGCAGGACCTGCAGGCGCTGAACGCGCCCGACAACGACCCTGCCGAGTGGAAGACCCGCGCCGCCGAGCTGCTGCAGGTGCGCCGCGAGCTGATGCGCATCGAATGGCGCGATGCGGGCCTGCAGATCCGCTCCCATGCCGAGACGCCCTACCGCAACGTGCAGTGGGAAGACCAGCTGCGCACGCAAAACACCCATCCGGAGGCCGTGCTGACCTGCACCCACGCGCGCCGCCTCAACGGCCCGGCCTACTCGCCCAGCTACTTCCAGCTGCTGGCCGAAGGCCTGGGCACGGAGATGATGGAGGTCTGCCTGCCATTGACGCAAAGCGGCCACATCATCGGCTTTGTCATCGGCACCTACAGCCTGCAAAGCCTGCTGATCACCCAGGTCAGCAAGAACCTGCCGCGCACCCAGGAAGTGTCCTTCACCGAGCCGGACGGCACGCGCCTGGCCCTGCTGGGCGCCTCCTGGCGCGGCACGCGCATGTTCACGGCGCAGCAGCTGCTGGACCTGCCGGGCAGCACCCTGGTGCTGCGCATGGACAGTTGGCACCGCGCGCCCAGCGTATTCCCCAACGTGCTCACGGCCCTGGTGACGCTGATGTCCATCGCCCTGGTGTCCGTGGTCGCCGTGCTGGTGCGCGACAACCGCCGACGCCTGCGCGCCGAGCGCGATCTGGGCGATGCGCTGGCCTTTCGCAAGGCCATGGAGGACTCGCTGGTCACGGGCCTGCGCGCGCGCGATCTGCAGGGCCGCATCAGCTATGTGAACCCGGCCTTCTGCAGCATGGTGGGCTTCACGGCCGAGGAACTGCTGGGACTGAGCATTGCGCCCTACTGGCCGCCCGAGCGCGCCGAGATCTACGCGCGCCGGCGCGACAGCCGCCTGTCCGGCAACGCCCCGCCGCCGCGCGAGGGCCATGAAAGCATCTTCATGCGCAAGGACGGAACGCGCTTTCCGGTGTTGATCTTCGAGGCGCCGCTGATCAATGCCCAGGGCCAGCACACCGGCTGGATGAGTGCCTTCATCGACATCAGCGAGCAAAAGCGCATGGAAGAGATCTCACGCGCCTCGCAGGAGCGCCTGCAGGCCACGGCCCGCCTGGCCACGGTGGGCGAGATGGCCTCGCTGCTGAGCCATGAACTCACCCAGCCGCTGGTGGCCATCTCCAGCTACGCCACGGGATCGCTGAACATGCTGGGGAGCGACGATGGCACGGGCACGGGCACGGGCACGGGCACAGGTGCAGGTGCGGGCAGCGCCATCTCGGACCATGAAGCCCGGCTGCGCCAGCAACTGCAGGACCTGCGCATGGCCATGGAGCGCATCAGCTTCCAGGCCGACCGCGCAGGCCGCGTGATCAAGAGCGTGCGCGATTTCGTGCGGCGGCGCGACCAGTCCCGCGAAGTCATAGGCGCCGCCGAACTCATAGACGCCGTGCTGCCGCTGATCAGCCTGCAGGCACGCAACCTGGGCGTGCGCGTGACCACCGACATCGAGCCCGGCCTCCCGCCCGTGCTGTGCGATCCGACCATGATCGAGCAGGTGCTGCTCAACCTGGCGCGCAACGGCATGCAGGCCATGGACTCGCCCGAGACCATGGAGCGCGAGCTGCAGCTGCGCGTGCGCCGTGCGGCCGCCAGCACGCGCCGCAGCTGGGTGGAGTTCGCCGTCATCGACTGCGGCACCGGCATTCCCCAGCATGTGGCGGAGCAACTGTTCACGCCCTTTTTCACCACGCGCAACGAGGGCATGGGCCTGGGCCTGAGCCTGTGCCGTACCGTGGTCGAGCAGCATGGCGGCCACCTGCAGCACAGCCCCCACAGCCCGCGCGGGACCGTCTTCGCCTTCACGCTGCCGGCGCACAGCCCTGCGCAGGTGCAGGCATAGATGGCACCAATGGAACAAATGGAACAATAGGCCCATGGAACCTGTACCCGACGCCACCGTCTACATCGTCGACGACGACACCGATGTCCGCGAAGCGCTGGCCTGGCTGCTGCGCTCGCGCCGCCTGCTCAGCGAATGCTATGACAGCGCAGAGGCCTTCGACGCCATGCTGCAGTCGCGCCCACCGCCACGCAATCCCTGCTGCCTGCTGCTGGACATGCGCATGGGCGGCATGAGCGGGCTGGCGCTGTTCAACCTCATGCTGGAACGCAACCAGATCGCAGGCATGCCCGTGATCTTCCTGACCGGCCATGCCGACGTGCCCACGGCCGTGGACACCGTCAAGCGCGGCGCCTTCGACTTCTGCGAGAAGCCTTTCTCGGACAATGCCCTCGTGGACCGCATCGAACAGGCGCTGGAACTGTCGGCCCAGCACCAGGCTGAAACCCGTGCGCGCGAAGCCGTGCGTGCACGCTTCAACGAGCTGACGGAGCGCGAGCGCGACGTGATGCGCCTGGTGGTCGAGGGCATTCCCAACAAGCTCATCGCCGACCAGCTGGACATCAGCGTGCGCACCGTCGAGGTCCACCGCGCGCGCGTCTTCGACAAGATGCAGGTCAAGTCGGCCGTTGAACTGGCCAACCTGCTGCGCACACACGGCTGACCCCTTCAGAAATACGTGGCAATCACGTCCACCACGTCATAGCGGTCATTGACGACGGCCAACTGCCGCCATTTGTCAAAGGTCAGGCAGGGGTGGGAGATGCCGAAGGCCAGCATGTCGCCTATGCGCAGGCCATCGTCCTCGGCCACCTTCAGGAAAGCATGCTGGTCCATCATGGCCGTGACCTCCCAATGCGGTGGCGCCGCCACGGGCGCGGCATCGCCGGGGCGGTAGCGCAGAGCGGGCCGGGGAGGCACGGCCTCGAAGGCCGTATCGCGCTTGCCCAGCGCCACGATGGCGCGGCCGGGCTCGGGCAGCGACTGCACATAGGCCCAGACCTGCAGCGCAGGCTGCAGGCTGGCACGCATCTGCTGCGCCACGGGATTGGTCTGGTCGATGCGCCGCTGCGCTGCCTGGTAGATGCCCGCGTCATGCGTGAGATAGCAGCCCGGACGCAGCACCAGATCCAGCGGACCGCCGATGTCGGCCTTGCCGAACTCCTGGGCCACCACGTCATACCAGGCCGAGCCGGCGCCGGTGAGCACGGCCGGGCTGCGCTGCAGCCGGCCCTCGCCCGCCAGCCGCTGGAGCCAGTCCACGGCGCGCCGCAGCAGGGTGCGGATGGGTTCTTCTTCCTTGAGCACGCCCTCGTAGACCTCGATCCCGGCCAGTCGCACGCCGGCACCGGCCCGAGCCAGCGCGTCCAGCAGCGGCTGCATCTGCGCATCGGAGCGAACGCCCGTGCGCCCGCCGGGCGGGCCCAGTTCGATCAGCACCTGCACGGACCGGCCCGCTGCGCCAAAAAAGGCGGCCAGCTGCTCGACCTGCTCGGCACAATCGACCAGGCAGAAGAACTCGAAGCCGGGATCGGCCAGCAGCTCGGCCACGGCCGCCATGTTGCGCCGGCCGATCAACTGGTTGGCCATGAGCACGCGGCGCACGCCATGGGCATGGGCCACGCACGTCTGCTGAGCGGTGGCCAGCGTGATGCCCCAGGCGCCCGCGTCGATCTGCTGGCGGAACAGGCGGGGCGCCATGGTCGTCTTTCCGTGGGGCGCGAGCTGGGCGCCGTAGGCATCCACAAAGCGCTGCATCCAGGCCAGGTTGTGCGACAGGCGCGACTGCGACAGCACGGCCACCGGCAAACTCAAGTCTTCCCGCAGCAGATTCCAGCCCTGCGCGGCAGCGTCCTGCGGCGTGCAGGGGGCGGACAGCGCGCCCAGGCCCTTGTCGAGCGGGCTGACCACGTCGGCCGCGCCCGCTGTGCTTGCTTCACTCATACGACTCCCCATTGATGGATGGGAGCCAGCATAGGGCAATGCCGGTGCCCGCCCACGCAAAAACGCCCCGCGTTGCGGGGCGTTGCATCTGGCACAGAGACCGGGTCAGCGGGGCTGCTGGTACTGGGGCTGGTATTGAGGCTGCTGGTACTGCGGCTGCTGTTGATACTGTGGCTGCTGTTGGTGCTGCTGCGGGATCTCGCCCACGAAGATCTCCACGCGGCGGTTCATGGCGCGGCCGCTGGCCGAGTCGTTGGAAGCCACGGGCTGGTGCGAGCCACGGCCTTCGGTGGCGATGCGGGCGCCCGAGACGCCGCGCATGGTCAGGTAGTTGCGCGTGCTGTTGGCGCGGTCCAGCGACAGCGGATTGTTGATGGCGTCAGAGCCGGTGCTGTCCGTGTGGCCGATGATGCGCACCTCGGCATTGGGGTTGTTGCGCAGGCCCTCGGCGAAGCGGTCCAGGATGGGAGCGAAGTTGCCCTTGATGTCGGAACGGTTGGTATCGAACGAGATGTCGCTGGGAATGTCGAGCTTGAGCTGGTTGTCGGCCGTCTGGCTCACGTTCACGCCCGTACCCTGGGTGGCCTGCTCCATCTCGCGCTTTTGCTTTTCCATGTTCTGCGACCAGATGTAGGTGCCCAGTGCGCCCACGCCAGCGCCGATCACGGCACCCGTGCCGGCCCTGCCGCCGGTGACGGCGCCCAGCACGGCGCCAGCTGCAGCGCCCACGCCAGCGCCCGTGGCCGTGCGGCGCTGGGTGTCGCTCATGTTCGCGCAGCCGGAGATGAACAGTGCGGCCGCCGTTGCGGCGGCCAGAACGATGTGCTTGCGCATTGGAAACTCCTTTTGAATCTTGGGAACGCACCGTGCGGTAGCGCCAGGGTCCCCATTATGGAAAGCAGGCTGCGCACAGCCTATCAGTGCGGGCAGGGCATACCCGTAGGACGGCGCCCGCTCCGCGAGGCTGCCTCCACGGCCGTCACGGGCCGCTGCGATCCTGCCCGGGAGAGGGTTTGTCTGGAGACGGATGCGAATCCCGTGGCGTGTCCACGGGCAACTCGCCCTTGCGGCGTCCGGAGAACATGGTCCACCACACAATAGCGACCAGAATCACCAAGGCCAGCAGTGCTTCGAGCAAAATCAACCCCATGAATTTCCACCTCCTGCGCCATGCCGCGATGGCGCTGATTGTAGGGACGCTGGTCGCCTGCACGACCACCACCAAGCCGGTCTACGACCCCTCGCCCGTACCCGATCTGCAGCCGGGCGGCTCTCCCGCCGTCACGCCCAGGCCCCCGCTGGTCACCAACACGCCCACCAAGAGCCGCTGGATCGCGGCCGACTGGAGCGAATTGCCCGGCCTGCAGGAGGACGCGCTGCACGAGGCCTGGAATGCCTGGCTCAAGAACTGCGAACGACCCAGTTCGGTCTTCGCAGGCCTGTGCCGCGATGTGCGCCAGCTGAGCATCGCCACGGGCGACGAGCAGCGCGCCTGGCTCATGGCCAATCTGCAACCCTACCGCATCGAGGCGCTGGGCGGCGGCCCGGACGGCATGCTGACCGCCTACTACGAGCCGCTGTTCGAGGCGCGGCGCCTGCCCGGCGACGGATTCAACGTGCCCCTGTACAAGACGCCGGCCGGCGCCGGCTTCGGCAGCCGCAAGCCCTGGTTCTCGCGCCAGCAGATCGAGACCCTGCCAGAGGCCCAGGCGGCCCTGGCAGGCCGCGCCATCGCCTGGCTGCGCGACCCGGTCGATGCGATGGTGCTGCACATCCAGGGATCGGGGCGCCTGAACATCACCGAGCCCACGGGCGCGCAACGCACGATCCGCGTCGCCTTTGCGGGCACCAATGACCAGCCCTACAAGAGCGTGGGCCGCTGGCTGCTGGACCAGGGACTGGTGCGCGACGCCACCTGGCCCGGCATCAGCGCCTGGGTGGCCGCCAACCCCGGCCGCGTCAATGAAATGCTGTGGAGCAACCCGCGCTACGTCTTCTTCCGCGAGGAGCCGCTGGAAGGCCTGGACCTGCAGTTCGGCCCCAAGGGCGCCCAGGGCGTGGCCCTGACGCCAGGCCGCTCCATCGCCGTGGACAAGCAGAGCATCCCCTACGGCACACCGGTCTGGCTGTCCACATCCGGGCCCACCGTGGCGCTGAACCGCCTGGTCTTCGCCCAGGACACGGGCAGCGCCATCGTCGGCGCCGTGCGCGCCGACTACTTCATGGGCTGGGGCCCCGAAGCCGGCGACCTGGCAGGCCGCATCAAGCAGAACCTGCGCCTGTGGGCCTTCTGGCCGCGCGCCCTGGCGAGCCAGGCACCGCACTTGAGGTGACCCCCTGAGCGGCTACGCCGCTTCCTCCCGCTTTGGGGTGCGCCGGTTTTATCCTTTGCGCCAAGGCTCGCCCCGCATGGCACAAGACCAGCGCAGACACACCTCTATCCACTGTCCCTCGCTCTGGCGCGGCCCAACGCCAGGGGCGCCGAGCAAGAGCCGCCTCGCTGCGAGGGCGCCGTCCCCCTCTGGGGGAAGGCGCGCAGCGCCTCAGGGGGTATCGAAGTACCTCGTGACGCGCGGCGGTTCCTTGCCCTTGTGATACGCCAGCTTGCGGTCGCGCAGGGCCACGTCGGCGGCGGTGACGCGGTCGAAGCGGCGCAGGTGCTCGGTCCAGGACTCGTCGATGATCTGCTCCACATAGCGCTCGGGATGGCTCATGCTGTGCAGCAGGCTCCAGCCCAGCGCGCCCTGGCGCATGCGGCTGCGGCGGCTTTCCTGCATGAGGGCGCGGAAGGCCTCGGCCTGGGTGGGGTCGATCTGGTACTCGATGGTGACGACCACGCGGCCGGCTTCGGGGATGTTGACCTCGGGGCGCTGGAAGGCCTTGGAGGGGCTCAGGTCCTCCTCGATCTGGCGGTCGCGCACCAGGCGCTGCACCAGCAGCATGCAGGCCACGCCGCTGGCGGCGGCCACCATGAGGCTGCCGCGCACGCCCACCATGCTGGCCACCTGTCCCCAGAGCGCGGCGCCTGCCGCCGTGCCGCCCATGATGGACATCTGGTAGATGGACATGCCTCGCGCCCGCACCCAGTTGGGCAAGGCCATCTGGGCCGAGACGCCCAGCACGTTGGCGGTGGAGATCAGCGCCATGCCGGCCAGCATCATGGCCGGCACGGCCATGTAGACATTGGGCGACAGGGCCACTGCCAGCGTAGCCAGCGCATGCACGGCAGAGCCCGACCGGATCAGCCTTTCCTTGGACATGGCCTGGCGCAGGCGCGGCAGGAACATGGCGCCCACGATGGCGCCCGCCCCCATGGAGGCCAGCAGCAGCGTGAAGGTCTCGGCGCCGCCCCCGCCCTCGGTCGGGCCGTGCAGGCGCTGGGCCACCAGGGGCAGCAGGGCCATCACCGCCGTGCACTGCAGGAAGAAACACACCGTGCGCGCCAGCACCGCATGCATGCGCGGCGACTCGCGCACGAACTGCAGGCCCACGCGCATGGCCGAGGGCAGGCGCTCGCGGCCCAGCGGGTTGGCCACGTGGCGGCGTTTCCAGCGGATCAGCACGATGCCCGAGATGACGGACAGCACGGCGTTCAGCACGAACACCCAGGCACTGCCCAGGCTGGCGATGATGGCGCCCGCCACCAGGGGGCCGATGATGCGCGAGGCGTTCATGGCCACCGCGTTCAGCGCCATGGCCGAGGGCAGGTGGTGCTTGGGCACGAGTTCGGGAATCAATGCCGAGAACACGGGCCAGCGCATGGCCAGGCCGATGCCGTTGGCAAAGGTCAGCACCAGCAGCCAGTGCGCCGTCATCCGGCCCGAGAGCACGAACAGGCACAGCACCAGAGCCACGGCCGCCACCCAGAACTGGGTGACGATGAAGTAGCGGCGCCGGTCCAGGATGTCGGCCAGCGCACCGCTGGGCAAGCCCAGCAGGAAGACGGGCAGCGTGGAGGCCGATTGCACCAGGGCCACGAGCACGGGCGAGGTGGTCAGCGAGGTCATGAGCCAGGCCGCCGCCACATCGTTCATCCACATGCAGGTATTGGCCGCCATCCAGATCAGCCAGAGCATGCGGAAGGTGGGGCCGGACAGCGGCGCCCAGACGCCCTGCTGGGCCTGGGCCGTCTTCTGGCCTTCGGCCTCGGCGGCCGCCCTGTCGGCAGCGGCCATGCCGGACGGGTCCTCGAGCAGGGTGCCCGGCGCCCCCGCGCCCGAGGGCTCGGCCGGGGGCTGGGTGGAAGGCTCGGTTTCTGAGGCGGGTGGCTGGGCGGGGTCTGGTGTTGATTGTTCTGCGGCCATGTGTCCCGATTCTCGGGCCAAACGCGGGGTGGCGCCAGAAATGGTTGCCTTACTAATAACCACGACCACCGCCTTGTACGACAACCGCTTTTCGCTCCTGTTACAGGAGCACACTGTCGCTTCGGCGCGACCTTCATAGGCCAGTCCGCCGGCCTGCGGCTACTGGCCCGGCAGTCCCTGGCCCGCCATGGGTCCCAGCTGGGACAGCGGCAGCGCATGGCTGGACTTGATCTCGCCCAGCGAGAAACTGGTCTGCATGTCCTTCACGTTGGGCAGGTTCAGCAGCGTGTTGCGCGCGAACTGCGCAAAGCTGTCCAGGTCGCGCGCCACCACCTGCAGCTCGAAGGTGCCGGTGCCACTGATGTAGTGGCAGGTGACCACCTCGGGCAGCTTGCGGATGGCGTCCTCCATCTCCAGCGTCAGCGTGCCGGCCGTGCGCACGGCATCGAGCCGCACGAAGGCCAGCACGCCCAGGCCGATCTTGTGGCGGTCGATGTCGGCGTGGTAGCCGCGGATGAAGCCCGCTTCTTCCAGCGCCCGCACGCGGCGCCAGCACGGCGCGGCCGACAGGCCCACGCGCTGGGCCAGCTCGGCATTGGTCAGGCGCGCGTCGGCCTGCAGGTGGCCGAGGATGGCAATGTCGAATTTGTCCAAAGTTTGCACAAAACACCATTTTCAAGAAAGATCCTTGCTCAGGATACTTGAAACAGCGCAAAGAAAGCAAAGACCTATCAGACGAGCACGAATACACTGAAAAAAGGCGATTTGGTTCAGACAACGAGTGCCGTGCATGCCTCTTTCCCGTTCCGGGCAGGACATGACAGGGCGCCGACCATCGATGGAGACAAGCCATGAATGCCCCACTGCCCGAAGACGTGCGCCGCGCCCTGGAGACGGTCACCCTCGACGACAAATACGCTCTGCAGCACGGCCGTGCGTTCATGAGCGGAGTACAGGCCCTTGTGCGCCTGCCCATGCTGCAGCGCCAGCGCGACGCTGCAGCGGGCCTGAATACCGCAGGCTTCATCAGCGGCTACCGGGGCTCCCCGCTGGGCGGCTATGACCAGGCGCTATGGGCGGCGAAAAAGCACCTCGAATCCAACAACATCGTCTTCCAGCCCGGCGTCAATGAAGAGCTGGGCGCCACGGCCGTCTGGGGCACGCAGCAACTGGATCTCTATCCCGAGACCAAGAAGTTCGACGGCGTCTTCGGCCTGTGGTACGGCAAGGGCCCGGGCGTGGACCGATGCTCCGACGTGTTCAAGCACGCCAACATGGCGGGCACGGCCCGGCATGGCGGCGTGATCGCGCTGGCCGGCGACGACCACATCAGCAAGAGCAGCACCGCCGCCCACCAGAGCGACCACATCTTCAAGGCCTGCGGCACGCCGGTGTTCTTTCCCAGCAATGTGCAGGACATCCTGGACATGGGCCTGCATGCCTTTGCCATGAGCCGCTTCTCGGGCCTGTGGTCGGGCATGAAGACCATCCAGGAGGTGGTCGAGTCCTCGGCCAGCGTGTCGGTGGAGCCAGACCGCGTGAACATCATCCTGCCCGAGGACTTCCAGATGCCGCCCGGCGGCCTGCACATCCGCTGGCCCGATGCGCCGCTGGAGCAGGAGCAGCGGCTGATGAACTACAAGTGGTATGCGGCCCTGGCCTATGTGCGCGCCAACCGGCTCAACCACAACGTGATCGAGGGCCCCAACGACCGCTTCGGCCTGATCGCCAGCGGAAAGGCCTACAACGACATGCGCCAGGCCCTTGCCGACCTGGGCCTGGACGACGACACCTGCCGCCAGCTGGGCATACGCGTGCACAAAGTCAACGTGGTCTGGCCG
The DNA here is from genome assembly GCF_043104415.1 of Delftia sp. WSY_16. Classification (NCBI taxonomy): domain Bacteria; kingdom Pseudomonadati; phylum Pseudomonadota; class Betaproteobacteria; order Burkholderiales; family Comamonadaceae; genus Delftia; species Delftia sp. WSY_16. The sequence goes on along the minus strand of NZ_JBICKS010000023.1, from coordinate 36,819 downwards.
CTGGAGGCCACCATCACGCGCGACTTCGCGCGCGGCCTGCAGGAAATCCTGGTGGTGGAGGAAAAGCGCCAGGTCATCGAATACCAGATCAAGGAAGAGCTGTACAACTGGCGCTCCGACGTGCGGCCCAACGTGGTCGGCAAGTTCAGCGACGAACACGGCGGCGAATGGTCGGTGCCCAATCCCAGCCAGGACTGGCTGCTGCGCCCCAATGCGGACCTGACGCCGGCCCTCATCGCGCGCGCCATCGTCCAGCGCCTGACCAAGATCGGCGTGCCCGAACACATCGCCCAGCGCATGCACGAGCGCATTGCCGTGCTGGACGCCCGCGAAGCCGCGCTCAAGGTGGCCCAGAGCCAGCCCACGGGCGACCGCGTGCCATGGTTTTGCAGCGGCTGCCCGCACAACACCAGCACCCGCGTGCCCGAGGGCAGCCGCGCCGTGGCCGGCATCGGCTGCCACTACATGACGGTGTGGATGGACCGCTCCACCAGCACCTTCACGCAGATGGGCGGCGAGGGCGTGACCTGGGTGGGCCAGGCGCCCTTCACCAAGGACGCCCATGTCTTCGCCAACCTGGGCGACGGCACCTACTTCCACAGCGGCCTGCTGGCGATACGCCAGAGCATCGCGGCCGGCGTGAACATCACCTACAAGCTCCTGTACAACGACGCCGTGGCCATGACGGGCGGCCAGCGCGTGGGCGAGCGGCCCGAGGGCCATTCGGTGCTGCAGATCATGAACAGCCTCAAGTCCGAGGGCGTGGCCAAACTGGTCATCGTCACCGACGAGCCCGCCAAGTACGACGGCGTGGCGCTGGCCGAGGGCGTGACCGTGCACCACCGCGACGAGCTGGACCGCATCCAGCGCGAGTTCCGCACCCTCAAGGGCTGCACGGCCATCATCTACGACCAGACCTGCGCCACCGAAAAGCGCCGCCGCCGCAAACGCGGCACGCTGGCCACGCCCGACAAGACCGTGGTCATCAACGAATTGGTCTGCGAGGGCTGCGGCGACTGCTCGGTGCAGTCCAACTGCCTGTCGGTCGAGCCGGTGGAGACCGAGTTCGGCCGCAAGCGCCGCATCAACCAGAACACCTGCAACAAGGACTACTCCTGCGTGAAGGGCTTTTGCCCCAGCTTCGTCACCATCGAAGGCGGCCAGCTCAAGAAGCCCAAGAAGGAGAAGAAGGGCGACCTGTCCATGCTGCCCGCCATCCCGGAGCCCGTGCTCCCCGTGGCCGAGCAGGCCTGGGGCATCGTCGTGGCCGGCGTCGGCGGCACGGGCGTGATCACCATCGGCTCGCTGCTGGGCATGGCCGCCCACCTGGAGGGCAAGGGCGTGATCACCCAGGACGCGGCCGGCCTGGCGCAAAAGGGCGGCTCCACCTGGAGCCACATCCAGATCGCCAACCGTCCCGAGGCCATCTACACCACCAAGGTGGACATGGCCAAGGCCGACCTGGTGATCGGCTGCGACCCCATCGTCACGGCCACGCCGACCACCATGTCGGTGATGCAGCCGGGCCGCACCTTCGTGGCACTCAACAGCCATGGCTCGCCCACGGCAGCCTTCGTCACCAACCCTGACTGGCAGGCACCGGACGACCGCTGCGCCAGCGCCCTGGCCCAGGCCGTGGGCCCCGAGCTGCTGGGCAGCTTCGACGCCGAGCAGGTGGCCGTGCAGCTGCTGGGCGACAGCATCTACACCAACCCGCTGATCCTGGGCTATGCCTGGCAAAAGGGCCGCGTGCCGCTGTCGCATGCGGCGCTGATGCGCGCCATCGAACTCAACGGCGTGCAGGCCGACAACAACAAGGCCGCCTTCGAGTGGGGCCGCCGCTGCGCCCATGACCTGGCTGCCGTGCGCGCCCTGTTCCAGACGGCCCAGGTGATCCAGTTCGTCAAGAAGCCTTCGCTGACCGAGATGGTGGCCAAGCGCGTGGACTTCCTCACGGCCTACCAGAACGCCGCCTATGCGGCCGAGTACCAGGCCTTCGTGGACAAGGTCCATGCCGCCGAGCGCGCCGTGGCGGGCTCGGGCACGCGCCTGTCGCAAGCCGTGGCCCGCTATCTGTTCAAACTCATGGCCTACAAGGATGAGTACGAGGTCGCGCGCCTGCACACCGATGCGGCCTTCAGCCAGCGCATCGCCAGCATGTTCGAGGGCGACTACCGCGTGGTCCACCACCTGGCGCCGCCGTCGTCGGCCGCCAAGGACGAGCAGGGCCATCTGGTCAAGAAGTCCTACGGTCCCTGGATGCGCAAGGCCATGCAGGTGCTGGCGAAGATGAAGGGCCTGCGCGGCACGGCGCTGGACCCCTTCGGCCGCACGCAGGAGCGCCGCACCGAGCGCGCACTGATCCAGGAATACCGCCAGTGCATAGAAGGACTGCTGTCCGAGCTCACGCCCGAGCGCCTGGCGCTGGCCGTGGAGATCGCCAGCATTCCCGAGGACATCCGCGGCTACGGCCACGTCAAGGAGCGCAACCTGGCTGCGGCCCGCACCAAGTGGAAGGCGCTGATGGCACGCTGGAACGCCCCGTCACGGGGCGCAGGCAGCACGGGACAGCCCGCAGTCGGCGTGGCCTGAAACCACACGGACAGCCCCGCCACAGGGGCGTCCTGTAAGATCGCGGCCGCCGCCCGTACCGTGAGGTGCGGGCGGCGCGGCTGCCTCCGGGGCCGCTTCAAGTGCCGTCACGCCGGGCGCAAAAACCACGAAAAACCGCGCTCCGCCCCTTTAAAAACGGCAGATGGCCGCCAGTTGCAGCCATCGTCGCCGAAAAACCCGCAGCAGCCAGATCCTGGCAGCCCATGTGGGTCAGGGCTGACGCATACAATGCTCCGTTCTCCTGCGCGGGCCCGTGCATATCGGCGTGCGCAGCGACCCTTTTTCGACCTTCCAATCCTGGAGTCTTGCCCGTGTTTATTTCTTCCGCTTTTGCCCAGACCGCACCCGCAGCAGCAGCCTCCGGTGGCGACTTCATGTCGCAGTTGATGGGCATGGCGCCTCTGGCGCTGATGTTCGTGGTGCTGTACTTCGTGATGATCCGTCCGCAGATGAAGCGCCAGAAGGAGCATCGCTCCATGATCGAGGCACTGGCCAAGGGTGACGAAGTGGCAACGGCCGGCGGCATCATCGGCCGCGTGACGCGCATGTCCGAGCAATTCCTGCACATCGAGATCGCCTCGGGTGTGGAAGTCCAGATCCAGCGCAGCGCCGTCGTCCAGGTGCTGCCCAAGGACACGCTGAAGTAAGCGCTGTCCCTGTCTTGCGGGTGTGCGGACCGCGCAGGCGGCAGCACACCCTTTTGTGCGTTGCTGTCTACAAAGAGCGAAGAGCGCGATCATGAACCGATATCCGGTCTGGAAGTACGCGATCATCGTGATCGCGCTGCTGGTAGGGGTGCTCTACACCCTGCCCAATTTTTTCGGTGAGGCGCCTGCGGTGCAGGTCTCCTCGGCCAAGGCCACCATCAAGGTGGACAACGCCGTGCTGCAGAAAGTCGAAGAGGCCTTGAAGGCTGCCGATGTCAAGCCCGACGTCCTGTCCATCGAAGGCACCTCGGTGCGCGCGCGGTTCAACACGCCCGACGAGCAGCTCAAGGCCAAGGACGTGATCCAGAAGGCCCTGATCCCCGATGCCAACGACCCGGCCTACATCGTGGCCCTGAACCTGGTGTCGCGCTCGCCGCAATGGCTCACGGCCGTCGGCGCCAAGCCCATGTACCTGGGGCTGGACCTGCGCGGTGGCGTGCACTTCATGCTGCAGGTGGACATGGCTGCCGCCCTGACCAAGAAGGCCGACTCCTTTGCCGGCGACCTGCGCAGCTCGCTGCGCGACAAGAACATCCGCCACGGCGGCGTCTCGCGCAACGGCAACACCGTCGAGATCCGCGTGCGCGACGAAGCCATGCTCACGGCCGCGCGCAACCTGGTCTCCGACCAGTTCCCCGATCTGGCGGCCACCTCCGAGCCGGATGGCGCAGGCTTCAAGCTGCTGGCCTCCATCAAGCCCGAAGCCCTGCGCAAGGTGCAGGAGCAGGCGCTCAAGCAGAACATCGTCACCCTGCACAACCGTATCAACGAGCTGGGCGTGGCCGAGCCCGTGATCCAGCAGCAGGGCCTGGACCGCATCATCGTGCAACTGCCCGGCGTGCAGGACACGGCCAAGGCCAAGGACATCCTGGGTCGCACGGCCACGCTGGAAGTGCGCCTGGTCGACGAATCCTCCGAGGCGCGCGGCGCCGAACTGGGTTCGGGCCCCGTGCCCTTCGGCTCCGAGCGCTACCTGGACCGCAACGCCCAGGCCGTGATCGTGCAAAAGCAGGTCGTGCTGACCGGCGAGAACCTCACCGACGCACAGCCCGGCTTCGACAGCCAGACCCAGGAGCCCACGGTCAACCTGGTGCTGGATGCCAAGGGCGCACGCATCTTCAAGGACATCACGCGCGAGAACGTGGGCAAGCGCATGGCCATCATCCTGTTCGAAAAGGGCAAGGGCGAGGTCGTGACGGCTCCCGTGATCCGCACCGAGATCGGCGGCGGACGCGTGCAGATCTCGGGCCGCATGACCACGGCGGAAGCCAACGACACGGCCCTGCTGCTGCGCGCCGGCTCGCTGGCCGCGCCCATGGAGATCATCGAGGAATACACCATCGGCCCCAGCCTGGGCGCCGACAACATCAACCGCGGCATCCACTCCGTGGTCTGGGGCCTGGTGGCCATCGCGGCCTTCATGTGCGTGTACTACCTGCTGTTCGGCGTGATCTCCACGGTGGCCCTGTCGGTCAACGTGCTGCTGCTGCTGGCCATCCTGTCCATGCTGCAGGCCACGCTGACCCTGCCCGGCATCGCCGCCATGGCGCTGGCGCTGGGCGTGGCCATCGACTCCAACGTGCTGATCAACGAGCGCATCCGCGAGGAACTGCGCGGCGGCGCGTCGCCGCAGGCGGCCATCCATGCGGGCTACGAGAACGCATGGCACACCATCCTGGACTCGAACGTGACCACGCTGATCGCGGGCCTGGCGCTGCTGGCCTTCGGCTCCGGCCCGGTGCGCGGCTTCGCCGTGGTGCACTGCATCGGCATCCTGACCAGCATGTTCTCGGCCGTGTTCTTCTCGCGCGGCCTGGTCAACCTCTGGTACGGCCGCCGCAAGAAGCTCAAGAGCATTTCCATCGGCCAGGTCTGGAAGCCTGAAGACACCAGCCAGCTGCGCTCGGTGACGGCCAAGGGATCCAGCGTCGCCGATTCCGGCGCCAACAACTGAAAGGGGGAAGACCATGGAGTTCTTCCGCATCCGCAAAGACATCCCCTTCATGAAGTACGCGTTGATCCTCAACGCGGTGTCCTTCATCACCTTCGCGCTGGCCGTGTTCTTCCTGCTCACCCGCGGCCTGCACCTGTCCGTGGAATTCACGGGCGGCACCGTGATGGAGGTGGCCTATACCCAGCCCGCCAACATCGCCAAGGTGCGCGACACGGTCGCCGGCCTCGGCTACGCCGATGTCACGGTGCAGAACTTCGGCACATCGCGCGACGTGATGATCCGCCTGCCCGTGCAAAAGGACGTGACCTCGGCCCAGCAAAGCGAGCAAGTACTCACGGCACTCAAGAAGGAAGACGCCGAAGTCACGCTGCGCCGCACCGAGTTCGTGGGCCCGCAGGTGGGTGACGAGCTCATGCACAACGGCCTGATGGCCCTGGGCTTCGTGGTGCTGGGCATCGTGATCTACCTGGCCATGCGCTTCGAGTGGAAGTTCGGCGTGGCCGCCGTGATCGCCAACCTGCACGACGTGATCATCATCCTGGGCTTCTTCGCGTTCTTCCAATGGGAGTTCTCGCTGTCGGTGCTGGCCGGCGTGCTGGCCGTGCTGGGCTACTCGGTCAACGAGTCGGTCGTGATCTTCGACCGTATCCGCGAAGCCTTCCGCAAGTTCCGCAAGCTCAGCACCACCGAGGTGATCGACCACGCCATCACCAGCACCATGAGCCGCACCATCATCACCCACGCCTCCACCGAGGCCATGGTGCTGTCCATGTTCTTCTTCGGCGGTCCCAGCCTGCACTACTTCGCGCTGGCGCTGACCATCGGCATCCTGTTCGGCATCTATTCCTCGGTCTTCGTGGCCGCCGCCATCGCCATGTGGCTGGGCGTCAAGCGCGAGGATCTGATCAAGGCGCCCAAGGCTTCCACGGACCCCAACGACCCCAACGCCGGCGCCACCGTGTAAGCGGATGTTTTAGCCCTGGACCGGCTTACACTCCCGGGCATGCCCTCCCTGCCCCACCCTTCCAACGCGCCTGCTGGCCCCCAGTCCTCCCTGGGCCAGCAGGCGCGTTTGCATTGGGTGCGAGGACTGTGCAAGGGCCTGCCCGGCGTGGCCCAGCAGCTGCTGGCGCAGATGGAGCAACAGGCCCAGGCCGTGGGCACGCAGCGCGAAATGCAGGAGCGGCGTGAAGCCTGGGGCAACTACCGCCAGCACCAGAGCGCCTGGCTGAACGCCAGCATGCAGGCCCTGCAAGGCGCGCTGCAGCCGGCCAAAGCCGCGCCTGCCGCCGTGCCGCAGCGCGGCGCGCTGCAGTTCGAGTTGCTCAGCGACGATGTGGTGGAGAACAAGATCCTGGCCTCCCGCATGGCCCTGGCCATGGGAGAGACCGCAGCGCCGGCCTTCGACACGCTGCGTCTGCGCATGCAGTTCATCGAGGGCCGCGAGCTGCCCTCGGACGACATCCTGCGCACCGAAACCGTGTGCCGGCACCTGGTCGAGCAATGGCTGGCCACGGGCCTGCAGCGCGGTGATCTGCAGCGCGTGCTGGACCTGCTGCAGACGGCCCTGGCGCCCGTGCTGGTGACCGAGTACCAGGCCGCCCATGTGCTGCTGGACGGCCAGGGCGTCACCCGCTCGCAGGACGTGGCCATGCGCGTGCGGCGCACCGAGGCAGGCAACTCCACGCGCGCCATGGGCCTGGGCCAGACCGCCGCGCCACCTGCTGCGGCCTCGCAGCATGCCACTGCATCACAGCATTCCTCGGCCTATGCGCCCACGCAGATGGGCGGCGTGCCCGGCGCTGCCGCCTACCCGCCTGACGCCGCCGCGCCCCATGGCCAGATGCCGGCGATGCCCGCCATGCCCGTAGGCCTGACAACCCTTTCGCGCGCACGCCACCGCGCCCAGGAAGTCGTGGGCCAGTTGCGCCGCCTGCTCATGCAGCCGGGCGTGGGCGTGCAGGGCCTGGTGCCCGGTGTGGGCGCAGGCATGCCCCAGGCGCCCGCATCGGCCGCGCTGACCCAGGCCTTGCTGGAGCAGCGCGTGGTGGCCCAGACGCAGTACCAGCAGATGCTGGCCCAGGGCCTGACCACGCTGCACATCGATGTCAGCCCGGCTGCCATCGGCCAGCTGGTCGGGCAGGTGCGCGAACGTTCGGCCGACCTCAAGCGCAAGGCCACCACCTCGGGCGAAAAGGCCACCATCGAGATCGTGGCCCTGATGTTCCAGGCCATCCTGACCGAGGACCGCATCCCGCCCTCGGTGCGGGTCTGGTTTGCCCGGCTGCAGGTGCCCGTGCTGCGCGTGGCACTGGCCGAGCCGGAATTCTTCAGCAACCTGCGCCATCCGGCCCGGCTGCTGATCGACCGCCTGGGCTCCTGCGTGATGGGATTCGACGCCTCCAGCATCAGCGGCAGCGCGCTGGAGTCCGAGATCCGGCGCATCGTCCAGGTCATCGAGCAATACCCCGAAACGGGCCAGAAAGTGTTCGTGCTGGTGCTGCGCGAGTTCGAGGATTTCCTGGCGCGCTACCTGACCCAGTCGCAGGACAAGGCCAAGATCGTCACCGTGGCCCAGCAGGTGGAGCAAAAGGAAACCCTGGCCATCCAATACACGATCGAGCTGCGCCACCTGCTCACCGACATGCCGGTGCGCAAGGAGATCCGCGAGTTCCTGTTCAAGACCTGGACCGAGGCGCTGGCCCTGGCCGCCGTGCGCCACGGTGCCAAGGACGCGCGCACCATGCGCTTCAAGCAGGCCGCCAGCGAACTGGTCTGGGCCGCCAGCGCCAAGCCCACGCGCCAGGAACGCTCGCGCGTGATCCAGACGCTGCCGACGCTTTTGCAGACCCTGCGCGAAGGACTGGCCCTGATCGGTGTCACGGGCGACGCCCAGTCCACGCGCATCAAGCTGGTCACCGACACGCTGGCCGAGGCCTTTGTCTCCAAGACCGCGACCATCGCCCCGGCCCGCATCGAGGCCATGGCGCAGCGGCTGGCCCATCTGGAGCAGTACATCAATGAAGACGGCATGCTCGACGAGGACATGCCGCTGTCGCCCGAGAACATCGAGATGATCCTGGGCGTGGACACGGCCGGCCTCAACGTCATCCCGAGCACGAACACGGCCGTGGAGCCGGTGATGCTGGAATGGGCGGCCTCTCTGGAGACGGGCCGCTGGTTCACCCTGGACCACAACGGCGCGCGCATCCAGGTGCAATACACCTGGCGCAGCCGCCGCAAGCAACTGCACCTGTTCGCCGCGCTCGATGGCACCTGCCACCTGCTGCAGCTGCGGCGCATGGCCTCCTACCTGCAGTCCGGCCTGCTGGCCGTGCATGACGAGGAGGCGCTCACCGTGCGCGCGACGCGGGATGCGCTGCAGAAGATTCAGGCGAACCCTGAAAGGCTAAGCTCCCCCTGAGGCGCTACGCGCCTTCCCCCCGGGGCACGGCGCCTCTCTACCCGCTTCGCGGGGGAGGGGGACGATGCCATCGGCTAGGCGCCCCCACTGCGAGGCGGCTCTTGCTCGGCATATCCCGCTTGGGGACGCGCCAGTTTTTGAGATCAGGCCTGGGCCAGGCGCTGGAACAGGCCGCCGGGCAGGCGTTCCACGCGGCCTTCCAGTTCCAGCTCCAGCAGGTGGGCCTGCAGGACTGCGGCGTCCATGCCTGTGCGGTCCATGAGCTCGTCCAGCGACAGCGGGTCGTGGGCCAGGGCGCGCAGGGTGGCGTCGCTCTCAGGGTCCTGGGCGGACTGGACAGCTGCCGCTGCCGATACAGGCTTGGGAAGCGGCAGGCGCGCGGCCGTGCCCTGCAGCTCATCGAGCACGTCCTGCGCCGTTTCCACGAGCTTGGCGCCCTGGCGCAGCAGCCCATGGCAGCCGCGCGACTGGGGCGCGTGGATGGAGCCAGGAATGGCAAAGACTTCGCGGCCCTGTTCGCTGGCCAGCCTGGCCGTGATCAGCGAGCCCGACTGCAGGGCCGCCTCGACCACCAGCGTGCCCTGGGACAGGCCCGCGATGATGCGGTTGCGCTGCGGAAAGTGCGCGGCCATGGGGCCGGTGCCCAGCGGATATTCGCTGACGATCAGCCCGTGGCTGGCCACTTCGCGGGCCAGGGCGGCATGGCGCCGCGGGTAAACCTGGTCCAGGCCCGTGCCGACGACGGCAATGGTGACGGGAGCACCCAGCCCGCCCAGGCGTGGCGCCGCGCGCAGCGCGCCTTCATGGGCCGCGCCATCCACGCCCTGCGCCAGTCCGGAGACGATGCACAGGCCGGCCTCGGCCAGCGCCTGCGCCATGGCACGCGCGTTGGCCGCGCCCTGGACCGTCGGCCCGCGGCTGCCGACCATGGCCAGGGACTGTGGATAGGGGAACCAGGGGCCAGAACCTGTCATGCAGCGCTCGCTGCCCTGCACATGCAGCAGCAGCGGCGGATCTTCGGTCTGCAGCAGCGCCTGCGGATACTGGGGATGGCCCAGCGCAAGCACGGCATGCAACTGCCCGGAAGCGGGCTGGTCCAGCCATTGCGCCGTGGCCGCCACAAGCTGCTCCAGGCGCTGGGGCACGGTCTGCAGGGCATGGGCCTGAGCGGCGGTCACCAGTCCGTGCCAGGCGGACGGCGGGCCGCTCCAGATGTCCTGCGCAACACCGCAGGCCGCCAACAGACGCCGGGCCGTGGTGCGGCCCACTCCGGGCGTCAGCAGCAGCCGGAGCCAGGCAGAGAGTTCGTCAGGAGCCAACCGGTCCGTGGACTGCAGGGCGGCCGCCATGACGCTGCCGGCAGGCCGTGGTGGCTCAAGGAGCCGGCGAGGTCAGGCTGTCGCCGACCTCGACACCGCGCCGCGCCTCCAGGATCAGCGCGTAGGAGACGCGATCGAAGGTCCGGAACACCATGGCATGGCCGTTGTGTTCGTCGGGCAGTTGCACCTCTTCCTTTTTCTCGCCCGTCTTGTCCACGATGCGTGCGCCGCGGCGTATCAGCTCCAGCACCGTGCCCACGTCCATGCCGTCCTGCGTGCCCTTGTTGATGGCAATGACCTGGTTGTTGGCCGCCCAGCGCACGGCCTGATCACCGTACAGGGAAACCACATGGGCCTTCACTGCCTGTTGCGGCGCGTGGGGCGCGTAGTTCATGTAGGTGCGCTCGGGCGCGGGCAGCAGGCGGTCGCCGGCGCGCATTTCGGTCTTGGAACGCGACAGGTCCACCGTGGCGGGAGAGTTCTGCTGGTGCTTTTCGCCCTTGCTGTCGACGATCTCCAGCGTGGTCTCGCCCTCGATGAGATCGGCCAGGCCCAGGTACTTGGCCTCATAGCCCAGCACCTCGCCGGAGATGGGATCCTTGAGCGCCACGGCATCGCGGAAGACGCGGTACTGGCGCGGCAGGCCGTCGCCCTTGCGCAGCGGCGCCTCGGCGGTGCCGCGTGCATAGGCGCGGTCGCCGCTGGCCATGAGCACGCGCTCGTCCGTGGTGGCGATCAGGCGTGGCGCGCGCAGCAGCGTTTCGGCATCGACGACCAGGGGCTCGGCCAGGAAGGGCTCGATCAGATGGGGCTGCAGCGTGGGCAGGGCCGCCTGGGCCAGGGATTCGCTGCGCGTGCTCGGAGTGATGCGGACCACGCCGGGCTCGCCGCCATCGCCCATGGGGCGGGCCGTGCTCAGGCGGGCGTAGCCGTCACGCTTGTCCAGGTACAGCACCTGGCCCGGATAGATGAGATGGGGGTTGGCGATGGCCTGCATGTTCATGCCCCACAGCTCGGGCCAGCGCCAGGGACGGCGCAGGAACATGCCGGAGATGCCCCACAGCGTGTCGCCGCGCTTGACGGTGTAGCTGTCGGGCGCATCGGGCGCCAGCTCACCCACGGGAACGCCCTGCTGCGCCACCTGCTGGGCTGCCGAGCGCTGCGATGGCGTCACCGGATACTGCTGCGCGTGGGCCGCCGCACACGCGGCGATCAGGGCCGAGGCAACAGTCCAGGTACGAGCTGTGGCGAATGCAGTCATGGAATTCCTCTTCTTGTGTCTGACACAGCGTCCCTCCTAGGCACTGCGGCACGGCCGATCTTGTCATGAACGGCCATACAGGTCTTACAAATCAGCAAAGATTCTGCGTGCAAGGCCATGAGAGGGCAACGCTTATTGCGTCGTCCCGCTGCGCCCAGGCAGAAAAGTGGCGAAAATAACGACATTCACCGACCACGCCATGTCCATTCTGCCCATTCTTTGCTATCCCGACCCCCGCCTGCACACCGTCGCCAAGCCGGTCGCCAAGGTCGATGACCGCATTCGCCAACTGGTCCAGGACATGTACGCCACCATGTATGACGCCCAGGGCGTGGGACTGGCCGCCACCCAGGTGAATGTGCATGAACGCGTGGTCGTGGTCGATGTCTCCGAAGGCCGCGACGAGCCCTTTGCGCTGATCAACCCCGAGCTGCTCTGGGCCAGCGACGAGAAGCAATTGGGCGAGGAAGGCTGTCTGTCCGTGCCCGGCATCTACGACGGTGTCGAACGCTCCACGGCCATCAAGGTCAAGGCGCTGGACGAGAACGGCAACGAACGCATCATCGAGGCCGAAGGCTTCAAGGCCATCTGCATCCAGCACGAGATGGACCACCTGATGGGCAAGGTCTTCGTCGAATACCTGTCGCCGCTCAAGCGCAACCGCATCAAGACCAAGCTGCTCAAGCAGCAGAAACAGGCAGAACGCGCATGACCCGCCTGCCAGCGCCTCGCTTCATGCCGCGCTGGAAGATGGACGGCGCGGGCCTCGTTGCCTGGGCGCTGCTGGCCCTGTCCCTGCTGCTGGCCGGCTGCACCGTACCCGAGTGGCAAAAGCCCGGCACGCCACGGGCCGACATCGAGCGATCCATGGGCCGCCCGACCCTGAGCCTGCCGCTGGACGGCGGCGGCACGCGCCTGGTCTACAGCTGGCAGCCTGCAGGCCAGCAGGTCTATCATATGGATTTCGACGCCAGCCAGCGCCTGGTGCGCGTGGAGCAGGCGCTCACCATCGAACGCTTCCACGCCCTGCGCAATGGCGAGGACACCCGGGAAAGCGTACGCCAGCTCTTCGGCCCGCCTGCGCTGATCGAGAGGGTCTACAGTTTCAACGGCGACATCTGGACCTACCGTATCCTGGAAAATGGCATTCGCCGCCAGGCCCATGTGCATATCGACCCCGCCGGCGTGGTGCGCCGCGTGATGTTCACCGACGAAGTGTTCAATGACGACGATCGGCGTTGAGCCTGCACACCGTCCCCACCGTCCCTACTGGATTGCATGAGAGTCATTTTTGCCGGCACGCCCGAGTTCGCGCGCGTTGCCCTTGAACGCCTGCTCGCCGCGGGCTTCACCGTCCCCCTGGTGCTGACCCAGCCCGACCGTCCCGCCGGGCGCGGCATGAAGCTGCAGGCCTCTCCCGTCAAGCAGTGCGCTCTGGAGCATGGCATTGCCGTGGCCCAGCCGCGCAGCCTGCGCCTGGACGGCAAATACCCCGAAGAGGCCGCCGCCGCCCGCGCCGCCATCGAAGCGGCCCAGGCCGATGTCATGGTCGTGGCCGCCTACGGACTGATCCTGCCGCAGTGGGTGCTCGATACGCCTCCGCGCGGCTGCCTGAACATCCACGCCAGCCTGCTGCCGCGCTGGCGCGGCGCCGCCCCCATCCACCGCGCCATCGAGGCCGGTGATGCCGAGACCGGCGTCACCATCATGCAGATGGATGCGGGCCTGGACACGGGCGACATGTGCCTGATCGAGCGCCTGCCCATCACCGCCGACGACACCACGGCCAGCCTGCACGACAAGCTGGCCGACCTGGGCGGGCGCCTCATCGTCGAGGCGCTGGAGATGAGCGCCTGCGGCGGCCTGCCGCGCACGCCCCAGCCTGCCGAAGGCGTGAACTACGCGCACAAGATCGAAAAGGCCGAAAGCCAGATCGACTGGCGCCAGGATGCCGAGGCCATTGCCCGGCGCCTGCGCGCCTTCAACCCCTTCCCAGGTGGCGCCACGCAGTACGGCGATGAAGCCATCAAGGTCTGGGAGGCTCACGCCGACCCCGCCGCCGCCGTGGCGGCGGCAGTGCCCGGCACCGTGCTGTCCGCAGGCGCCGACGGCGTGCGCGTGGCCTGCGGCCAGGGCGTGCTGTGCATGACGCTGCTGCAGCGCGCGGGCGGCAAGCGGCTGGCGGCGGGCGATTTCCTGCGCGGCTTCGATCTGCCTGAAGGAGCCATCCTGGACGGTGCTGCCAGCGGCGGCACGCCATGAACCTGCAGCCCCTGGTGGAGCGCGCACGCGGCATTGCGCGCGATCCCGCCTTCATGACCGGCGTGCGCGACATGTCGGGCACGGCGCTGGGCATCGGCGCCTGGGGCCTGGTCACGGGCGTGGCCATGATCAAGAGCGGCATGTCCCTGCCCCTGGCGCTGTTCATGGGCCTGCTGGTCTATGCCGGCAGTGCCCAGCTGGCCGTGCTGCCGCTGATGGCCGTGGGCGCGCCCATGTGGGTGGTCTGGTTCACGGCCATCTGCGTGAACCTGCGCTTCGTCATCCTCAGCAGCATGTGGCGCAGCTACTTTGCCCACCTGCGCCTGCGCCACCGCCTGGCCATCGCCTATTTCAGCGGCGACGTGATCTTCGTGGGCTTCATGAAGCGCTACCCCGATGCCCGGCCCCAGCCCGAGCAGCTGCCCTATTTCTGGGGTGCCGCATCGACCAACTGGCTGGCCTGGCAGATCCCGTCCACGCTGGGCATCCTGCTGGCCGACCAGGTGCCCCTGTCCTGGGGCCTGGGCTTTGCGGGCGTGCTGGCCCTGATGGGCGTGCTGCTGTCCATGCTCAACGACCGTGCCACCTGGGTGGCAGGCGTGGTTGCAGCCAGCGCGGCCGTGGCGGCCTTTGCGCTGCCGCTCAAGCTCAATATCCTCGTGGCCATCGCGGCAGCCGTGGCCGCAGGCCTGCTGGCGGAATCGCTGCAGCAGCGCCTGCGCGCACTGCAGGCGCCTGAAAAAGAGGAGCCAGGCCCGGTGATTCTCCCGCCCGATACAGCCCATGGCGAGCGCCATGCCCGGCTGCCGCTGGACGAAGACGTCCGACCCGTGGAAACAACCAAGGAAAAGGAAACGCTCTGATGGATCTGTCCTGGCTGTGGCCCTGGCTGGCCTGCGTGGGCCTGGCGGCCATTACGCTGTTCACACGCGCCTTCTTCCTGATTCCCGAGCGCGAGGTGCCCTTGCCGCAATGGCTCAAGCGCGGCCTCAAGTACGCGCCGCTGGCGGCCCTGGCGGCCGTGATTGCGCCCGAGATCGTGATGACCAACGGCCGGCTGATCTCCACCGTGGTCGATGCGCGCCTGCCGGCCCTGGCTTGCGCGGTCATGTATTTTTTTTACAAGCGCAGCATCATGGGAACGATCGCGCTTGGCATGGCGGTCTATCTGCCACTGCATATCGGCCTGGGCTGGTAGGCGCAGCGCGGCCGAGAGCGACCGAGAGCGCCCGGCTGCCCGGCTGAAACCGGATTACAGGCGCTCCCGATGCCCCGGATCGCCGGTGCGCCCGCCCGCTGCCAGGGCGGGCACGCCGCCTACAATGGCCGCGCTTTACCCCTTTTTCGTTTCAATTCCATGGCGATCGCCACCGATCGCAACGCCGCCGTCATGAACATTCTCCGCTTCTCCGATCTGTGCGCCCAGGGCAAGGCCCAGGGCCAGCGCGTCTTCATCCGCGCCGACCTCAACGTGCCCCTGAACGATGCTGGCGAGATCACCGAGGACACGCGCGTGCGCGCCTCCGTGCCCGCCATCGAGATGGCACTGAAGGCCGGCGCCGCCGTGATGGTGACCAGCCACCTGGGCCGTCCCACCGAAGGCGAGTTCAAGCCCGCCGATTCGCTGGCGCCCGTGGCCCGCCGCCTGGGCGAGCTGCTGGGCCGCGAAGTGCCCCTGGTCGCCGACTGGGTGGACGGCGTGCAGGTGGCGCCCGGCCAGGTCGTGCTGCTGGAGAACTGCCGCGTGAACGTGGGCGAGAAGAAGAACAAGGAAGAACTGGCCCGCAAGCTGGCCGCGCTGTGCGACATCTTCGTGCACGACGCCTTCGGCACTGCCCACCGTGCCGAGGGAACCACCTACGGCATCGCCCAGTTCGCGCCCATTGCCTGCGCGGGACCGCTGCTGTCGGCCGAGATCGACGCCATCACCAAGGCCCTGGCCAACCCGCGCCGCCCGCTGGCCGCCATCGTGGCCGGCTCCAAGGTGTCAACCAAGCTGACCATCCTGCAGTCGCTGGCCAAGAACGTGGACCAGCTCATCGTGGGCGGCGGCATTGCCAACACCTTCATGCTGGCGGCGGGCCTGAAGATCGGCAAGAGCCTGGCCGAGGCCGACCTGGTCGGCGAGGCCCGCGCCGTGATCGACGCCATGGCCGCACGCGGCGCCGAGGTGCCGATTCCCACCGACGTGGTGGTCTCCAAGACCTTTGCGGCCGACGCGCCCGCCACCGTCAAGAAGGCCACCGAAGTGGCTGACGACGACATGATCCTGGACATCGGCCCCGAGACCGCCGCCCGCCTGGCCGAGCAACTGCGCAAGGCCGGCACCATCGTCTGGAACGGCCCCATGGGCGTGTTCGAGTTCGACCAGTTCGCCAACGGCACCAAGGTCGTGGCCCAGGCGATTGCCGAGTCCGACGCCTTCAGCATCGCCGGTGGCGGCGATACCCTGGCCGCCATCGCCAAGTACGGCATCGAGGACAAGGTCGGCTACATCTCCACGGGCGGCGGCGCCTTCCTGGAGGTGCTGGAAGGCAAGACCCTGCCTGCCTTCGAGATCCTGCAAAAGCGCGCCAACGGCTGAGCACGGCAACATCCGGATACGGGGCACTTTCTTGTCAGTGCCTCGCGGCGAAGCCACAATCGACACTTTGCGCAGCTGCAGCAATCCGCCGCAGCGCGCCCCCGCACCGAGGAGAAATCCATGCGATCGTTCAAATCCGCCAGCGGCCTGGCCCTGGCGGGCCTCTGCCTGGCCCTGGCGGGCTGCGTCAATGCACCGATGACCAGCTACTTCGAAGCCACGGCCCAGCCCAAGATCGGCGCTGCCGGCCACTGGGACTCCGTGGCCAACGATGTCGTCGCCAAGACGCTGGAGACACTGCAAAAGACCGGCATCGAGCGCACCACGCCGGTCCACGTGGCCCTGCCGGCCGAGCCCAGCCCGTTCGACAAGGGCTTTCGTGAGCTGATCATCACCAAGCTCGTGCAAAGCGGCGTGACCGTCATGCTGCAGCCGGCCCAGGCCCAGCTGCAGGTGAGCTACGGCGCCCAGGTCGTGCGCCACGGCAAGCGCCTGCCCAACCCCGAACTCGTGCTGACGACGACGGTGGTGCGCAACAACCAGTACCTGGCGCGCAAGACCGACGTCTACTACCTCGAAAAGAGCGACGCCGTGCTGTTCACGGCCGAGGACGAGCGCCCCGAATTCCCCACCAAGAACCTGAAGGTGGTGGGCCAATGACGCTGCGCACGCCCCTCCTGCCGGCCGCGCTGGCTGCGGCAGCCCTGCTTTCCGCCTGCGCCGTGCCCGCCCCCGCGCCTTCGCCCGAGTTCTCGGCCGCACGCCGTGGCGAGCCCACCTACCAGTCGGCCGCAGCCAACCCCTTCATCGCCAGCAGCCGCGCTGCCGTGGACGAGCTGGTCAAGGGCCTGAACACCGAGGAACTGGGCGAGGCGCCCGTGCTCGTGGCCACCGTGGTCAACGTCAACGACCTGACGCGCTCGGCCCCGCTGGGCCGCACGCTCAGCGAGCTGTACGCCTCCCAGCTGTCCGCCAAGGGCTACAACGTCAAGGAGCTGAAGCTGCGCGGCGATGTGTACGTCAAGGAAGGCACGGGCGAGCTGCTGCTGTCGCGCGAGATCAAGGACATCGCCCGCAACCACAATGCGGCCCTGGTCCTGGTGGGCACGTACTCGGCAGCTGCCAAGTACACCTATGTGAGCCTGAAGCTGGTTCGCACCGACGACAGCCGCATCGTGCGCAGCCACGACTACGCGCTGCCCAACAACATCGACATCCAGCGCCTGCTGGGCGCCCCGGCCACGGCGCAACGCTGAGGCCCTGCAGCCTGACTGCGCCCGTGTGCGCAGTCAGGCTGCGTCTTCTTCTCCCGACCTTCCCCTGCTTGCCCTCAGCGGCCGCGCGCCGGCCACAGCACCGAGGCGATGGCCACCACCATCAGCGCCACGGCCGTCCAGTCCTGCCAGTGCAGCACCTCGCCCAGCCACCAGGCGCCGCTGAACACGCCCAGCACGGGGATCATCATCACGCTCAGCGTGGACGCCACGGGCGGCAGGCTGCGCGCCAGGAAGAACCAGACCGTCTGGCCAAAGCCCAGCACCAGCACGCCGTTGAAGACGATGGCGCCCGTGGCCTGGGCATCGGGCCAGTGCCACTGGTGGCGCTCGAAGACGAAGGCCAGCACCGTGAGCGTCAGCGCGGTCAGCGCCACCATCCACAGCGTCATCGTCAGCAGGGGCACGGGCACCTCGGCGCGGCGCAGCTTCTGCGTGCCGAAGGCCCAGCTCAGCGCGGCGGCCAGCATCAGGCCCACGCCGATGGGGCGGCTGCCCAGGGCGCCGACCTCGTGCCACAGCAGCAGGAGCACGCCCGCCAAGGCCGCCGCCACACCCGCCCAGGCACGCGGCGCCAGCCGGTCATGGAAGAACAGGCTGCCCAGCACGGCCGAGAAGATGGGCATGGTGTAGCCCAGGATGGCCGCCCGCCCGCTGGACAGCATGGGGATGGCAATGATGATCAGGCTGTTCCACAGCACCATGTTGAACAGCGTCAGCTGCGCCAGCCGGGGCCAATAGGCGCGCGGCACGGCCAGCGGCAAGCGGCGCCAGACCACGAAGGCCGCCAGGATGGGCAGCCCCACCCACATCGAGGCCATGCGGAAACTCAGCGGCGGGAAATGCTGCACGCCCAGCTTCATCACCGGCCAATTGATGCCCCAGATCAGGGTCAGCGCGATCAGCAAAAGGATTTGTCGGGCGGTGAAGGCAGGCATAGGCCGCCGATTGTGCCCATGGGCCGCCAAACCCGCTGGATGCCCGGCGACAGGCCCCGGGAAGGGCCGATCGCTAAAATCGCGCCCCATGACCTTTCTCGACATGCTGCGCAATGCCACCGCCCAGAACCAATCCATGCTGTGCGTGGGCCTGGACCCCGAACCCAGCCGCTTTCCTGCGGCCATGCGCGGCGATGCAAGCAAAATCTACGAATTCTGCGCCGCCATCGTCGAGGCCACGGCCGACCTGGTGAACTCCTTCAAGCCCCAGATCGCCTACTTCGCGGCCCACCGCGCCGAAGACCAGCTGGAAAAGCTCATGGCCCACATGCGCGCCGTCGCGCCCCATGTGCCCATCATCCTGGACGCCAAGCGCGGCGACATCGGGTCCACCGCCGAGCAGTACGCCAAGGAAGCCTTCGAGCGCTATGGCGCCGACGCCGTGACCCTGTCGCCCTTCATGGGCTTCGACTCCATCACGCCCTACCTGCAGTACGAGGGCAAGGGCGCCTTCCTGCTGTGCCGCACCTCCAACCCCGGCGGCGACGACCTGCAGGCCCAGCGCCTGGCCGACCTGCCGGGCCAGCCCCACCTGTTCGAGCATGTGGCGCGCCTGGCGCAAGGCCCCTGGAACACCAACGGCCAGCTCGGCCTGGTGGTGGGCGCCACGCGCCCGCAGGAGATCGAGCGCGTGCGTGAATTCGCGCCCTCGCTGCCGCTGCTGATTCCCGGCGTGGGCGCCCAGGGGGGCGATGCCGTGGCCACGGTCAAGGCGGCGCGCATCGGCGGCGGCCCCATCATCATCAATTCCTCGCGTGCGGTGCTCTATGCATCGCAGGGCGACGACTTCGCTGCCGCCGCGCGCACCGCCGCCCAGGCCACGCGCCAGACGCTGCAAGACGCAGCCGCCGCCTGAGACGGCAGGGAAGCCCGGCCATGCAAGGCAAATGGCTGGAAGACTTCCTGCTGCTGGCCCAGGAGCGCAGCTTCACGCGCGCGGCCGAGCTGCGCCATGTCACCCATCCGGCCTTCGGGCGGCGCATCCGCGCGCTGGAGGCCTGGGCCGGCACGCCCCTGGTCGAGCCCGGCGGCGGCCCCGTGCGGCTGACGCCGGCCGGTGAAGCCTTCCGCGACACGGCCGAGCAACTGGTGCGCACGCTGGCCCAGTCGCACGATGAACTGCAGGCCGTGGCCGGGCGCCAGGCCCGCGTGATCACCCTGGCCACGGGGCGCACGCTGGCGCGCACCATCGTGGCCGACTGGCTGACGCGCCACGGCAGCGTGCTGCAGACGGCCGAGCTGCGCGTGGTCACGCGCACGCTGGACGAGACCGTGGCCATGCTGCAGCGCGGCGAAGTCAGCTTCACGCTGGTCTACCACCACGCCGCCATTGGCGTGCGCCTGGACGGCCGCCAGTTCAGCTACCTGACGGTGATGCAGGACAGGCTGGTGCCCGTGGCCCGCGCCGATGCCCGGGGCCGCCCGCTGTACGAGCTGTCGGCCAGCCACCAGCCCGTTGCTCCCGTGCCCTACCTCGCCTTCTCCCACAGCATGGCCCTGGGCCGGCTGGTGGAAGACCACCTGGCCCGGCATCCGCTGGCGCCGCGCCTGCGCCGCTGCGTGGACTGCGACTCGGCCGACGCCCACTACGAATACGTGCTGCGCGGCCTGGGCCTGGCCTGGATGCCGTGGTCCATGGTGCGCGGCGACTGCCAAGCCGGCCGCCTGGCCGTGGCCGGCGACCCGGGCCTGGAAGTGCACTTCGACGTGCGCCTGTACCGTCCCAAGCGCCACCTGGGCCCCGCGGCCGAGCAGTTCTGGAGCGACATCACGGGCGCCTGACGGGTGCATGCATGCGCCCTCCTGGTGCAAACCCGCACCGCGCTGTGGAACAAGCGGGTTTTGGTGCTGCAATGGCTCCGCCTCGTGCCGAATCAGCACCAAATGCCTTGGTAGTCCTTCGCACAATCAATCCCATACATTTCAGGAATAACCCCATGCCCAGCAACTCCCTCCTGCGCCGCACCGCCCTGGCCTGCGGCCTGCTGATCGCCGCCACCGGCAGCGCCTTGGCCGACGACGCCGCCAGCTACCCCAACCGCGCCATCACCATGATCGTGGGCTACCCCGCCGGCGGCAGCACCGACCTGGTGGGCCGCTTCGTGGCCGATGGCCTGGCCTCGCGCCTGGGCCAGCCCGTGGTGGTGGAAAACCTGGGCGGCGCAGGCGGCGCCATCGGCGCGCAAAAGGCCGTCAAGGCCACGCCCGACGGCTACACGCTGTTCGTGGGTGCCAACAACGAGCTGGCCATCGCCCGGCTGATCAACAAGAGCATCAAGTACTCCATCGGCGACTTCACGCCCATCGGCATGATCGGCTCCCAGCCCATGGTGCTGGTGGCCTCGCAGAAGGCCGGCGTGAAGACAGCCGCAGAGTTCAGCGCCCTGGTGGCCAAGAACCCGGGCAAGTTCAGCTACGGCAGCTCGGGCGTGGGCACGGCACTGCACCTGGCCGGCGAGATGGTCAAGGAGCAGGGCAAGCTGCACATGACCCACATCCCCTACCGTGGCGTGGCGCCCCTGACCACGGACCTGGTGGGCAACAACATCGAGTTCGGCATGTTCGTGCTGTCCTCGGGACTGCCCCAGATCCGCGCGGGCAAGGTCATCGCCCTGGGCACGACGGAGGCCAAGCGCTCGGCCATCACGCCCGACATCCCGGCCCTGTCCGAGCTGCCCCAGTACAAGAACGTGGACATCAACGTCTGGTTCGCGCTGATGGCACCCAAGGGCCTGCCCGCACCCGTGGCCGCCAAGGTCAAGAAGGCGCTGGACGAGACCATGGCCTCGCCCGAGTTCCGCAAGAAGATGGAAGAGTCGGGCTCGGTCGTGGCCGATCCCAAGACCGATGCCGGCAAGTACATCAACGCCGAGATCGCCAAGTACACCAAGATCGTCCAATTTGCCCACATCGAGAACTGAGCCAGCCATGGACGCTTTGCGATTTGACCTTCCCCTGCCCGACCTGAGCGCCTGGCGCGCAGGCAATACCGGTACCGAGGGCGTGTGGCAATTCGACTCGGGACGCCCGGGCCGCCACGTGATGATTTCCGCGCTGGTGCACGGCAACGAGATCTGCGGCGCCTGGGCCGTGTCCGGGCTGCTTCAGGCCCTGCACAACGGCCTGGCGCTGGACAACGGCCGCCTGACCCTGGTGCTGGCCAACCTCGATGCCTTCGACCGCTTCGACGCGGCCAGCCACGATGCCTCGCGCTTCGTGGACGAGGACATGAACCGCCAGTGGATAGACGCACGCATCGACGAGGGCAGCACCCGCGAACGCCGCCGCGCCGCCGCGCTGCGCCCCTTCGTGCAGCAGGCCGACTGGCTGCTGGACCTGCATTCCATGCACGAGCCCTCGGCCCCGCTGCTGCTGACCGGCATGCAGCCGCGCAACCGCGATCTGGCACGCCAGATGGGCGCGCCGGCGAACATCGTCGTGGATGCCGGTCACAAGGACGGCACGCGGCTGCGCGACTACGGGCGCTTCGGCCTGCCCGACGCCGAGGCCGGCGACTCGCGCTCGCTGCTGATCGAATGCGGCTTCCATGGCGATCTGGCCAGCCGCGACGTGGCACACGACCAATGCCTGCGTTTCCTCGAAGTGGCCGCCATCTTCGACAACGGCGCGCTGCACGCCGCCCTGCCCGGCTGGAAGCAGGCCGACGCACCGGCCCAGTGGGCTCTGGAAGTCACGGCGCCCGTGGTGGCCAAGAGCAGCGGCTTTCGCTTCACGGCGCCGTTCACGGGGCTGGAGCGCTTCGAGAAGGCCGGCACGGTGATCGGCGACAACGATGGCGAGCCGGTGATCACGCCCTATGGCGACTGCGTGCTGGTCATGCCCTCGGTGCGCCAGGCGCGCGCGGGCGTGACCGTGGTGCGCTTTGCGCGGCGCTCGCCGCTCTGAGCGGCACGCTTCAACCGAACCTCAGCCGCGCTGGCAGCGCGCAGGCGACAGCCGTTCAGGCTGCACGCCCTGCGCGGCCAGGCGCGCATCCGGCGGCTCGCCGCGCAGCAGGTTGCGCGCCAGCAGGCTGTAGCCGAAGGCGCTCTGTATGCCGTAGCCGCCCTGGGCGGCCACCCAGAAAAAGCCCGGCAGCGGCGCAGGCGAGGCATCCCAGCCCACGGCCATCTCGCCATCGGCCACAAAGCTGCGCAGCCCGGCCCAGGTGTGGGAGGGGCGGCGGATCTGCAGCGTGGTCACTTCCTCGATGCGCCAGATGCCCGTGGCCACGTCCAGCTCCTCGGGCGCCACGTCCTGCGGCGCCACGGGGTCGGCGTTGGCGGGCGAGCCCAGCAGCTGGCCTGCATCGGGCTTGAAGTAAAAGCCCTCGTCGGCGCTGATCACGGCGGGCCAGTGCGCGGCGTCCATGCCGTCGGGCACGGCAAAGGTGAAGGCACTGCGCCGCTTGGGCACCAGGCCGATGGGCGCTGCGCCCGCCAGTGCGCCCAGCGCATCGGCCCAGGCGCCGGCCGCGTTGACCACGCAGCGCGCGCGCACCTGGCTGCCGTCGGCCAGGTCCACGGTCCAGACACCTGCGGCATGCGCCAGCGCACGGACCTCGGCGCTGCAGCGCAGCTCGCCGCCGCACTGGCGCAGGCCGCGCAGGAATCCCTGGTGCAGGCCATGCACGTCGATGTCGCGCGCGCCGTCGTCCGCAAAGCCATCGACCAGCAGCGTGGTGTTCAGGCAGGGCACCAGGGCCTTGAGTTCATCGGGGCCCAGGCGCCGCGCCTGGGGCGAGTGCAGGAGCGCCTCGGCATGGGCGGCATCGAGCAGGTCCTTCTGCGCGGCCGTGCCCACATAGAGCACGCCGCGCGGCGCCAGGATGGGCGCCTGCACAAAGCCCTGCGGCGGCTGCTCGTAGAAGGCGCGGCTGGCGCGCGTCAGCGCCTGGACTTGCAGCGGGCCATAGTGCTCCTCATACAGCGCGGCCGAGCGGCCCGTGCTGTGGTAGCCGGGCTGGGATTCGCGCTCCAGCACCAGCACCGAGGCGCCGCCATCGCGCGCCAGCTGCCAGGCCACCGAGGCACCGGCCATGCCCGCGCCCACCACCACGAAATCAAGGATGCTGCTGTCCATGGCCGGCCTCACTGTGCTTTCCGGCGACCAGCCTTGGCCGCTGCAGGAGCCGACACCGACGCTGCCTCCAGATAGGGCCGCAGGTAGCGCCCCGTATGGCTGGCCGGGTTGGCCGCCACGTCCTCGGGCGTGCCCGTGGCCACCACCTGGCCGCCGCCCGAGCCGCCTTCGGGGCCCATGTCGATGATCCAGTCGGCCGTCTTGATCACGTCCAGGTTGTGTTCGATGACCACGATGGTGTTGCCCGCATCGCGCAGCTGCTGCAGCACCTTGAGCAGCAGGGCGATGTCGGCGAAGTGCAGGCCCGTCGTGGGCTCGTCCAGGATGTAGAGCGTGCGCCCCGTGTCGCGCTTGGACAGCTCCTGGGCCAGCTTGACGCGCTGCGCCTCGCCGCCCGACAGCGTGGTCGCGCTCTGGCCCAGCCGGATATAGGACAGGCCCACGTCCAGCAGGGTCTGCAGCTTGCGGGCGATGGTGGGCACGTCCTTGAAGAAGGCATGGGCGTCCTCCACCGTCATCTCCAGGATCTGGGAGATGTTGCGGCCCTTCCACTGCACCTCCAGCGTCTCTCGGTTGTAGCGCTGGCCGTTGCAGATGTCGCAGGGCACGTAGACATCGGGCAGGAAGTGCATCTCCACCTTGACCACGCCGTCGCCCTGGCAGGCCTCGCAGCGGCCGCCGGCCACGTTGAAGGAGAAGCGCCCGGGGCCGTAGCCGCGCTCCTTGGCGGTGTTGGTCTCGGCCATCAGGTCGCGGATGGGCGTGAACAGGCCCGTGTAGGTGGCCGGGTTGCTGCGCGGCGTGCGGCCTATGGGCGACTGGTCCACATTGATGACCTTGTCGAAATAGCCCATGCCGATGATGTCGTCGTGCGGCGCGGCCTCGCCGCCGGCACGGTGGATCTGGCGCGCGGCCTCGGTATAGAGCGTGTCGTTGACCAGGGTGCTCTTGCCCGAGCCCGAGACGCCGGTCACGCAGGTCAGCAGGCCCACGGGAAAGTCCGCCGTCACGCCCTTGAGGTTGTGGCCGCGTGCCCCCACCACGCGCAGGGCCTGCAGTTGCGGCGCAGCCGCACCGGCCTCGGCCGGATGCTGGCCCGTGCGTGCGGGGAAGCCCTTGGCAGGAGACCGGACCTCGCCCTCGGCCGGCGCCTCGACCACGGGCTGCCAGGGCGTGCGCCGCGCAGGCACTTCGATGCGCTGGGTGCCCGCCAGGTAGCGGCCCGTGGGCGAATCGGGGTTGGCGCGCACCTCTTCGTAGCTGCCCTGGGCCATGACGCGGCCGCCATGCACGCCCGCGCCCGGCCCCAGGTCGATGATCTGGTCGGCCGCGCGCATCATGTCCTCGTCGTGCTCGACCACGATGACGCTGTTGCCGATGTCGCGCAGGTGCTGCAGCGTGCCGATGAGCTTGTCGTTGTCGCGCTGGTGCAGTCCGATGCTGGGCTCGTCCAGCACATACATCACGCCCGTCAGGCCGCTGCCGATCTGGCTGGCCAGGCGGATGCGCTGGGCCTCGCCGCCGGACAGCGTGTCGGCCCCGCGCTCCAGGCTCAGGTAGCTCAGGCCCACGTCGTTGAGGAACAGCAGGCGCGAGGCGATCTCGCGCACCACCTTGCCCGCGATCTCGGCCTTGGCGCCCGACAGCTGCAGGGACGCGCACCAAGCATGGGCCTCGGCCAGCGTGGCATGGCCCACCTCGTAGATGGCGCGGGCCTGCTCGCCCTCGCCGATGCGCACGAAGCGCGCCTCGCGGCGCAGCCGCGTGCCGCCGCAGTCGGGACAGACGGCGACGCTGCGCAGCCGCGCCAGGTCGTCGCGCACCACGCTGGACTCGGTCTCGCGCCAGCGCCGCGTGATGTTGGGGATGATGCCCTCGAAGGGATGGCTCTTGACCAGGGTCTCGCCCTTGCGCGCACCGCTGTCGAAGACATAGGTGAAGGGCATTTCCTCCTCGCCCGAGCCCCACAGCATCACGTTGCGCACCTTCTCGGGCAGCTCCTCGAAGGGCAGCTCCACATCGGCGCCATAGTGGCGCGCCACGCTCTCCAGCATGGAGAAGTAGTAGCCGTTGCGCCGGTCCCAGCCCTTGACGGCGCCGCTGGCCAGGCTCAGCGTGGGAAAGGCCACCACGCGCTCGGGATCGAAGGACTCCGTGCAGCCCAGGCCATCGCAGCCCGGGCAGGCGCCCATGGGCGAGTTGAACGAGAACAGGCGCGGCTCCAGCTCGGGCAGCGAATAGCTGCACAGCGGGCAGGCGAACTTGGCGCTGAAGAGGTGTTCCTTGCCGCTGTCCATCTCCAGGGCGATCACGCGGCCGCCGGCGTCGGCGCCGCCCGCGCGCAGGGCGGCCTCGAAGCTCTCGGCCAGGCGCTGCTGGGCGTCGGCGCGCACCTTGAGGCGGTCGATCACCACGTCGATGTCGTGGCGCTCGTTCTTCTCCAGCGCGGGCAGGGAATGGGACTCGTGGATCTTGCCGTCGATGCGAAAGCGCACATAGCCCTGGGCCTGCATCTGCGCGAACAGCTCGGCGAACTCGCCCTTCTTGTTGCGCGCCAGCGGCCCCAGCACCATGAGGCGCGTGTCCTCGGGCAGGGCCAGGGCCGCATCCACCATCTGGCTGATGGTCTGGGACTGCAGCGGCAGGTTGTGGTCGGGGCAGTAGGGCGTGCCGGCGCGTGCGAACAGCAGGCGCAGGTAGTCGTTGATCTCGGTCACCGTGCCCACGGTGGAGCGCGGGTTGTGGCTGGTGGCCTTCTGCTCGATGCTGATGGCGGGCGACAGGCCCTCGATCAGGTCCACATCGGGCTTGTCCAGCCGCCCCAGGAACTGGCGCGCATAGGCCGACAGGCTCTCCACATAGCGGCGCTGGCCCTCGGCGTACAGGGTGTCGAAGGCCAGGCTGGACTTGCCCGAGCCCGACAGCCCGGTGATCACCACCAGCCGGTTGCGCGGAATGTCCAGGTCGATGTTCTTGAGGTTGTGCGTGCGCGCACCGCGGATGGCGATGCGTGACTGCGCCAGCGCCTGGCCGAGGTAGCGGCCGTCGGGCTGGGAGCGGGAGTCGGCGGCCCGGTCCAGGCCGCCGTCTTCGGAAATCGTGTGGGAACCAGGCATCGGGAAAACCCCTGCGAAGGCGAACCCGCCATGATAGGTCAGAACCCGTGCCACCGCATGGCGGCTCGGTCTGCGGGGCGGCTGGGCCTTCTGTGGCGCCCCTTCACAAAACTGTCTTGCACTGCCTTGCATAACCCAGCCACCCCGCAGCGCCGGCCTATGGGCGAGAATGGCGGATTGCTTGCCCCCACAACAGTGCACCCCGTGCTCGATTCCCCCACACCCGTCCACGGCGCCCAGGCGCCAGCCCCCTCCTCGGCCGCATCGGGCCGCATGACCTCGCAGGAACGCCGATCCAGCGCCAGCCTGGCGCTGATCTTTGCGCTGCGCATGCTGGGCCTGTTCCTGGTGCTGCCGGTGTTCGCGCTGGAGGCGCGCAAATACCCGGGCGGGGATGATCCGGCCATGATCGGCCTGGCCATGGGCCTGTACGGGCTCACCCAGGCCGTGTTCCAGCTGCCCCTGGGCCTGGCTTCGGACCGGTTCGGGCGCAAGCGCGTCATCGTCGCCGGGCTGCTGGTCTTTGCGGCGGGCAGCCTGCTGGCGGCCACGGCCGACTCACTGCTGGGCCTGATGTGGGGCCGGGGCCTGCAGGGCGCAGGCGCCGTCTCGGCCGCCGTGACCGCGCTGCTGGCCGACCTCACGCGCGACAGCGTGCGCACCAAGGCCATGGCCATGGTGGGCGGCAGCATCGGCCTCATGTTCGCGCTGGCCCTGGTGCTCAGCCCCCTGCTGGCGGCCTGGGGCGGGCTACCCGGCATCTTCGGCCTGACCTGCGCCCTGGCGCTGGCGGGCATTGCCGTCGTGCTCTGGGTCGTCCCGCCCGAGCCCGCGCGCCACGCCGACCAGCCGCGCGGCCGCATGGCCGAGCTGTGGCGCCACGGCGACCTGGTGCGGCTGAACCTGGGCGTGTTCGTGCTGCACACCGTGCAGATGTCCATGTGGGTGGCCGTGCCCGTCATGCTGGTGCAGGCGGGCCTGGACAAGCAGGCGCACTGGCATGTCTACCTGCCGGCCGTGGTGCTGTCCTTCGCCGCCATGGGCGGCCTGTTCGCCATGGAGCGGCGCGGGCGCCTGCGCGCGGCCCTGCTGGGCGCCATCGCCCTGATCACCCTCGTGCAGATCGGCCTGGGCCTGCTGGCGGCCGGCGGCACGCAGCCGCCGCTGTGGGCCATGGCCGTGCTGATGTTTGTGTTCTTCTGCGGCTTCAACGCGCTGGAGGCCACCCAGCCCAGCCTGGTCTCTCGCATGGCCCCGGCCCCGCTGCGCGGCGCGGCGCTGGGCGCCTACAACACGCTGCAATCGCTGGGCCTGTTCGCAGGCGGCGCGCTGGGCGGCGCCGTCGCCAAATGGGCCGGCATGCCGGGCCTGTTCACCCTGACGAGCGTCCTGGCCGTGCTGTGGCTGGTCGTTACCTGGCCGCTGCGCCCCGTGGGCCGCCACGGCTGAACGGCAGTTTTCCGACGGTTACAAACTGCTGCAGCCAGCCGCTGCACCGGCATATCCGCCCCCTGCCAACGGCGGACGGCTTGCGGCACAATGGCGCGTCTGGCCCGGGATCCATCCTTCTATGCCCGGGCCACTTCTCTCTGTAAAGGTATTTCACTCATGGCATCCGTCAACAAGGTCATCATCGTCGGCAACCTCGGGCGCGACCCCGAAATGCGCACCTTCCCGAGTGGCGACCAGGTGGCCAACGTGACCATCGCCACCACCGACCGCTGGCGCGACAAGAACACGGGCGAGAACAAGGAAGCCACCGAGTGGCACCGCGTGGTCTTCAACGGCCGCCTGGCCGAAATCGTGGGCCAGTACCTGCGCAAGGGCAGCCAGGTCTATGTCGAAGGCAGCCTGCGCACGCGCAAGTGGACCGACCAGGCCTCCGGCCAGGAACGCTACGCCACCGAAATCCGCGCCGACACCATGCAGATGCTGGGCAGCCGCCAAGGCGGCGGCGGTGGCCAGCAAGGCGGCGGCTATGGCGATGAAGGCTATGGCGACAGCGGCTACGACGCCCCTCCCCAGCAGCAACAGCGCCGCCCGGCCCCTGCCCCCATGGCAGCGCCCGCACCGCGCCAGGCCCCTGCCCAGCGCCCCGCTCCCGCACCCATGGCACCCCCGCCCCAGCGCGCGGCCTCGGGCTTTGACGACATGGATGACGACATTCCGTTCTGATTCGGACCATCAAGGTTCTTGAGCATCCAGACCCGCTTTCCCCGGAAAGCGGGTTTTGTTTTTCCAGGCGCCCGACGACAAATCCCATGCCCCTGCCGCGTGCCAGAACCCTGTTGTGGAGTCTTGTCCTGTGCCTGCCGCTGGCCGTGTTCGGCTGGCTGGCTGCAGCCCTCTGCCTGATCTCGCAAGAGGACTACACGCCCGAGCCCGGCAGCTTCACCTACTACATCGGCATCTCGTCCCTGGTGCGCCATGCGCCGCTGGTGGGCGCGCTGGGCAAGGCGGAGTACTTCGGCACCGTGGGCGACGGCAACAAGCCGCCACACGACCTGATGTCCTATGACGTGGAGTTCGCAAGCATTGGCCCCGCCACGCACGCCTTCGATGCCTACCTGCTCGGCAAAGGCTATTCCCGGAGTGCGGACGACGAAACGCCCGGCCCCTCCTATGGCATGGGGCGGCGCGTTCGCCATGCCAGGTACACGGCGTCTTCGGGCCAAGTCGTCTACGTGGAAGTGGTGCAGGCCTCGTCGGACGAGCAAGGCCCTGTGCGCTACCGCGCCACCATGGCGCACTACGACTGATTGCGGCCAGGGGCCCATCCCGCGGCAGGCAGCACCCCCTCGTACAATCGCGCCCGTGATTTCAGTCCACCGGCACCCTCAACCCGAGGCTCGCCAAGCGCGCAGCCGCGATGCCGCACGCCTTCACAGCTTCACGCTGGCCCGCATCGCGCGCGGCTCGCAGAGCCGGCGCTCGGGCTGCACCCGCCTGGCGCCGCCGTAGCACGGTCGAACCGTACAAGCCGCCAGGTTGTTTCGGGCATCGCCCGACGCCCGGCATGTTCATTCCCGTCTACAAAATCCTGCCCCGCCCTGCCACACCCAGCGCGGCGGGGCTGGCCATTTCCATGTCGAAGCATCCCCATCCCTTTCGCGCCGAGTGGGCGCCCAGCATTCCGCGCGAGCTCATGGCCGGCGCCGTGGCCACCTTTGCGCTGATCCCCGAGGTCATCGCCTTCTCCTTCGTGGCCGGGGTCGATCCCGCCGTCGGGCTGTTCGCCTCCTTCATCATCAGCATCGTCATCGCCTTCACGGGCGCGCGCCCGGCCATGGTGTCGGCGGCTGCGGGCTCGGTCGCCCTGGTGGCCGCTCCGCTGGTGCATGCCCATGGCGTGCAGTATCTTTTTGCGGCCGGCATTCTTGCGGGGGCCGTGCAGATCCTGTTCGGCCTGCTGCGCCTGGGCGTGCTGATGCGCTATGTGTCGGGCTCGGTGCGCACGGGCTTCGTCAATGCGCTGGCCATCCTGATCTTCTCGGCCCAGATGCCGCACCTGATCGGCGCCAATGCCGCCACCTGGGCCATGGTGGGCGCCGGCCTGCTGATCATCTACGGCCTGCCCCGGCTGACCACGGCCGTGCCCTCGCCCCTGGTCTGCATCGTGGTGCTGACGGTGGCGGCGCATTGGCTGGACCTGCCCCTGAAGACGGTGGCCGACCTGGGCCTGCTGCCGGACGGCCTGCCCAGCTTCGGGCTGCCGCAGGTGCCGTGGTCGCTGGAGACGCTGCGCCTGATCGCCCTGCCCGCGCTGGCGATCGCCATGGTGGGATTGCTGGAGTCCATGATGACGGCCAGCGTGGTCGATGAGCTCACGGACACGCCCAGCTCCAAGAACCGCGAGTGCAGCGGCATCGGCGTGGCCAACATCGCGGCCAGCCTGTTCGGCGGCATCGCGGGCTGCGCCATGATCGGCCAGACCGTGGGCAATGTGCGCTACGGCGGCCGCGGCCGGCTGTCCACGCTGTTCGCGGGCGCCTTCCTGCTCATCCTGATGGTGCTGCTCAAGCCCTGGGTGTCGCAGGTGCCGGTGGCGGCGCTGGTGGCCATCATGGTGATGGTGTCGGCCTCCACGCTGGACTGGGGATCGGCCCGCGCCCTGCTCAGGCACCCCAAGCTGTCCAGCGCCGTGATGCTGGCCACCGTGGTGGTCACCGTCGCCACGGACAACCTGGCCGCCGGCGTGGGCGTCGGCGTGCTGCTCAGCGGGGTGTTCTTCACCTTCAAGGTCTCAAGGCTGCTGTCCGTCGAGAAGACGCAGGACGATGCAGGCCTGACCTACCGCGTCTCGGGCCAGGTCTTCTTTGCCTCGGCCGACCTGCTGGTCGATGCCTTCGACGTGCGGGACATCGAAGGCCGGCCGGTGCGCATCGAACTGACCAACGCCCATTTCTGGGACATCACGGCCGTCAATGCGCTGGACAAGGTCTGCCAGCGCCTGCGCAAGCACGGCAGCACGGTCGAGGTGACGGGCCTGAACGAACACGGCCGGGCACTGGTGTCGCGGCTGGATATCGGCATCGAGTAGGAAACCTGCCCCGGGCATTGTTTTCCAGCGCTGGCAGACCGCTTGCTTTCCTGGGGCAGGCGCGGTCTGCTCTTTCGCAAAGAGAAATCCGTCAAATATCGAATGGGTCATTCAGAAAATTCTCTATTTCAAAGAGTTACTCTTTTGAAATAAAGATTTCAGCCCGCTCATTTAGGATCTGGACCGCTGCCACCTCCCCGAACCCGTTCCATCTCTTCCATGCGACTCAGATCCGTTATCTTGGGCCTTGTCCTCCTGGTCTTTGTCGCATCCGCATCCTGGTTGGCCGTGTATGGGTTTCTCATCTCCCAGGAGGACTACTCGCCTGAGCGGGGATCGCTCAGATATTACGTAGGCATCTCTTCCCTGATACGCAATGCGCCAGCGACAAGGACGATGGCGCAGCCCACCTACTTCGGCTCCGTCGGTGATGGCAACAAGCCACCGCAGTCCGAGATGACCTTCGAGACCAGCGCCAAGGACATCACCGAGGCCACTGCGGCCCTCACCAGCTACCTGCGCCAGAAGGATTTCCACCAGAGATCCATCGATGCCGGAAATGCCGCCGCATCGCTTGTCCCCGAGGGAGAGCGCCTTGTCCAATACGCGCAATACGCGTCGTCGGCCGGCGAAGTTGCCGTACTGGCGGTCACCCAGGCAATCGCAACAGGCCTGTGCAAGGTCACGCTCACCCATTACGACTGAACATGTCCAGCAGATCCCACATACCCCGAAGACTCATCTATACCTGCAACTGCGGATGGATTGACCTGGGCCACCTCCAATCGGTCGAGAGCCATCGCAATCGCTACGCCAGTGCGGCCTATCTCTGGAAAGACATACTGCATGAGCGCGGCATCGGGATTCCCGGTCACTCCGACAGCCATCTGATTCAATACAAGCAATCCATGGGGCGCTTTGGCCTGACCCAGGAATTTGCCAAGTTCTATTTCGTCAAGAAAGGCCTGTCTCTTTCAGCGAAGCGCTCCGTGGCCCTGGCCATATTCATGGAGGTTTCCATGGGCTTCGAGAGCCTGCAGGCATCCATGTCGCTCCTCACAGACAGTGGATTCAGCCAGGAAGACCTCGTTTCCAACCTGATTGGCTTCTACATGGTCGTGCACGGGGCACTGGACTGGAAGAACCTGTGCAGGCCGGTTTCCACCGAGGCATCGCTGGCCGTCTGGGATGCCAACGGTCCCGTGGGAAGCCATAAAAACAAAGTCTTCCAGCCGCAGTTCCACGCCTGCGAGGAATGCAAGAGCAAGCACAATGTGCAGCTGCCCCGCTTTCCTTCCGCGTTTCAGTCCATACAGCCCGCATCCAAGGGTCTGCACTTCATCGAAGCATCTGATGGACTGCCAGTGCCAAAGCACATGCTTTCGACACTGTTTCCCTGAGTCTTCCTGCCCTGCGCCAGAACGCAGGCGCCCTCAACGCTCATCGAACGACAGCACCACCCGCTCGGTCAGCGGATGCGCCTGGCAGGTCAGGACAAAGCCGCAGGCGACCTCGTTCTTGTCGAGGGCGAAGTTGCGCTCCATGCGCACTTCGCCCTCGACCACCTTGGCGCGGCAGGTGCCGCAGACGCCCGAGGTGCAGGAATAAGGCACTTCCAGCCCGGCCGAGGAGGCCGCGTCCAGGATGCTGGCCTGGCCGCGCGTGAAGGGGATCTCGCGCGAGAGGCCGTCGCGCACCAGGGTGATGCGGGCGGTGGCGGCGTCGCCGGGCTGGGCCTCGTGCACCACGGCGCCCACCGTGCCCTGGCCTGCGGCCGGCAGGGCCACGCCGAAGCGCTCGATGTGGATGCGCTCCTCGGGCACGCCGGCGGCCAGCAGAGCGGCCTCGGCCTCGTCGTTCATCTGGAAGGGTCCGCAGATGTAGACATGGTCGATGTGCGCGGCCGGCACCACGCCCTGCAGGAATTCGGCGATCTTGGCTCGGTCCATCACGCCCATGTTCAGCGGCAGGTCGGTGTGCTCGTCCGAGAACACATGCTGCAGCGACAGCCGCGACATGTAGCGGTTCTTTAGGTCCTCGATCTCCTCCTTGAACATGGTGGACTGCAGTTGGCGGTTGCCGTAGATCAGCGTGAAGCGGCTGGCGGGCTCGCGCGCCAGCACGGTCTTCATGATGGACAGGATGGGCGTGATGCCGCTGCCGCCGGCGATGCCCACATGGTGGCGCGCGGCCCCGGGCTCGATGGGCACGAAGAAGCGGCCCTGGGGCGCCATGACCTGCAGCGTGTCGCCGGGGCGCAGATGCTCGTTGATCCAGTTGGAGAACTGGCCGCCGCGCACCTTGCGCACGCCCACGCGCAGCTCGCCGTCATCCACGCCTGCGCAGATGGAGTAGCTGCGGCGCAGGTCCTGGCCGTCGATCTGGTGGCGCAGGGTGAGGTACTGGCCCTGGGTGAACCCGAAGACCTCGCGCAGCGCGGGCGGCACGTCGAAGGAGACGACCACGGCCTCGGCCGTGTCGGGCGCAATGCTGCGCACGCGCAGCGGGTGGAACATCGTGGTCGTGGTCATATCGGCTTGAAGTGTTCGAAGGGTTCGCGGCAGTCCAGGCAGCGGTGCAGGGCCTTGCAGGCCGTGGCGCCAAAGGCCGAAAGCCGCTCGGTGTGCACGCTGCCGCAGTGCGGGCAGGCAACGGGCTCGGGCACGGCAATGCCCTGGCGGCGGCGCACCAGGCGGATGGGCGAAGTGCCCTCCGGCAGGCCGGCGTCGCCACAGCGCCCGGGGGGCGCGATGCCGTATTCGCGCAGCTTGCGCCGGCCGTCGTCGCTGATCCAGTCCGTGGTCCAGGCGGGGGCGCGGCGCAGCACGGCGCGCGCGGGGCCCAGGCCTGCGGCCTCGATGGCATCGAGCACGCTGCGCTCTATGACCTCGGTGGCCGGGCAGCCCGAGTAGGTGGGCGTGAGCACGATCTCCATGCCCTGGCCTTCGGGCAGGGCATGGACCTCGCGCACGATGCCCAGCTCGCAGACCGAGATCACGGGCACCTCGGGATCGGGCACGTCCTGCAGCGCGGCCCAGGCCAGGCGCTCGCGCTCGGCCGAGGCGGATGTGACGGCCACAAGCCGTGCGGCAGCCATCACCACACCCCGCCCGGATAGGCGCGCTGCAGGTGCTGCATCTCGGCCAGGATGAAGCCCATGTGCTCGCTGTGCACGCCGTTGCGGCCCGTACTGCGGAAGGCGGATTCGGCCGGCATGTCCAGCGTGGCCTCCTGCAGCAGGGCGGCCATTTCGGCCTGCCAGGGCTCGCGCAGCTCGGACCAGGCCGGGCCCAGGCCGCTGGCGCGCGCGGCAGCGTCCGTGGCGTCGTCGGTGAACAGCTCGGCCGCATAGCGCCACAGCTGGGCCAGCGCCGCCTCCATGCGCTGGCGCGATTCCTCGGTGCCGTCGCCCAGGCGCACCACCCAGTCGCCCGCGTGCTGCTCGTGGTAGCGCGCCTCCTTGAGCGCCTTGGCGGCGATGGCGGCCAGCTCGGCGTCGCTGGAGTGCACCAGGCGCTCCCACATCAGGCGCAGCCAGGTGGCGGCCATGGCGTTGCGCAGCACGGTGAAGGCGAAGTCGCCGCGCGGCAGCTCGGCCAGCGTGGCGTTGAAGTAGTCGCGCTCGTCGCGCAGAAAGGCGAGCTGGTCCTCGTCGTGCGCGCGGCCTTCGAGCTGGCCGGCGCGCGTGAGCAGCGCACGCGCCTGGCCGACCAGGTCCAGCGCCATGTTGGTCATGGCGATGTCCTCTTCGAGGATGGGCGCGTGGCCGCACCACTGGCCCAGGCGCTGGGCCAGGATCAGGCAGGTATCGCCCAGGCGCAGCAGGTATTGCACCTCGGGCCGGGCGTCGATGGAGATGGAGGAGGCGGAGGCGTTCATGGCAGCTCCCCGCTCACATGTGGTCCACCGAGGGGGGCAGCTGGTAGAAGGTCGGATGGCGGTAGACCTTGTCCTGGGCCGGGTCGAAGAACATGTCCTTGTCGCCGGGGTCGCTGGCCACGATCTGGTCCGAGCGCACCACCCAGACGCTCACGCCCTCCTGGCGCCGCGTGTAGACATCGCGCGCCATCTGCAGCGCCATCTGCGGGTCGGCCGCATGCAGGCTGCCGCAGTGCTTGTGGTCCAGGCCGGCCTTGCTGCGGACGAAGACTTCCCACAGCGGCCATTCGTTGGTGATGTTCTGTTCGGCGGTGGTCATGCGGCCTCCTTGCGGGTCTGGTTTCTCTGTGTCTGCTTGCGGGCATGGGCCAGGGCGGCCTCGCGCACCCAGGCGCCTTCGTCCCAGGCCTTGACGCGTGCGCCCAGGCGCTCGCGGTTGCAGGGGCCGTCTCCGGCGATCACGCGCCAGAACTCGTCCCAGTCGATGGGGCCATGGTCATGGGCCTGGCGGGCCTCGTTCCATTTCAGGTCGGGATCGGGCAGGGTGACGCCCAGCACCTTGGCCTGGTCCACCGTGGCGTCGATGAACTTCTGGCGCAGCGCGTCGTTGGAGATGCGCTTGATGCCCCAGCGCATGGACTGCGCGCTGTTGGGCGACTGGTCGTCGGGCGGGCCGAACATCATGATGGACGGCCACCACCAGCGGTTGACGGCGTCCTGCACCATGGCCTTCTGCGCCTCGGTGCCCTGCTGCATCATGGTCAGCAGCGCCTCGTAGCCCTGGCGCTGGTGAAAGCTCTCCTCGCGGCAGATACGCACCATGGCACGCGCATAGGGTGCATAGGAGCAGCGGCAGATGGGCACCTGGTTCATGATGGCCGCGCCATCCACCAGCCAGCCGATGGTGCCCATGTCGGCCCAGGTCAGCGTGGGGTAGTTGAAGATGGAGCTGTACTTGGCCTTGCCCGTGTGCAGCGCGTGCAGCATCTGGTCGCGGCTGCTGCCCAGCGTCTCGGCGGCGGCGTAGAGGTACAGGCCATGGCCGCCCTCGTCCTGCACCTTGGCCAGCAGGATGGCCTTGCGCTTGAGCGTGGGCGCGCGGCTGATCCAGTTGCCCTCGGGCAGCATGCCGACGATCTCGCTGTGCGCGTGCTGGCTGATCTGGCGCAGCAGCGTCTTGCGGTAGTTGTCGGGCATCCAGTCCTTGGCCTCGATGAATTCGCCGGCATCGATGCGCTCGTCAAAGCGCTGCTGCAGGCGCATTTCGTCGGCCGAGCGCACGGCCTTGCCGCCATCGCCCGCTTCCTTGCCCATGGTGTCCATGGCCTGGGTGTACATGTGCGATCTCCTTGAATGAAATGGTTGACGACGGCCGGCGGTGCCTCAGCGCGGCCGCCTGTCGTACACGCGCCGGGCCTTGCCGGTCTGCGTGCGCTCGATGGTGTCGGGATCGAAGACGCGCACCGCCGTGGAAATGCCCACCAGGGTCTTGATGCGCTGCTGCACCCACTGCGCGATCTCGCCGCGCTCGGCATCGCCCAGGCCGCGCCGCTGCGGCTGCAGCTCGCAGTGCACCTCGACGGTGTCCAGCAGGCCTTCACGGCTGATGTGCATCTGGTACAGGCCCGTGAGGCTGGCATTGGCCAGCACGATTTCCTCGATCTGGGTAGGAAAGACGTTGACGCCGCGGATGATCATCATGTCGTCGCTGCGCCCCACGATCTTGCCCATGCGCCGGAAGCTGCGCGAGGTCGGCGCCAGCAGCCGCGTCAGGTCCCGCGTGCGGTATCGCACGATGGGCATGGC
>NZ_JBICKS010000022.1:0-94508 GCF_043104415.1 Delftia sp. WSY_16 | reverse complement strand
TTCTTTGCTTCTGACTTGCTGCGATCAGCGAAGCCTTGAATTCTAGCACAGTTTTTAGCGCCGTTGCAATCAAATTTCTTCGATTTTCTCAACACCAGCGATCTGCATCGCTCTCTTCAGCAGAGCCTTGCATTTTAGCACGTTTTTTCGTGCTGTCTACAAGACTTTTCTGACTCATCGCTGTCTGCAAGGCAGTGTGGCGACGAGGGATCGAACTATAGCATGGGTTTTTACCGATGGCGTGAAATTCGTGAACTTCCTTGCAGACCAGTGAAGAAGCCACCGCCCCGCCCTCTGAAACCCGCCCGGAGCCTGCCCTGCGGGCAGGCTCCGGGCGCGGAGGCCTTGCTGCCTGCACCAGGAATCGGGCCCGCATAGATAATGCGCGCACGATGGCATTGATTACTTTGTTAGACGCCCAACTGGCGTTCGGGCATGTGGCGCTTCTCGACCACGCCCAGTTTTCCCTGGAGAGCGGCGAGCGTGTGGGCCTGATCGGTCGCAACGGCGCAGGGAAGTCCTCTTTGTTGAAGATTCTTGGCGGGCTGGCCAAGGCAGACGACGGGCAGGTCCAGACACAGTCCGGTATCCGCATTACTTATGTGGCGCAGGAGCCGGTGCTTGTGCCCGAGCAGACAATCTTCGAGTCGGCATCCGACGGCATAGCCGAGGTGATTGCCGTGCGCGACCGCTACCTGGCTGGCGCCGAGGGCGAGGATCTCGATGCGCTGCAGTCCCAGATCGAGGCCTATGACGCCTGGAACTGGGAGCA
This sequence comes from Delftia sp. WSY_16, assembly GCF_043104415.1. Taxonomy (NCBI): domain Bacteria; kingdom Pseudomonadati; phylum Pseudomonadota; class Betaproteobacteria; order Burkholderiales; family Comamonadaceae; genus Delftia; species Delftia sp. WSY_16. Next base: position 93,736 of record NZ_JBICKS010000022.1, on the reverse strand, counting down.
GCGCGTGGAGGAGACTCTGCAGCGGCTGCACCTCGATCCCGAAGCCGTGGTGGGCACCCTGTCCGGCGGGATGAAGAAGCGCGTGGCACTGGCCCAGGCCCTGGTGGCGAGACCTGATGTACTGCTGCTGGATGAGCCGACCAACCACCTGGATCTTGACGCCATCGAGTGGCTGGAAGAGTTGCTGCTGAACTTCAAGGGCAGCGTGGTGACCATTACGCACGATCGATCCTTCCTGGACCGGGTTTCCACACGCATCGTGGAGCTGGATCGTGGAACGCTGCGCTCGTATCCCGGCAATTTCGTCCAGTACCAGCAGACCAAGGAGGATCAGCTGGCCCAGGAGGCCGTGATCAATGCCAAGGCCGACAAGCTGCTGGCCCAGGAAGAGGTCTGGATCCGCAAGGGCGTGGAAGCCCGCCGCACGCGCAGCCAGAGCCGCATCGGCCGGCTTGAGCAGTTGCGGGCCAACCGCGCTGCCCGCCGCGAGGTGCTGGGTGGCGTGAAGATGGACATTGCGTCGGGCCGAGGCGACGGCTACCAGGGCAAGATCGTGGCCGAGCTGACGGATGTGGCCAAGTCCTTTGGCGACAAGAACATCGTCTCCCACTTCACCGCCACCATTTTGCGCGGAGACAAGGTGGGCCTGATCGGCCCCAACGGCGCAGGCAAGACGACGCTGCTCAAGATGATTCTGGGCGAACTGGCACCTGACAGCGGCCAGGTGCGGCTGGGGGCGAATCTGCAGGTGGCGTACTTCGACCAGATGCGTCACCAGATCGACATGGATGCCACGCTGGAGGACTTCATCAGCCCCGGCAGCGAGTGGATCGAGATCGGCAGCCAGAAAAAGCACGTGAAGAGCTATCTGTCGGATTTCCTGTTCTCCCCGGCGCGCGCCCATTCCCCCGTTCGCTCGCTGTCTGGCGGGGAGCGCAACCGCCTGCTGCTGGCCCGGCTGTTTGCCCGGCCCGCGAATGTGCTGGTGCTGGACGAGCCGACCAACGATCTCGATATCGAGACGCTGGAAATGCTGGAAGACCTGCTGCAGAACTACGACGGCACCGTTTTTCTGGTCAGCCATGACCGCAGTTTCCTGGACAACGTGGTCACCAGCACCATCGCCTGGGAAGGCCCGGGCCAATGGCGCGAATATGAAGGCGGCGTGCAGGACTGGCTGGATCAGTCCCGCCGCAGCCGCGATCTGGCCGAGGCCGCGCAGCCCAAGCCATCCAAGGAAGAGGCCAAGCCCGTTGCGGCACGCAGCGACGGCAAGCCCAAGCGCAAGCTCAGCTACAAGGAGCAGCGTGAGCTCGATCAGTTGCCCGAAAGCATTGCAGCGCTGGAGGCAGAGCAGAAGTCCATTCGGGAAGCCTTGGCCGATGGTTCGCTGTATGCCAGCGACAATTCCCGCGCCGTTCAGTTGCATCAGCGCGATGGCGAGATCGATGAGCAGCTGATGGAGGCGCTGGAGCGCTGGAGCGCACTGTCGGAGTGAGCTTTCTTCGGACGAAAAAAAAGAGCGCCTGGCGCTCTTTTTTTTCATGGGTGCCGCCAGGACCGGCCGTTGCACTCAAATGCGGTGGTGAACCTGGTCCGAACCTATGCGCAGCTTGCCCAGCAAGGCGGAGGCGATCTGGTTGAGGGGCAGCACCTCGTCGGCCGCACCATGGGCGATGGCCTCGCGCGGCATGCCGAAGACGATGCAGCTGGCTTCGTCCTGCACGAAGTTGTAGCTGCCCGCATCGCGCATTTCACGCATGGCGACCGCGCCATCGGCACCCATGCCGGTGAGCATGATGCCGTAGGCGTTGCGGCCCGCACAGGCCGCCACCGACTTGAAAAGCACCTCGACCGAAGGCTTGTGGCGATTCACGGGCGGGCTGTCATCCACCACGGCGACATAGTTGGCACCGCTGCGCTGCACGGAGAAATGCTTGCCGCCCGGTGCGATGTAGGCGTGGCCGGGCAGCAGCCGCTCGCCCTGCTGTGCTTCCTTCACGGTCATCTGGCACAGGCTGTTGAGCCGGGCCGCGAAGCTGGTGGTGAAGCCCGGCGGCATGTGCTGGGTGATGACGATGGCCGGGCAGTCGGCCGGCAGATGGGTAAGCACTTCACGGATGGCCTCGGTGCCGCCGGTGGAGGCACCGATGGCAATCAGCTTTTCCGTGGACAGCCGCCCCAGCAGCGACGCCGGTGCAGCCTGGCGCGGCGCGCTCATGCCCGCCGAAGCGGAGACCGGCGCCAACGCGCTGCCGGTGGCGGGAGCCGCACTGCGCGGAGCGACCGGCAGGCGCCGGACCTGGGCCACGGCAGCAACGCGGATCTTGTCCACGATCTGCGCGGCCAGCTCCTGCAGGCCGTTGGACACGCCCACGCGCGGCTTGGCCACGAAGTCGATGGCGCCCAGCTCCAGCGCGCGCATGGTGACCTCGGCGCCGCGCTCGGTCAGCGTGGAGATCATGACCACCGGCATGGGGCGCAGCCGCATGAGCCGGCCCAGGAAGTCGATGCCATCCATGCGGGGCATTTCCACATCGAGCGTGATCACGTCGGGATTCATCTCGCGGATCATCTCGCGTGCGATCAGCGGATCGTTGGCCGAGCCGATGCATTCCATGTCGTGCTGGCGATTGATGATCTCGGACAGCAGACTGCGCACCAGCGCAGAGTCGTCCACCACGATCACCCTGATTTTCCTGTCCATTCCTTTGAACCTTCCTCAAAACAGGTCGACCGAGCCGCCTGCCGTATTGCGTGCCACGACGGCTGCATTGCCGCGCGTGAATTCCTGCTGTACCAGCTCCTCCGGATGGGCGTGTGCCAGGCGCTTGACCATGGCCTTGCCGCTGGCGGGGAAGAACACCACCTTGCGCGGGTAGATGTCCAGCACATCCTCCGAGACGATGGGGATGCGTTCAGTCTGCAGGTACTGCGTGACGAAGGCGGTATTGCGTTCGCCCACGTTCATGGTGGTGAAGTTGTGCATCACCTGCCCGCCGCCGAAGATCTTGGCCTGCAAAGACTCGCGCCGTGCGCCGAGCTTGAGCATTTCGTTGATCAGCAATTCCATGGCGTACGAGCCGTAGCGGCCCGACGCATCGGCGGAGTCGCCGTCGGGCAGCATGAAATGGTTCATGCCGCCCACGCGCATGGTGCGGTCCCAGATGCAGGCCGAGATGCACGAGCCCAGCACGGTGACCAGGATCACGTCCTCGTTGGAGACGAAGTATTCGCCCGGCAGCACCTTGACGGCGTTGTGCTGGAAATGCGGGTCGTAGTAGAAGAACGACGCCTCGCCGGGGTAGCGCTGCTGGCGCTTGAGCTGCTCCAGCGAGGAGCGCGGCACCGGGTCGCCCGGCGCCGGGTAGTCCGCAGCGGTATAGCTGTTGATGCGCGGCGTGCGGCGGCGCTCCGAAGGCGGCGGGGGCGGTGCGAAGGCGGAGCGGTCCCCGATCATGGGAAGACCCCCTTGTGTGCGGCAGGACCTGCGTCAGCGGCGCTCATAGACCGTCTTCCCCTTGAGCGTGAACAGATCGCGCGAGTCGCTGAAGTTCTCGGCATGTCCGACGAACAGCAGGCCCCCGGGCTTCATGACGCGGTGGATGCGCTCCAGCACGCGGCGCTGCGTGGCCGCATCGAAGTAGATCATCACGTTGCGGCAGAAGACCACGTCGAAGGGATCGCGGAACGGCCAATCGTCACGGATCAGATTGACGTTGAGAAACTCCACCAGGCGGCGCAGCTCGGGCTTGACGCGCACCAGGCCCGCATTGCCGGCCTTGCCCCGCAGGAAGAAGCGGTGCAGGCGCTCGGCGCTCATGCCCTTGATGCTTTCGGCGCGATAGACACCGGCCGACGCCGTGTCCAGCACACGCGAGTCGATGTCGCTGGCCTGCAACTGGAAGCTGGGCGTGGCGCCCAGCACCTCCAGGGCCGTCATGACGATGGAGTAAGGCTCTTCCCCGGTCGAGGCCGCGTTGCACCAGACCTTCCAGGCCGTGCCGGCCGGCTTGCTGCGCAGATGCTGGGCAAAGATCTCGAAATGGTGCTGCTCGCGAAAGAACGCGGTGAGATTGGTGGTCAGTGCGTTCACGAACTCCTGCCACTCCACGCCATCGGACTGGGACTCCAGCCAGTCCAGGTAGGTGGCAAAGCTGTCGTAGCCCGTCTCGCGCAGGCGCCGCGACAGGCGGCTGTAGACCATGGCGTGCTTGCCATCGTGCAGGCTGATGCCGGCACGCTGGTAGATCAGCGCCTGCACGCGGGCGAAGTCCCGCGACGACCATTCGAATTCGCGCCCCTGGGCCAGGGGCCCGTTGGCTGCCCCGTCGTCGGCGACGGGGCGCGCGGCCAGTGCCGCATTGGAAGAACCGGATCGCATGAGGGCGCTCAGTGCAAGAACGGGTCTCAGTCGGCCGAAGCGACCAGGCCCATGTCCACGTTGTTCATGAGCTTTTCGATGTCCAGCAGGATGAGCATGCGCTCGCCCACCGAACCCAGGCCCAGGATGCAGCCGCTGTCGATGGCGCTTTCGATGTCCGGCGCGGGGCGCACGGCTTCGGGAGCCAGCTCCATCACGTCGCTGACCGAGTCCACCACGATGCCCACCACGCGGTTGCGCAGGTTCAGGATGATGACGACGGTGAAGCTGTTGTATTCGACCTGGGAGCAGTTGAACTTCAGGCGCATGTCCACGATGGGCACGATGGTGCCGCGCAGATTCACCACGCCCTTGATGAACTCCGGCGCATTGGCGATGCGCGTGGGCGGCTCGTAGCCGCGGATTTCCTGCACCTTCAGAATGTCGATGCCGTATTCCTCCTGGTCCAGGCGGAAGGTCAGGTACTCGCGCGCGCCGGTGGCGACGCCTGCAGTCTTAGCGATCACGCTCATTGCTCAGCTCCTCAACTGTCGGGCCCGCGCCGTGGTGGCGAAAGCCATGGTTTTTGGCGGCGCGCAGGCTCTGCCTGCGGCTCCGTCGTTTGTCGTCAGGTATCCCTGTCCCATTCAGTGGCGCGCGCGGCGCACCAGCGCACCCGTGTCCAGAATCAGCGCCACCGTGCCATCGCCCAGGATGGTGGCGCCCGAAACGTTGGGCACCTTGCGATAGTTCGATTCCAGGTTCTTGACCACCACCTGGTGCTGGCCCAGCAGCTCGTCGACCAGCAGGGCCACGCGGCTGCCGTCGGACTCGACCACCACCATGATGTTGCTGGACTGGCTGGTGTCGCTGCGCGGCACACGGAAGGTCTTTTCCAGCGCGAACACGGGCATGTACTCGTCACGCACCTTGACCAGTTGCGTGCCGTTGGCCACGGTGTTGACGTCCTCTTCCTTGACCAGGAAGGACTCGACCACCGAGGACAGCGGCAGGATGTAGACCTCGTCGCTGACGCCCACCGACATGCCGTCCATGATGGCCAGGGTCAGCGGCAGGCGAACGGCCACGCGCATGCCCTTGCCCTGGTTGGACTCGATCTCCACCGAGCCGCCCAGCGCCGCGATGTTGCGCTTGACCACGTCCATGCCCACGCCGCGCCCGGACACGTCGGTCACCACATCGGCCGTGGAGAAGCCCGGCGCGAAGATCAGCTGCCAGACATCCTGATCGGGCATGCTGTCCGAGACATCCATGCCGCGCTCGCGGGCCTTCTTGAGAATCTTCTCGCGGTTCATGCCGCGGCCGTCGTCGCGCACCTCGATGACGATGGAGCCGCCCTGATGGGAGGCTGCCAGCGTCAGCGTGCCATGCTCGGACTTGCCAGCGGCCAGGCGCTCCTCGGGCATTTCGATGCCGTGGTCCACGCTGTTGCGCACCAGATGGGTCAGCGGGTCGGTGATCTTCTCGACCAGACCCTTGTCCAGTTCGGTGGCTTCGCCCAGCGTGATCAGGTCGATCTTCTTGCCCAGCTTGCCGGCCAGGTCGCGCAGCATGCGCGGGAAGCGGCTGAACACGGTGGACATGGGAATCATGCGGATGGACATCACCGATTCCTGCAGATCGCGCGTATTGCGGTCCAGATCGGCCAGGCCTGCCAGCAGTTGCTGGTAGGCCGATGCATCCAGCCCGTGGCTGTTTTGCGCCAGCATGGCCTGGGTGATGACCAGCTCGCCCACCAGGTTGATGAGCTGATCGACCTTGGCCACCGACACACGGATGCTGGTCGACTCCATCTGCGCCTGCTGCGCCTGGGCAGCCGTCTTGGCAGCAGGCTTGGCCGCGGCACCGGCCGGCTGGATGGCCAGCGCGCCGTCGGCCTGGGGCATGCCGGGTGCACCGTTGAAGAAGCCGTAGGCCTCTTCGGCGGGCGGAATGGCGACCGAGGCCAGGGCGGCGTCGGGATCGTGCGCGGCATGCTCTTCGGCGACGGGGGCTTCGGCCACCTGCACCGCTTCGGTTGCAGGAGCGGCCCCGGCCGCCTCATCGGCTGCCGTGATGCGAACCTGCTCCTTGGCCACGTGGAAGGCGAACAGATCGAGCAGGTCGTCGTCGGTGGACGAGGTCTGCACGGCAAAGAGGCGGCTTTGCGGCTGATCGCAGGCCAGGTCCTCGATGCGGCCCAGGCCGGGAATGTCGCGGAACAGTTCCTTGATGGCCTCGGCCATCTCCAGACGCTCCAGCGGACCGATCAGGATGTGCAGCGAACGGCCGCCACTGGCGGGTGCCGTTCCGACGGCGCCGCCCGATACGGGCGCGGCAGGCGCGGGCGCCTCGACCGGCGCTGCCACGGGAGCAGGCGCCGGTGCCGGTGCAGCGGCCGGGGCGGCTGTTGCAGGCACGGCACTGCGGCCTTCTGCCAGCATCTCGATGCGCGCCACCAGATCCGTGGTGGACAGGGCCTCGCCCTCGTTGCCGGCCTGGTGGCGTGCCAGCAGGCTGCGGCTGGCATCGGCCGACTCCAGCAGCACGTCGACCATTTCAGGAATCGGTGTGATCTCGTGCCGGCGCAGCCGGTCGAGCAGCGACTCCATGCGGTGCGTCAGCTCGGTCACATCGGCAAAGCCGAAGGTGGCCGCGCCGCCCTTGATCGAGTGCGCGCAACGGAAAATGCCGTTGAGCTCCTCGTCGTTGGCCGCCGACAGATCCAGATTCAGCAGCATCTGCTCCATCTGGTCGAGGTTCTCGGCCGCTTCTTCGAAGAAGATTTGATAGAACTGGCTCAGGTCGAAGTCTGCGCCCGCTCCTGCCCCATCCTGGTGTAGATCCGCCATCTTTGGTCCTGCTGTTTCCTGTTGCCCGTACTTATCGGCTCAACGCATTACTTTCTGAATGACTTCGATCAAACGGTTCGGATCGAAGGGCTTGACCAGCCAGCCCGTGGCGCCCGCAGCGCGTCCGGCCTGCTTCATCTGGTCGCTGGATTCGGTGGTGAGAATGAGAATGGGCGTGTTCTGGAACTTCGGGTTTTCGCGCAGCTTGCGCGTCAGGCCGATGCCATCGAGGCGCGGCATGTTCTGGTCGGCCAGCACCAGATCGACTTGTTCGAGCTGGGCCTTTTCGAGCGCATCCACGCCGTCCACGGCCTCCACGACGCGAAATCCCGCTCCTGCGAGGGTGAACGCCACCATCTTTCGCATCGAGGGGGAATCATCAACAGCCAGAATCGATCGCATGTATAGCTCCAACAGACGGGCAATAAAAGGTGGATGGGTGCATGGTCAGCGGTCAGAACAGTTCGACCGAGCCAGCATCCATCTCGCTTTGCGTGACGGGATTGGGCCGGTCGGGTATCGCCGGCAGGCCCAGGGAATCGTCCTCTCCCTCGTCCACACCCATGGTGGCTGCGGCCAACTGGAACGCGCAGCCTTGCAAAATCTTCGTAATATGGGCGATCAGTTGGGAGGACATGTCGTGAAACTGCAACTCGGTCACCGCCAGCCTCAACGTGGACCGGGCGGCATCGAGCTGGGGCAAGGCGGCTAGCGCCTCGCCGGCCAGCTGGCCATGGGTCTCGTCGAAACGGTCCAGCAGGTTCTGCGTTGCGTGATTGAGAAGGCCTTCCAGGCGCTGCAGATCGCGCATCGCCACCAGCAAGGCATCCTGCAGGTCTGCGGCCACCATGACGGGCATGGGGACGGCAGGCTCGCCCGAAGGCTTGTGCATTGACTGCATTGTTACTCCACCACCAGCGTTTCAGCCCAACGTGCGCCGTGCCTTGCAGCACGGCCAACCCTTGTCAATCGTTCACGGGAATGCCGCGCATCCCTTGGTGTACACGACCATTTGCATTTATGTTCCAAAATGTATCTCATGATAGCGCCCCCGGGGATGCCAGACCACCGCACAAGCCCTTGCGCATACTGCACATCGAGGATTCGGCCGCTGACCAGGCGCTGGCGCGGCTGAGCTTGCTGCGCGGCGGGCTGGTCTGCGAGATTGTCGTGGTCGACACGCTCGATGATGCCGCAGCTGCGCTGCACAACCAGGCATTCGACCTCATCCTGGCCGACTACCACCTGCCCGGCTTCACGGCGCTGGATGCCTGGGAGCTGGTTCGCCGCCAGCCCGGGCATCCGCCCTTCGTGCTGCTGTCCGGCGCCATCGGCGAGTCGGCCGCCGTGGATGTGATGCGCGAGGGCATCAGCGACTATCTGCTCAAGGACCACATCACGCGCCTGCCCCATGTGGTCTCGCATGCGCTGGAAGTGCACGAGGCCCGCCTGGCACGCCGGCGCGCGGCGGCCGAACTGGCGGCGTCCGAGCGGCGCTTGGCCGACCTGACCGAGCACCTGCAGACCTCCACCGAGCGCGAGCGCGCCAGCATCGCCCGCGAGATCCACGATGACATCGGCGGCTCGCTGACCTCGGTGAAGTTCGACGTGGCCTGGATCGCGCGCAATGCGCCCGAGGGCGGGCTGCGCGAGCATGCGCTGGCTGCGCTGGAGATGCTGGAGCACGCGCTGGGCGCCAGCCAGCGCATCATGATGAACCTGCGCCCGCCCGTGCTGGACCAGGGACTGGTGGCCGCCGTCCAGTGGCTGGCCGAGAATTTCGAGCGCCGCACGGGCGTGCCCACCCGTGTGCGCAGCAGCCGCGAAAGCATGGACATCGCGCCCGACATCCAGGTCGTGGCCTACCGCACGGCCCAGGAGGCGCTGACCAACGTCGGCAAATATGCCCAGGCGCGCCATGTGGACATCGATCTCTCCGACCGCGAAGGTTTTCTCACGCTGGAGGTGACGGACGACGGCGTGGGCCTGGCCGACGGCGCCCGCGACAAGCCCGAATCCTTCGGCCTGCGCGGTCTGGGCGAGCGCGCGCGCACCGTTCGGGGCTGGCTGGATGTCAGCAGTCAAGCCGGACGCGGAACCTCGGTCATCGTCTCCATTCCGCTGGACGATGGCGGCGCTTGCCCTAATATCCCGGGCAATGAATGCTGAACGCCATGGCGGCGTGACCCTTTTTCCAGGAGGCCGACTTTGATCCACGTGGTGCTGTGCGACGACCATGCGGTGCTGCGCCGGGGCATCCGCGACACCCTGGCCGAGGCAGTGGACATCAGCGTCACCGCAGAAGCAGGCAGCTATGCCGAGCTGCGTGAGCAGCTGCGCACCGCCGCCTGCGACGTGCTGCTGCTGGACATCAACATGCCCGGCCGCAGCGGCCTGGAGGCCCTGGCCAGCGTGCGCGAGACCCATCCGCTGATCAAGGTGCTCATGGTCTCCATGTACCCCGAGGACCAGTACGCGCTGCGCTGCCTCAAGGCGGGCGCCCAGGGATATGCCAACAAGGCGGGCGATCCGATGCTGCTGATCGAGGCCGTGCGCACGGTGGCCACGGGCCGCAAGTACCTGACGTCCGAAGTGGCCCAGATGCTGGCCGACAGCCTGGCCCAGCCCGCACCCCAGGTGCCGCATGAAAGCCTGTCCGAGCGCGAGCTGCAGACGCTGATCAAGATCGCGGCCGGGCAGCGGCTGACCGACATTGCCACCGAGCTGATGCTCAGCCCCAAGACCGTCAGCGTCTACCGGGCGCGCGTGCTGGAAAAACTGCAGATGAGCAGCAACGCCGAACTCACGGCCTACGCCATCCACAACCAGCTGATCTGAGGTTTTTGCGGCCGGCAGAGCGGAAAATCTGTTGTTTTTCACAACTGCTTACATTGAGGTGCCAAACACCGCGATGCCGCGCTGCAGCAAGGCGACCAGGGGCTGCTCGAGCAGCGGCAGCGTGGCCATCAATCCCGTCAGGCCCACGGTGAGCGTGACCGGGAAGCCCACGGCATAGATGTTCATCTGCGGTGCCACGCGCGAAATGATGCCCAGCACCAGGTTCACGAACAGCAGCATGGCGACCATGGGCAGGGCGATCCAGAAGGCGCTGGCAAAGACCGCCGCCCCCATCTCGTGCAGCCGCATCTGGTTGATGGCCTGCAGGAAGCTGCCGTCCACAGGAAACGCCTCGTAACTCTTGAGCACGGCCATCAGCACCAGCAGGTGTCCGTTGATGACGATGAACAGCAGCGTGGAAATCTGGACCATGAAGCGCGCCACGGCGCTGAGCTGGGCATTGGTCGTGGGATCGAAGAAGCTGGCGAAGTTCAGGCCCATCTGCAGGCCGACCACCTCGCCCGCCACCTCCACGGCGGCAAACACCAGGCGCACGGCAAAGCCCACGGCCAGTCCCACGCCGACCTGCTGTATCAGCGTCCCCAGCGCCTGCGGCGAGTTGATGCCGATCACGGGCTGGTCGCCCAGCACGGGCTGCGCGCACACCGCGACCAGGAAGGCCAGGCCGATCTTCAGCCGCATGGGAATGACGCGCTGCGAGAACACGGGAGCCACGGAAAACATGGCCAGCACGCGCAGAAACGGCCAGAGAACTGGCGACAGCCAGGCCACCAGTTGGGCTTCGCTGAAGGTGATCACGGCGGCGTTTCCTGCGCGCGGCGAAGGGCTCAGCCCACCGCCTGCGGAATGGTCTCTATGGTGCGGCGGATGAAATCCACCAGCGTGCTCAGCATCCACGGACCGGCAATGGCAAACACCAGCACGGCGGAGATGAGCTTGGGCACGAAGGCCAGCGTGGCCTCATGCACCTGGGTCACCGCCTGGAAGACACTGACGGCCAGGCCCACGGCCAGCACCACGCCCAGCACGGGCATGGAGATCATGAGCAGCAAGGTCAGTGCCTCGCGGCCGAAGGTGAGCACGTATTGGGAGGTCATGGAAGGATTTCCAATAAAACGGGACTAGACGGCGAAGCTGGCCGCCAGCGATCCGATGAGCAGGTTCCAGCCATCGGCCAGCACGAAGAGCATGAGCTTGAATGGCAGGGCCACCAGCACGGGCGACAGCATCATCATGCCCAGCGACATCAGGATCGAGGACACGACCATGTCGATGACCAGGAAGGGGATGAAGATCATGAAGCCGATCTGGAACGCCGTCTTCAGCTCGCTGGTCACGAAGGCCGGCACCAGCACGCGCAGCGGCGCGGTCTCTGCGGTGACGCCGGCTTCGAGCTTGGCCAGGCGCGCGAACAGCGCAAAGTCCGATTGGCGCGTCTGCTTGAGCATGAAGTCGCGCATGGGCGCCTCGGCCTTTTCAATGGCCTGCTCGAAGGTCGCGGCATTCGTGGTGTAGGGCACATAGGCCTCCTGGTACACGCGGTCCAGGGTGGGTCCCATGACGAACAGCGTCAGGAACAGCGACAGGCCGATGATCACCTGGTTGGGCGGCGCCGACTGCGTGCCCAGCGCCTGGCGCATCAGCGACAGCACGATGACGATGCGGGTGAAGCCCGTCATCATCAAAAGGATGGCCGGCAGGAACGACAGCGCCGTGAAGAACAGCAGGGTCTGGATGGGCACCGAAAAACTGGTGCCACCGCTGCCCTGGCCGATGACCAGCGGCAGGCTGGCGGGCGCGCCCTGCGCCCAGGAGGCCAGGGGCGTGGCGCAGCACAGCGCCAGCGCTGCGGCGCCGGCGGCCTGGCTCAGCGTGCGCGCCGGGCGCTTGCAGGAATATTCAGACATTCGCACCGTCCGCAGGCAGGCTGCGCGCTTGCGCCATCGCAGCCGAAAAATCAGCAGGGGCCGGGGCCTGCAGCACATGCAGGCACTGGATGCTTTGCGCCGTGACGCCCAGCACCAGCCGCACGGTCTGCGCGCCCTCGCCCACTTCCACCGTCACCACCCGCTGCTGCGGACCCACGCCCACGGCGCCCAGCACCCGCGACTGCAGGCCGGCTGCGCCACGCAGCGCAGCCGTGCGCTGCTGAAAGCGGCGCAGCAGCCAGGGCAGAGCAGCCATGGCCGTGACCAGGGCCACGACCGTGAGCAGGGTCGGCCACAGCGGGCCCATGCCGGAGCTCTCAGCCACGGCTGACCCGGCGCAGGCGCTCGGACGGCGTGACCACGTCGGTCAGGCGGATACCGAACTTGTCGTTGACCACCACCACCTCGCCCTGGGCGATCAGGTAGCCGTTGACCAGCACGTCCATGGGCTCGCCGGCCAGTGCGTCGAGTTCGACCACCGAGCCCTGGGCCAGCTGCAGGATGTACTTGATCGGCACCTTGGTGCGGCCCAGTTCCACCGACAGCTGCACCGGGATGTCCAGCACCATGTTGATGTCGTTGACCGGCACGTCGCCGCCACCGGCGTAGGGGCGCACGGGCTCGCCCGTCAGCGGGCCGCCCTGTTCCGCCTCCAGCTTGGCGTCGCGCTCGCGCTGCTCGTCCAATGCCTCTGCCCATCCCGAGAACGGATCGTCGCCAGCGGGCTTTTGCGTGTCTTCAGTTGCCATTGTTTTCTCCCATCCAGCCAGCATCGGCACCGCGCAGGCAGTGCTCGACACGGATTGCATACTTGTCGTTGTGAGTGCCGTACTGGCACTCGAAAATCGGAACGCCGCCGATGGAGGCGCGGATCAGCGGCTCGCGGTCGAGTTCGATGAAATCGCCGGGGCGCATGGCCAGCAGCTGCTCCACCGTGGCGTCGGCGCGCGCCAGTTCGGCCACCAGGGTCACCTCGGCGGCCTGGATTTCGCGCTTGAGCACCTTGACCCAGCGGCGGTCCACTTCAATGGAGTCGCCCTGCGTGGAGGAGTACAGGACATCACGGATGGGCTCCAGCGTCGCATAGGGCATGCAGATGTGGATGGAGCCCGAGATGTCACCGATCTCCAGCTGGAAGGCCGTGGACACGACGATTTCGCTGGGGGTGGCAATGTTGGCGAACTGCGGCTGCATCTCCGAGCGCTGGTAGCCCAGCTCCAGCGGATAGATGCCGTGCCAGGCCTTCTTGTATTCCTCGCAGATCACGTTGACCAGGCGGTTGATCACGCGCTGCTCGGTGTGCGAGAAATCCCGCCCTTCGATGCGTGTCTGCAGCCGGCCCGTGCCGCCGTACAGCGTGTCGATGACGCCGAACACCAGCGAGGGATCGCAGACCACCAGGCCGCTGCCGCGCAGCGGGCGGATGGCGACGATGTTGAAGTTGGTGGGCACCACCAGCTCGCGCAGGAAGGCGCTGTAGCGCTGCACCGACACCGTGCCCACCGACACCTCGGGGCTGCGGCGGATGAAGTTGAACAGGCCGATGCGGAAGTTGCGGGCAAAGCGCTCGTTGACGATCTCCATCGTCGGCATGCGCCCGCGCACGATGCGCTCCTGGCTGGAGATGTCGTACTGGCGGATGATGCCCGCCTCGACCTCCTCGGTCGTGGATTTCTGGCTCTCGCCGGTCACGCCCTCCAAAAGGGCATCGACTTCTTCCTGGGAGAGAAACGAATCGCTCATGGCGCCTTGCCTCCCCGGTTACTGAATGATGAAGCTGGAGAACAGCACGCGGCGCACGGGGTTCTTGCCAGGGGAGCGGCGGCGCTCGCCATCTTCGTCCTCTGCATCCTCGTCGCGGCTGCGCTTCTTGGCCTTGGCCTGGTTGCCGTAGCCCAGCGGTGCAGACACTTCGTTGAGCACGTCGGCAGCCAGGCGTTCCTTGCCGTCGCGCTCCAGCAACTCCTCGGCCGTGCGCTGGGACACCAGCATCAGGATGCCGTTGCGGATGCTGGGCAGGTACTGCTTGACCGTAGTGGCCGTCTTCTCGTCGGCCAGCTCCAGCGTGATGCCGATCTGCACGAAGCGGTCGCCGCCCGGGTCGGACAGATTGACCACCAAGCTGTCCAGCGGCAGGAAGGTGGGAACCGTGACGGCCGCCTTGCTGGAGCCGCCCTCCTCCTCATCGGCATTGCTGTGCCGCTTGGACAGCAGGATGAAGGCAGCGGCCGCGCCTATGGCCAGGACGGCGATGATGACGATCAGCACGATCAGCTTCTTGCCCTTGGCCGGGGCGGGAGCTGCATTGTTGGCGGCATTGGGTGTGGCAGACACTGGAATTCCTCTGGGTGAGCGGGACCGCCACGCGCTCGCGCATCATGCGCGGCGCCATGACGCAGCAGGCCCATGGCAGGAATTATTCGGCGATTGGACCTCGGGCCATGGCCTGAATAAGCGCATGAAACCCCGGTTTCTCGCTGGCTTGATGGCCCCAAAACGCCACAGGCCGGGCAGCTTGTCGCCACCCGGCCTGTTCTGAAAACCCGGAAAACGGCGCATGCGCCGCCCCGCAAGAAGCGCAGGAAGAATCAGACGAACAGATCCACCCCGCCTGCCGCCGCGCGGCCACCAACCTGTGCGGCGCCACTGCCGCCCGTGACGCCGGCGGCATCGACCATGGCGCTCACGCGGCCCTGGCGCGCCTGGGCATCCGCGCCCTGGCGACCCCCCGCCTCGCCATTGCCGGACTGGCCACCCGCGTCCACGCTGACGCCGGCCAGTTGCAGGCCCTGGGCCTGCAGCAGCTCGCGCAGCTGGTCGGCACCGTTGCCCAGCCATTCGCGCGCCTGGGATTCGCTGGCGCCAAAGCGCACATGGGCCTCGTTGCCCTGCAGGCTGACCTGCACCTGGATGGCCTTGCCCTCATGCTCGACAGACAGCGAGGCGTTCTGGCTCTTGTTGTGCACCCAGAAGGCCACCTGCTCGGACACCTGCTGCTCGCGCTCGGTGGAGTTGCCCGGCTGTGCCTGGGCATCGGGCTGGGCCAAGGCTGCGCCATTGTGTCCGGCGGCCTGCTGTCCCAGGGACTGGCCGGCGTGGGCCGCGCCCACGGCGGCTGCAACCCCATGCAATCCGTTGGCGGCAGACTCTGCGGAGCCGGTGCCACCTTCGCGGGCCCGCTCGAACAGGCCGCGCCATTCCGCGGGCCGCACCGCCGCCATGCCGTTGAGCGCAATGCCCGACGCCAGGGCCGCGTCCTGCCGTACGCCGGGCGCCAGCGCCTGGGGTGTGTGCTCATGCGTGGCCTGGGCTGCAGATGCCGTGCGCGCTGCGGCGGCCGTCAGCGCCGTATCGGACTGCACGGCGGCCAGCACATCGGCCGCCTGTGTCTGTGCCTGGGCGCCCTGGCGCGCAGCGGTATCGGCGGGCGTGCCGGCTGCAGCGGCATCCACTGCGCCAGCCAGCGCCGCCGTGTTGGCGTTCGCGGCCAGCGCCGCGCCTGCGGCATCGCCCGCTGCAGGTTGCGGAGCCATGAAGGCGGCATGCGCCACCACGCCCTGCTCCTGGCGCAAGGCCAGCATGGCGGCACTGCCCCGGCCAGACAACCAGTCGCCCGCCACGCCCTGCAGCATGTCGCGGTCGCCCTTGCCATCGAGGTGGGCGGTCTGCCCGACCAGGCTGAGCCAGGGCGCCTGGCCGTTGGCGGCCAGCAGCATGGCATCGGCCTGCGCGGAAGTGGCCATATCGGCCGTCTCCGCCTGGGGCTGCAGCGGCAATTGCGTCTGCAGCAGCCCCTGTGCCAGGCCGGACAGGTCAGCCGGATCCTTCAGGCTGCCCTGAATTGCACCCTTGAGGTTGGCCAGTGCGCCGGCCCCCTCATCGCCGAGGACCTGACCCAGGTCCGGCAGTCCGCCAATGCCATCCATGGCGGCCAGCAGCGAGGAAAAGCCTGCGGCCTGCTCATTGGACGGCGGCTGCGCCGCGCGCGCGGAACGCACGCCCTCCATGGTGCGCTGCATGGCGCTGCGCGCGTCGGCGCGCTGTTCGATCTGGTTGGTGGACATGCGTCAAGCCTCCTGGAATGTCAGCCCGAAGCTGCGGCGGAAAAACTGGATGGCCGCACGTTCGTCGGTTTCCTTTTGCTCGCGGCGCATCTGGCCCAGCGCCAGGTCGCGGCGGCGCACCTCGACCACCTTGCGCAGGCTGCTGACCCGCAGCTCGCAGGCCATCAAGGCCTTTTGCGCGGCCTCCAGGCGGATGGCCAGGTCGGCCAGCACCCGTGTCTGCAGGCCGATGGCGTGCTGCAGGCGGTCCATGAACTGGTATTGGTGGAACATGACTTCGGGCTGCACGGACTGGTTCTGCTGCACGCCCCAGCGTGCCTGCATTTCCTGCACGTAGTGCTGCAGTTGGTCCATCTGCGCCTGCGCCGCCTGCTGCGAGCGCTGACGCTCCTGCACCGCCTGGCGCGCCTCGTCACGCTTGCGCGACGCGGCATCGATGGCCACCATCAAGGCATTCAAGGACGACATACCGGGTTTTCCTCCCTGTGTTCGCTGTTGCGTTATCTCAGTGCCGCGTCACCGCATCACTGACCACCGAGCGCGGCGGCCATGCCCGAGATGCTCTCGTCCATGGAAGCCGACTCGAACATGCTTTGCTGCAGAAAGGCCGCCATGGCCGGCTGCAGCCGTATCGCCTCGTCCATCTGCGGGTCCGAGCCCGCCATGTAGGCGCCGACCTGGACCAGGTCCCGGCCCTTCTGGTAGCGCGAATAGACAGCGCGAAAGCGCCGCGCCAGCTCGAAGTGCTCGCGCGAGACCACGTTGTGCATCACGCGCGAGGCCGATTGCTCGATGTCGATAGCCGGGTAGTGGCCCGACTCGGCCAGCGCCCGCGACAGCACGACGTGGCCGTCCAGAATGGCGCGTGCCGCATCGGCGATCGGGTCCTGCTGGTCGTCGCCCTCGGACAGCACGGTGTAGAAGGCCGTGATCGATCCCACGCCGTTGAGGCCGTTGCCGCTGCGCTCGACCAGGGCCGGCAGCTTGGCAAAGCACGACGGCGGATAGCCCTTGGTGGCCGGTGGCTCGCCAATGGCCAGCGCGATCTCGCGCTGGGCCATGGCATAGCGCGTCAGCGAATCCATGAGCAGCAGCACATGCTGGCCCTTGTCGCGGAAATGCTCGGCAATGGCCGTGGCGTAGGCGGCACCCTGCATGCGCAGCAGCGGCGGCGCATCGGCCGGCGCGGCCACCACCACGGCGCGGCTGCGGTCCTGTGCGCCGAGGATGTCCTCGACGAACTCCTTGACCTCCCGGCCGCGTTCACCGATCAGGCCGACGACGATCACGTCCGCCTGGGTGTAGCGCGCCATCATGCCCAGCAGCACGGACTTGCCCACGCCCGAGCCTGCGAACAGGCCCAGCCGCTGGCCCCGGCCCACGGTGAGCAGGGCGTTGAGCGAGCGCACGCCGGTGTCCAGCGTCTCGCGCACCGGGTCGCGGTCCATGGCGTTGATGGGGTTGCGGTCCAGCAGATCGGCCGTGACGTCGGCCAGCGGCCCGCCATGGTCCAGCGGCTGCCCCTGCGAATCCACGACACGGCCCAGCAGGCCGCTGCCGATGGGCAGGCGCAGCACGCCGGCCGCCATGGACACGGGCTCTTCGGGACCGTCGCCAAAGCGCAGCGGGGCGACAAAGGGTTCGGCCGGCGTCACGATGGCGCCGCTGGACAGCCCCTGGATGTCGCCCGCAGGCATCAGGAACGCACGCTCGCCGGCAAAGCCGACGACTTCGGCCAGCACCGGGTCCTGGCCTGCCTGGCGTATCCAGCATTGCGAGCCCACCGGCACCTGCAGGCCCGTGGCCTCCAGCACCAGGCCGGTCAGGCGCGTGAGCGTGCCGTGGGTTTCCAGCGGAATGTCGCTGTGCAGGCGGGCGCGGGCATTGGACAGCAGCTGCTGCCAGGGCTTGCCTGCATCGGCCAGGGAGGCATCAACCGGCATCGCGTTCTCCGTCATACCAGGTGGAGACCAGGCCCAGCGCGGCCACGGCGCGGCGCCAGCGCTTGTCCATGCCGGCATCGACCTGGGCACCGCCCGATTCCACGCGCACATCGCCCTGGGCCACGCCAGCGTCGCTGATCCACTGCACCTTGGACTGGGCGCCATGCTCGGCGCGCAGCGCCTCGTCCAGCACGGCGAAGTCGGCAGGGTTCAGGCGCACGGTGGCGGCGCGGCCGTCGGAGGCCAGCATGTCCAGCGCCTCGCGCACCACGGGCAGCAGGGCCTGGGGCTGGCTGCGCAGCTCCTGGCGGACCACCTGGCGCGCGATGTCGCAGGCCAGGTTCAGCAATTCCTGCGCCGCATCCGCCTGCAGCTGCTTGAAGCCGGCGTCCAGGCCGGACAGCAGCGCGTCCACGCGCTGCGCCGTCTCTCGGCCCGTGCCGGAGACATAGTCATCCATGTGCTGCTGCCACTGCTGCCGGGCTTCCTGGCGGCCTTGCTCCAGGCCCTCGGCATGGCCTTCGGCGCGTGCCTGCTCCAGCAATTCATGCAGCCGCTCCTCGTCCACGGCGGGGGTGGATGCCGCCGTGCCTGGCGCGTCGGCGTCGACATCCAGCACCATGGAATCGGCGTCCAGCCGGGGCGCATCGGAGCGCCCGGGCAGCGACAGGCTGTGGAAGCCGGACGAGGAGGCGGGTGTGCGCGCCATGCCGGCGCCACCGGGTGCAGCCTGTGCATCGGGGGCGCCCTGAATGTTCGGCAGGCCGGGCAGGCTTTGCAGGCCGCCCATGTGGTCCACGGCACCAAAGCGCCACTGCACCACCTGGCGCTCGTCAATCTCCTCGGAGGGAATGAAGCGCGAGTTCATCCCACTAGACATAGCTGTCCTCCGCGCCGCTGCCGATGGTGATCTGGCCTTCTTCGGCCAGACGGCGCACCACCTTCAGGATTTCCTTTTGCTGCGCTTCCACTTCGGACAGGCGCATCGGGCCGCGGCCTTCCAGGTCCTCGCGCAGCGACTCGGCCGCACGCATGGACATGTTGGCCAGGATCTTGTCGCGCACTTCCATCGAACCGCCCTTGAGCGCGATGATCAGCGTCTCGGACACCACTTCGCGCAGCACCAGCTGCACCGAGCGGTCGTCCAGTTTGACCAGGTCGTCGAACACGAACATCTTGTCCATGATCTTCTGCGCCAGGTCCGGGTCGTAGTTGCGGATGGTGTCCAGCACGGCCACGTCGGCATTGCCGCCGAGGTTGTTGATCATCTCGGCCGCCGTCTTGACGCCGCCCAACGAGGTCTTGCGGATCTTGTCGCCGCCGGCCAGCACCTGGAACAGCACTTCGTTGAGGTCCTTGAGCGCGGTCGGCTGAATGCCTTCCAGCGTGGCCACGCGCAGCATGACTTCGCTGCGAAAGCGTTCGGGCAGCTGCATCAGCACGGCAGCAGCCTGCTCGTGCTCCAGGTGCACCAGGATGGCGGCCACGATCTGCGGATGCTCGCCGCGCAGCAGTTCGGCCACCGACAGCGGGTCCATCCACTTCAGGCTTTCGATGCCGGAGACATCGCCGCCCTGCAGGATGCGGTCGATCAGCAGCGCGGCCTTGTCGTCGCCCAGGGCGCGCTTGAGCACCGAGCGCACATAGCCGCTGGCGTCGTCCACCAGCAGGCTTTGCGCGGCCGCGTCATCGGCAAAGCGGTTGATGACGAAGTCCACCTTCTCGCGCGAGACGCCGCGCATGTGCGCAATGGTCTCGCCGAGCTTTTGCACTTCCTTGGGTGTGAGGTGCTTGAACACCTCGGCCGCTTCCTCCTCGCCCAGGGAGACCAGCAAGATGGCGGCGTCGTTCAGGCCTCGTTCGTCCATATCTCAGCAATCCGTGTTTGGCAGGCTCAGGTGGCCTCGCCGTTGATCCAGGTCTTGACGATGTTGGCCACCGCGATCGGGTTCTGCTTGGCCAGTTGGCGCGCCTGCTCCAGGCGCACCTGCTCCTGTGTGGGAGACAGATCGACAGCGGGTCCGGCCAGCGCCGGACGGTCCAGCTGTTCGCCCTCGATGGCATTGAGCTGACCGCCCACGGCAGCCGTCTTGCGGCCCTTGAGCATGGGTCGCACCAGGCCCAGCAGCAAGATGGCGCCGAACAGGGCCAGGCCGATGGGCACGCCCAGGCTGCGGGCCATGTCCAGCACTTCGGGCTGGCGCCACAGCGGCACCTCGGCCGGCGCTTCGTCCTGCACAAAGGGTGTGCTGACCAGGTTGACCGAGTCACCGCGCTCGGCGCTGTAGCCCACGGTCTCGCGCACCAGGGTCAGCAGTTGCGCCTGCTGCGCCGCCGTCAGGCCGCGCGCTGCGGCGGCAACGGTGGCGGCATCGGTGGCGCCACCGGCTGCATTCGGCGCAGCGGCCGCCACCAGGGGCGCATTGATGACCACGGCGGCCGTCAGGCGCTTGATGCTGCCCGTGCTGCCGCGTGTGTGGCGCACGGTCTTGTCCACTTCGTAGTTGGTGATGGACTCGCGCTTGCTGGCAGAGCGCACGGCGTTCTGTCCATCGGCCGCCTGGGGTGCGGGATTGGCGCCATTGACCGGCGCGGACGCGTTCTGGGGCGGCTGGTTGCTGGTGGCGCCGGGGATGCCGGTGGGCTGGGGCGGCTTTTGCTCGCCCGTGCTCTCCACCACCTGCTGGCTGCGCACCACGCCCGCGTCGGAGGACTGGTTGGGGCGGTGCTGCTCCGAGGTCGATTCGGTCTGGCTGAAATCCATCTCGGCCGAGACCTGGGCCTTCACATTGTTCTTGCCGACCACAGGCTCCAGGATATCCAGGATGCGGCGCACGTACTGCTGCTCGATCTGCTGGGTGTAGTTCAGCTGCTGCATGTCCACGGCGTTGGCGTTGCCGTCGGGCGACTGCGACAGCAGCTTGCCCGAATCGTCCAGGATGCTCACGGCCGTGGGCGCCATCTCGGGCACGCTGGAGGCCACCAGGTGCACGATGCCCGCGATCTGCGTGCGGTCCAGCACGCGGCCGGGGTACAGGCTCAGCAGCACCGAGGCCGAAGGCTTTTGCTGCTCGCGGAAAAAGCCGTTCTGATTGGGCAGGGCCAGATGCACGCGTGCGCTTTGCACGGCGGCCAGGGCCTGGATGGAGCGCGTCAGCTCGCCTTCGAGGCCGCGCTGGAAATTCAGGCGTTCCTGGAACTGGGTGATGCCGAACTTGCTGTTTTCCATCAGCTCGAAGCCCGTCACCGAACCCTTGGGCAGGCCCTGGGTGGCCAGCTTCAGGCGCACGTCGTGCACGCGGTCGGACGGGATGAGGATGGCGCCGCCGCCTTCCGTGTAGCGGTATGGCACGTTCATCTGCGACAGCTGGGCGACGATGGCGCCACCATCCTTGTCGCTCAGATTGGAGAACAGCACCTTGTAGTCCGGCTGGCGGTAGAACATGGCCGCCGCCCCCACGGCGACAACCAGCAGCACGGCGATCGCGCCCCAACGCAGGCGCTGGCCACGGTCCATGGCCGTCCAGCGCTGCTGCAGGGCAGGCTGGGGGACGGGAGTGGCTTGGGGGACAGGGATTTCAGCGACAGCAGACATCTTGGTTCCAGGTGTTCGAGCCCTGCACACACAGGACCCTAGCGTGCTGTCGATTATTCGAAGTCCGCCGCTTCACATTCGCCCGATAAGCGCGCCGTTTGACCTTCTATTTGCCCGGATGCGAAAACCCTGCCGACCTACGATCTCGTCATCTTGCTAACTCCGATGGAATGTGTCATGGACCTTCGCATCCCCAGTACCACCTCTCCCCTGTACGGCACCCAGCTCCCCAAAGGCGTGGGCGCAGGCGACGCATCGACCAAAGTGGCGGCTGGCGGCTTCAGCCAGGCCCTTCAAGGCGCGCTGCAGTCCGTCAGTTCAGCCCAGAACCACTCCAGCCAGCTGCAGCGTGAAGTGCAGCTGGAGAACCCGGCCGTCAGCCTCGAAGAAACCATGATCGCCATGCAAAAGGCACAGATCGGCTTCCAGGCCACGATGCAGGTGCGCAACCGGCTCGTGCAGGCCTATACCGACGTGATGAACATGCAGGTCTGAGGACGTCCGGCCCCGGCCGGACCCTCTTTGCCCACCCAAACCACAGACCGCAGACCGAACAGCATTTGCGCGCACCATCGCATGGCTGCGTCTTTCCGGCACGCGCAGGATCCGGCCTTCTTCAAGGCGTTGTTCCGCTTTCGCCGAACCGGGCCTTTGCCCACCCTCCCCATTCCTGGCCGCCCGTCACCGCACGGCCCAAAGCCCCCGTCTTTTTCAGCAAGCGTGACCTCCTCCCGCGCATGGAGGGTCGCCTGCCGATGCGCAGCCCTGCCTGCACCGGCCGGCAGGCGCGTCACGCCGACGCCACCCCGGAAAAGACAAAACCCTCGGGCACGCGTGCCGGAGGGTTGATCAGGACAGGAAAAAGGAAGACGGAGGCTGCTTCAGCTGGCCGAGTGGTAGATGCGCGCCTTGCCCGGTCCGGCGTGAGGGTGTCCATACAGGTCACGTCCATACGTGGCCTGGTCCGAAGCCTGGGGAATCAGCGCCGCCGCCTGGTGCTGGGCCACCACCGCCATGCGCGCCAGCTGGTCGCGCTGCATGGCCATCTGCTCGCCCAGTGCCTGGGCGCGCTCGCGCAGCTCCTGCGTCCAGTCGGCCGCGCTGAAGCGGCGGGCCAGTTCGGAAAACGCCGCCATGGCATCGCGCAGCCGGGTGCTGGCCTGCTCCAGCGCGACCGCATCCTTCGATTGCAGCGAGGCGGACACCATCCGGACCACCGCGTCCAGGGAATCGAGCATCTCGCTGAGAGTCATGGGACAGGCCTTGCTGAAAAAAGAAAGCGCGTGCTCGCGCCGGAAGGAAAAAACCGAGAAAGAACCGAACCCGCGCTCAGACGCGCGAGTGCGAGAGGAATTCCTCGGAGTTGGCCAGCAGCTTGTCGGCCACGGCGTCGGCGTTCACGCGGAAGGTGCCGTTGGCAATGGCTTCGCGGATTTCCTTGACGCGGTTGGCATCGAAGTCGGCGGTGGCACGACCAGTTTGGTCCAGTGCGCGGGCCGAGTTCGAGAACGACACGGGAACACCGGCCGCCTTGGCAGGCTGGGCCTGTGCGGAGGATTCCTCGCTGGCAATGGCGCTGGCTGTCTTGGGCTGCTTGGCGGCGGCCTGGGAGGCAGCGGCGGGCAGTTCCGGTTTTTGACCTATCTTCATCTTGATTCTCCAATCGCCCTGGCGGCGTAAGGCGCTGTGCCTAGCTTTCGACTGCCTGGAACAAAACTTGAGGTTTTTTTACTGCACCAGCACCACGCCCTCGGGATTCACCACCCCGGAGATGAGCCGGCCATTATCCATGCGAACCCGCACGGTCTGGCCTTCGCCGGCGGCAGACATGGCCTTGCCCGACGATGTGACGGAAAAACCACCACCATTGACCAGAACACGCACTTCGGCACCCACCGCGAACAGCGCCGGCGTGCGCAGCATGTTCTGGCGCAGTGCCTGGCCTGCGGCCAGCGGGCGGGAAGCCACCAGGCCCACCCAGTCCTGCTGGTTGGCGTAGACGGCAGCCGAATCCTCGGCCCAGTCCACCTCGGCCTGGACGGCGTCGTCGGCCGACAGCGGGCGGCCCGAAGGCACGCCGTTTTGCAGCACCCAGGCAGGCCCCCAGGCCTTGACCGTGATGGGCAGGAACACATTCCAGGCCACGGCGCCCTGCAGGCAGCGCAGGCCCAGGCGGGTACGGCCCCACAGGCGCGAGCCTGCGGGCAAATAGGGTTCGACCTTGGCGCAGGCGGCCAGGCGCAGGCGGGGATCGAGCTGGCCCATCTGCACTTCCATGCGCAGGGGCAGGGCGCCCGCACCGGCCATGCCCTGCTGCAGGGCCTCGTCGGCAAAGCGCTGGCCGATCTGGCTGAGCTGGGCCGCGCCATCGGGCGCGTTCTGCGCGAACGCGCTGCCTGCCAGCGATGCTCCAGCGGCGAGCGCAGCGCATGCGGCGGCGCGGGCGAAGGCTCGGGCGGCGGAAGGCGGATGGGCGGTGCTGAAGTTCGACATGGCTGGGGCTCCTGACTTGCTCCGGCACCCCGTCAGGATGGGCGGGATACATGGAGCGATGCCAGCAAATATAGGGCGGGCGCCGTTTTCCGAAGCGCCGAACTGCGCAGGCAAACGCGCTTTCTTTGCGCTTTAGCGTTCGGGCCCGATTTCCATAATCGACGCATGCCGCAGTCCGTGGGCTGCCGCCATTTCGTCAACCGATCACCGCAAATCCCAGAGGGCGAGGCCGACATGCTCGACAAGATGACTGAACGACTGGACTTCCAGAGCAAGGCGCTGGTGCTGCGCGCCGAGCGCCAGCGTGCAATCGCCAGCAACATCGCCAATGCCGACACCCCGGGCTATGTGGCACGCGACTTCAATTTCCGCGAGGCGCTGACGGCCGTCACCTCCGGCCCCTCGCCCATGACGCTGGCCAGCGTCAGCCAGGGCGGCCACATTCCGCTGCCTGCCGCCGCCTCGGGGCAGAGCGCGCAAAGCCATCTCGGCTACTCGGTGCAGGCCCAGACCAACATGGACAACAACACCGTGGACCTGGACCGCGAACGCGCCAACTTCGTCGACAACGCCGTGCGCTACGAAGCCACGCTGCGCTTTCTGAACGGCCAGGCCAAGACCATGCTGTCGGCCATCCAGGGCCAGTAAGCCGGCGCCACAGACCACAGGAGCTTTCCCATGTCCATGTTCTCCATCTTCAGCATCTCCGGCAGTGCCGTCAGCGCCCAGTCCCAGCGCCTGAACGTCGTGGCCTCGAACCTGGCCAACGTCGATGCCGTGGCCGGCCCCGACGGCAAGGCCTACCAGGCACGCCAGGTGGTCTTCCAGACCGTGCCCATGGGCGAGGAAGGCTCCTCGGGCGTGCGCGTCAGCGCCATCAGCCAGGACAACACGCCGGGCCGCCGCATCCACGATCCCCAGCACCCGCTGGCCGATGCCGAAGGCTATGTGACGCATTCCAACGTCAGCGCCGTGGACGAGATGGTCAACATGATCTCGGCCTCGCGCTCCTACCAGAACAACGTCGAGGTCATGAACACGACCAAGTCGCTGCTGCTCAAAACCCTGCAGATGGGCCAGTGA
The DNA here is from genome assembly GCF_043104415.1 of Delftia sp. WSY_16. Taxonomy (NCBI): domain Bacteria; kingdom Pseudomonadati; phylum Pseudomonadota; class Betaproteobacteria; order Burkholderiales; family Comamonadaceae; genus Delftia; species Delftia sp. WSY_16. The sequence goes on along the minus strand of NZ_JBICKS010000022.1, from coordinate 68,556 downwards.
GCCCCGTCCGCACCACATTCCAGGAGCCACTCCCATGATCTATGGCGCAGGCAGCGTCGCCAGCACGGCCGACCTCAACAGCAAGAACACCACGAGCAATTCGAACACCGACCCCGCAGCAGCGCAGGACCGCTTCCTGAAGCTGCTGGTCGCGCAGTTGAACAACCAGGATCCCATGAATCCCATGGACAACGCGCAGATGACCTCGCAGATGGCGCAGATCAACACCGTCACCGGCATCCAGCAGTTGAACAAGACCATGGAAAGCATGGCCGGCCAGTTCACGGCCATGCAGGTGCTGCAGGGCACGCAGATGATCGGCCGCACCGTGCTGACCGAGGGCAACACCCTGGGCGTGGGCAAGGAAAAGTCCTATACGGCGGCCTTCGACCTCGAAGGCCCGGCCGCCGATGTCAAGGTGCAGATCACCACGGCCGGCGGCGAGCTGGTGGACACCGTCGAGCTGGGCAGCGGCACCGCGGGCCGCAACTACTTCACCTGGGACGGCAGCAAGTACACGGGCGATGCCAGCCAGCTGCGCTACACGGTGCAGGCCACGAATGCCGACAAGGCCGTGGCCTCGACCACGCTTTCGCCCCACGCGGTGCTTGCCACGGGCACCACCGACGGCAAGCTGACGCTGGAGCTGGACGACGGCACCAACGTCGCCTACACCTCCGTCAAGGCCGTGTACTGAACACCGCACCAAACACCCCAAACCATCGCAGGAGCACACCATGGGATTCCAACAAGGCCTCTCGGGTCTGAACGCCGCCAGCAAGAACCTGGACGTGATCGGCCACAACATCGCCAACGCCAACACCACGGGCTTCAAGTCCTCGCGCGCCGAGTTCGCCGAGGCCGTGGCCAGCGCCGTCGGCTCGGCCAGCGGCCAGAACAGCGGCATCGGTGTCAACGTGGCCGCCGTGACCCAGCAGTTCCGCCAGGGCCCGATCACCACCACGGGCAACAACCTGGACGTGGCCATCAACGGCAACGGCTTCTTCGTGGTGCGCCAGCCCGATGGCAGCACGGCCTATACGCGCGCCGGCAACTTCGGCCTGGACAAGCAGGGCAACCTCAAGACCGTGCAGGGCGACAACGTCATGGGCTACCCCGTGGACGCCACCACGGGCAAGGTGCTGGCCGGCGGCCAGCCCGTGCCCATGGTCTTCCCGTCGGGCCAGCCGATTGCGGCCAAGACCACGACCAAGATCAATGTGGAGCTGAACCTCGATGCGCGCGCCACGCCCGCGGCAGGCAACCCCGCAGCCACGCCTCCCGTTGCCGCCACGCCGCGCGCCACCTATGGCACCTCGATCAACGTCTATGACAGCCAGGGCGTGCCCACGCCGGTGCAGATGTACTTCGAGAAGGACGCGGCGTCCAACACCTGGAAGGTCTACGACGGCCTGGACGACCCCACGGCATCGCCGCCCAAGGTCGCCACCTTGCTGACCACCCTGGTGTTCGATGCCTCCGGCAAGATCACCAGCGGCAGCCCTGTGACTGGCGTGCAGATCAATAGCAGCAACCCCAACGCGCCCACGCCCGGCACCATCAACGGCACGGCCGGCGTGACGCTGGACTTCTCCAACGTCTCGCAGTTCGGCTCCAAGTTCGCGGTCAGCAGCCTCAAGCAGGACGGCTACACCGCAGGCGCGCTCACCGGCATCAATGTCGGCAACGATGGCTCCATCGTGGCCACCTACTCCAACGGCGTGACGCGCACCGAGGGCCAGCTGGCCCTGGCCGCCTTCACCAACACCCAGGGCCTGGGCGCCGTGGGTGACAACAAGTGGGTGGAAACCTCGGATTCGGGCCCGGCGCTCAACGGCACGGCCCAGTCCGGCACCTTCGGCTCGCTGCGTTCGGGCGCGCTGGAGGACTCCAACGTGGACCTGACCGCCGAGCTGGTGAACATGATGACCGCGCAGCGCGCCTACCAGGCCAATGCCCAGACCATCAAGACCCAGGACCAGGTCTTCTCGACCCTGGTGAACCTGCGCTGATAGCCAAGAACTGAGTCAGGAGAGCCGGCATGGACCGCATCATCTACACCTCCATGACGGGCGCCAACGCAGCGGCGCAGCGTCAGTCCGTGCTGGCCCACAACCTGGCCAATGCCGGCACCAATGGCTTTCGGGCCGAAATGTCCACCTTCCGCTCCGTGCCCCTGCAGGGCAGCGGCGCGGGCACGCGCGTGTTCGCGCTGGAGGCGACCTCCGGCTACGTGGACACGCCCGGCCCCACCCAGCGCACGGGCCGCGCACTGGACGCCATGGCCATGGGCCGCGCCTGGTTCGCCGTCCAGGGCCTGGACGGCCAGGAAGCCTACACACGCAACGGCGTGTTCGAGGTTTCCCCCGAGGGCCAGCTGGTCAACAGCAACGGCCAGGCCGTGCTGTCGGACGGCGGCGGCCCCATCGACATTCCGCCCGAGTCCACGATTTCCCTGGGCTCCGACGGCACGCTGACCGCCAAGACCGGCAACCAGCTGCCCGTGGCCGTGGGCCGCGTCAAGCTGGCCACGCCGGCCGAGGACGCTGCGCTGGTGCGCGGCAACGACGGCCTGTTCCGCACGGGCAACGGCGAGCCGCTGCCCAACGACGAGAACGCCCGCCTGCTGTCGGGTGCCATCGAAGGCTCGAACGTGAATTCGGTGGAGACCATGGTCGGCATGATTGCCGCCGCCCGCCAGTTCGAGACCCAGATGCGCCTGCTGCAGACCGCAGAAACCAATGACAAGACGGCCAGCCAACTCTTGAGCATGAACGGCTGAAAGCACTGAAAAGGAAAACGCCATGATCAATTCGCTGTTCATCTCCAAGACCGGCATGGAAGCCCAGCAGACCCAGCTGGATGTGATCTCCCACAACCTGGCCAACGTCTCGACCACGGGCTACAAGCGCGCCAGCGCGGTGTTCGAGGATCTGATCTACCAGAACCTGCGCCAGTCGGGCGCCCAGACCACCGAGCAGAACCAGCTTCCCACGGGCCTGCACCTGGGCCTGGGCGTGCGCACGGTGGCCACCTCGCGCAATTTCCTGCAGGGCGCCCTGCAGCAGTCCAACAATGCGCTGGACGTGGCCATCGACGGCAACGGCTTCTTCCAGGTCAACATGCCCGACGGCACCACGGCCTATACCCGCGACGGCTCCTTCCAGGTCGATGCCCAGGGCCAGCTGGTGACTGCCAGCGGCATGCCCATCGCCAACGGCGTCACCATTCCCCAGGGCGCGACCAAGGTGTCTATCAGCCCCGAGGGCGTGGTCAGCGTGACCATGGCCGGCCAGGCCGCGCCCCAGCAGGTGGGCAACATCGCGATGAGCCAGTTCATCAATCCGGCCGGCCTGGAGCCGCGCGGCCAGAACCTGTTCACGGAAACCGCTTCCTCGGGCCAGCCCCAGCAGGGCCAGCCCGGTGTCAACGGCATGGGCATGATCAAGCAGGGCTACCTGGAAGGCTCGAACGTGAACGTGGTGCAGGAGCTGGTGACCATGATCCAGACCCAGCGCGCCTATGAAATGAATTCCAAGGCCATCCAGACGTCGGACCAGATGCTGGCCAAGCTGGCGCAGTTGTAATTGATCTCTCCCCCTGAGCGGCTTCGCCGCTTCCCCCTCTCTACTCGCTTCGCGAGGGAGGGGGACGACGCCCTCGCTGCGGGGCGGCCCTTGCTCGGCGTCCCTGACCTGGGCCGCGCCGGTCTCCGGGGTCGCGCCACATGCCTATGGCTCGCCAGGTTCATGCGAAGCATGGATCACTGAAACACCGGGAACATCGCCATGACCCAACGAACCTTCTCCCTTTCCGCGACGGGCACGTGCCTGGCGCTGGCGGCAGTCCTGTCGGGCTGCACGACGCTCAATGACCCGCCGCCGGTGGACATGCCGTCCACGGCGCCGCCGGTGCTGCCGCAGCCTGCCCCGGTGGCGGGCAGCCCCACGGGCAGCCTGTTCAACGCGGCCAGCTACCGGCCCGGTTTCGAGAACCGGCGTGCGCGCCTGGTGGGGGACCTGGTGACGGTGCAGATCGTGGAGCGTGTGACGGCCAGCCAGAAGTCGGATTCGGGCCTCAAGCGGTCCAACAAGACCACGGCCGGGATTTCGGCGCTGCCGCTGTTTTCGGGCAATGCGCTGGCCAATCTCAAGGACCGCTCCAACATCGGCTTCAACAACAACAACGACTACACGGGCTCGGGCTCGACGTCCAGCGACAACACGTTCACGGGCGCCATCAGCACGACGGTGGTCGATGTGCTGCCCAACGGCCATCTGGTGATCGCCGGAGAAAAGCAGATCGGCGTGAACCACAACGTGGATGTGCTGCGCTTCACGGGCACGGTGGACCCGCGCACCATGCAGCCCGGCAGCCTGGTCGCCTCGACCCAGGTGGCCAATGTGCGCGTGGAATCGCGCAGCCGCGGGCAGGCCGGGGAAGCGCAGTCAATTGGCTGGTTGTCCCGGTTCTTTTTGAACGTTATGCCGTTCTGATTCTCCGGAGAATGGACAGCATGAAAGTACTGTCCATGCTCCTGACATTGCGCCAAGCGCAGCGCCCGTTCTGGGTTGCAGCCGCCCTCGGCGCCAGCATGCTGACCCTGCCGGCGCATGCAACACGCATCAAGGAGGTCGCTGCCATCCAGGGCGTGCGCAGCAACCAGTTGACCGGCTACGGTCTGGTGGTCGGCCTCGACGGCACGGGCGACCAGACCACCCAGATGCCCTACACCAAGCAGGCCCTGGCCAACTACCTGGAGCAGATGGGCATCTCGCTGCCCGCCACAGGCAACGCGGGCCAGCTGCAGCTCAAGAACGTGGCGGCCGTGATCGTCACCGCCGAGCTGCCGGCCTTTGCCCAGCCAGGCCAGACCATCGACGTGGTCGTCTCCTCCGTGGGCAATGCCAAGTCGCTCAAGGGCGGCACCCTGGTGACCACGCCGCTGCGCGGTGCCGACGGCGAGATCTACGCGCTGGCCCAGGGCAACCTCGTGGTCGGCGGCGCCGGCGCCTCGGCCGGCGGCTCCAAGGTACAGATCAACCACCTGAGCGCGGGCCGCGTGCCGCAGGGCGCCCAGGTCGAACGCGCCGTTCCCACCCCGATCAACGAAGGCGACAGCATCACGCTGGGCCTGAACGCCACCGATTTCCAGACCGCCGACAAGGTGGTGCGCGCCATCAACCAGCGCATGGGCCAGGGCGTGGCGCAGGCGCTGGACGGGCGCACCGTGCGCGTATCCGCGCCCCAGGACCCGGGATCGCGCGTGCGCATGATTGCCGAGATCCAGGAGATGCCGATCGAGACCTCCAAGCCCTCGGCCAAGGTCGTGATCAACGCACGCACGGGCTCCATCGTGCTCAACCAGGCCGTGACCCTGGGCCCCTGCGCCATCGCCCACGGCAACCTGGCCATCACCATCAGCACCACGCCGGTGATCAGCCAGCCCGGCGCCTTCTCGCAGGGCCAGACCGTGGTGGCCCAGAAGTCCGACATCCAGATCAAGCAGGAGCCCGGCAACATCATCAACATGCCCGGCTCCCCGCAGCTCACCGACGTGGTGCGCGCACTCAACACGCTGGGCGCCACGCCCCAGGACCTGCTGGCCATCCTGCAGGCCATCAAGGCCGCAGGCGCTCTCAACGCCGAACTGGAGGTGATATGAGCATCGCACTTCCCAATGGATCGCAGACTGCGGCCAGCAATGCGCTGGCGGCCGACGCCCGGTCCCTCAACGCACTCAAGTTCGCGGCCGGCGAGAACAGCCCGCAGGCCGCGAAGGAAACCGCCAAACAGCTGGAATCGCTGTTCATGCGCGAGATGATCAAGAGCATGCGCGAGGCGACCATGAAGTCCGGCCTGCTCGACAGCGCACAGGGCAACCTCAGCACCGACATGCTGGACCAGCAGCTGTCGGTGGCCATGTCGGGCCAGCCCGGCGGACTGTCGGATGCCATCACGCGCCAGCTGGCCCGCACCATGGGCTCGGAAGCCGCCGAGGATGCCGAGATCTCCGTGCCCTCCACGCTGAGCATGAGCCGCATCGCCTGGCGCAGCACGGCCACCAATGCCAATGGCGCCGCCGGCGGCACCGCTGCCATCGGCGCCTGGAGCGGCAGCCGCAGCAGCGCGGCCCAGTCCGTCAACGCCTACGCACCCGCGCCCAAGGGCCGCGACAACTTCGTGGCCCACCATGGCGACGCTGCGGCGCGCGTGGCGCAGGAAAGCGGCATTCCGGCCGCCTTCATGCTGGGCCAGGCCGGCCACGAGACCGGCTGGGGCAAGAGCGAGATCAAGAACGCCGATGGCAGCAATGCCCACAACCTCTTCGGCATCAAGGCCGGCAAGGGCTGGACGGGCAAGGTCGCCGAGGTCACGACCACCGAATACATCGACGGCGTGGCGCGCAAGGTCACGGCCAAGTTCCGCGCCTACGGCTCCTACGAGGAGTCCTTCCGCGACTATGCGCGGCTGATCACCAGCAATCCGCGCTACGAGAAAGCCATGGGCAAGACCGACTCGGCCCTGGCCTATGCGACCGAGCTGCAGAAAGCCGGCTACGCCACCGATCCCGAATACGCCAGCAAGCTCAGCCGCGCCATCCAGAGCGCCGTGCAGAGCGCGGCACGCGCACAAGCCTAAACCGAGAACACGCCATGAGCCTTTTGAACGTCGGATCCCGCGCCCTGATGGCGAATCAGATCGCCCTGCAGACCACCGGCCACAACATCGCCAACGTCAACACGGCCGGCTACTCGCGCCAGAGCGTGGCCTTCCAGACCTCGCCGGGCCAGAACATGGGCAGCGGCTACATCGGCAATGGCGTGGATGTGAACACCATCCTGCGCAACTTCAACGAGTTGCTGAACCGCCAGGCGGCCACGGCCAGCGCCGTGTCGGCGGCCGATTCGGCGCGCGCCACCTCGCTGGCGCAGATGCAGGAAGTGTTCAGCGGCGGCAAGACCGGCCTGGGCGCGGCCATCACGGACATGATGAATTCGTTCGGCGATGTGGCCGGCGCGCCCACCGACCCGTCGGCACGCCAGGTGGCGCTCACGCGCATGAACGAGCTGGCGGCGCGCTTTCGCTCGGCATCGGCCCAGCTCGACGAGCTGGACTACAGCGCCAAGCAGCAGATGGGCAACGATGTGACCGTGGTCAACAGCCTGGCTGGCCAGGTGGCCACGCTCAATGCGCAGATCAGCCGCTCCATCGCCTCGGGCCAGACGCCCAACGACCTGCTGGACCAGCGCGACCAGCTGGTGCGCAATATCAACAAGTATGTGCAGACCAGCCAGATCCCCGCGGACGACGGCACCATCAGCCTGTTCGTGGGCGGCAGCCAGCCGCTGGTGCTGGGCTCCAGTTCGGCCCAGCTCACGCTCAAGGAGGCCACGGAGTTTCCGGGCAGCGGCAAGATGGCCCTGTACTTCCAGCAGCCCGGCGGCCAGAGCGTGGAGCTGACGCCCTCCATGCTGGGTGGCGGCGAGATCGCCGGCCTGCTGCAGTTCCAGGGCAGCGACCTGACCGAGGGCCGCAACCTGCTGGGCCGCATGGCACTGGCCATCGGCGACACGCTGAACCAGCAAAACAACCTCGGCCTGACGCTGTCGGGACAAAGCGGCAGCAATCTGTTCAAGCTGTCCATGGTCAGCAACGGCTCGACCACGGGCGCCCAGTGGACAGGTGCCACCACGCCGACAACCACGGTGGTCGATGCCAGCCAGCTCAAGGCCTCCGACTACCAGGTCGTCTTCGGCAGCACGGCCCCAGCGGGCAAGGTCATCCGCCTGTCCGACGGCAAGGTCACGGACTTCACCGACATGGCCGACCTGAGCTCCAAGGAGATCGACGGCCTGCGCTTCGACCTCAAGGCCGAAGGCGTGCAGGGCAACTCCATCCTGTTCCGCCCCATGGCGGCAGGCGCCCACGACATCCAGGCCGCCGTGCACTCGCCCAACGACCTGGCCGTGGCCAACCCCGTGGCCGCCAGCATCAAGTCCCTGGGCGACGCCACCCTGCAGATGGGCGGCATCCAGGTCAGCGCGGGCTTCGACCTGTCGACCTTTGCCGGCGCCGAGGTGTCGTTCAGCAAGAACGCTGCCGGACAGCTGGAGTACACCATCACCCCGGCACCGGCAGGCGGCATCCCGGCCACGGGCCTGTACACCTCCGGCCAGGCCATCCAGCTGGCGCCGGGCCTGCAGGTCAAGATCACCGGCACGCCCGCCATCAACGGAACCAACAGCGACAAGGTCACGCTGGGCAAGGCCACCGATCCGCAATACGGCACGGCCTACCAGCGCGATGCCGGCAATGCCAGCTCCTTCCTGGCGCTGCGCGACAGCAAGCTCTTCGATGGCTCGACCACGCTGAGCGACGGCTTTTCCACCGCCATGGCCCAGGTGGGCACCCGCACACAGAGCGCGCAGTACGCGGCCAAGCTGTCCGAGACCATCGCCAAGAACCTGGAAGCGGACCGCACGGCCGTCTCGGGCGTGAACCTCGACGAAGAGGCCGCCAAGCTGCTGCAGTACCAGCAGTCCTACCAGGCCTCAGCCAAGATGCTGCAGGTCGCGCAAAGCATTTTCGACAGCGTTCTGCAGACCGTGGGCCGCTGATCACAGGACAGGAGCATTCCACCATGAGCATCTCCCGCATTGGCACGGCCAACATGTACGAAAGCACCATCAACAACCTGAACTCGCGCAACACGAGTCTGGTGGACCTGATGGAAAAGACCACTTCCGGCAAGCGCGTGGTGCGCGCCAGCGACGACCCCGTGGCCGCCGCCCAGGCCGAGCGCGCGCTCACGCGCATCTCCCGCTCGGAAAACGACCAGCGTGTGCTGGGCCTGCAGCGCGATGTGATGGCCCAGGGCGAATCCAAGCTGGGCACCGCCCACGACGCGCTCAAGGACTTCCGCGACCTGATCCTGCAGTCCGGCAATGGCTCCTATGACCAGAAGGCGCGCGATGCGCTGGTGCAGCAGCTCGAAAGCATACGCAACCAGGTGCTGAGCTACGCCAATGCCAAGGACTCCAACGGCCTGCCCATCTTCCGCGGACTGGGCAGCAAGGAAGACCCTCTCACCAACGGCAACCCCGGCACCAATTCCCAGCTGCAACCGGGCCAGGCCACGGGCAGCGAAAACGGCCTGCCGCTGGCGCTGGACGGCTTTGCGACCTGGATGAACGTGCCCACGGGCAACGGCGTGTTCGCCGTGACGCGCCAGTCGCCCACGGGCAGCTCGGCCTATGCCGACCTGGGCACGGTGTCGGACCCCAGCGCCATCACGGGCGCCAGCTACACCCTGAATTTCACCAAGGACGCCACGACGGGCGCCCTGAGCTACACCGTCACCTCCGGTGGCACGACCGGCCCGGCCGTTCCCTACACGGCCGGAGACACCATCACCGTGGGCGGCATGTCGATGAAGATCTCGGGCAACCTGGCCACGGGCGACAGCTTCACGCTGGGCCCCAGCCAGCGCACCGACCTGTTCAGCGTGCTGGACAACGTGATCGCGGGCGTGAAGAACGGCGCCACCGATGCCGGCGCCATGCAGCAGGCGCTGGGCCGCGGCCTCAACGAACTCGACGCCGGCATGAGCCGCGTCCAGGCCATGCGCAGCTTCGCCGGCGACCAGCTCAACCGCGCCGACCGCCTCGAAGACGACATGAAGAACCAGGCGGACCAGCAGGAAGCAGCGCGCTCGCGGGCCGAAGACATCGATATGATCAAGGCCCTCTCCGATGTGGACATGCAGAAGGTGGGCATGCAGGCGGCCTTGCAGTCCTACGCCTCGATCCAGAAACTGTCACTGTTCAACTTCATCAACTGATAACCGCCCGCGCATGCATCCATGGTCCAGTCCGTCCTGAGCTCTCTGACCCTCGGCTATAGGCCGCTCTGGAACCAGGCCCGCCGTCTGGCGGGCGTGCAGCTTTATCTTCACGAGGAGCCCGGCGTCCAGGCCGACGTGGCCCACCTGCTGCGCATACTGCGCGAGACCTGGGGCACGCAGTCGCCGCCGGTGCTGCTGTCGCCCCAATCCCGCCAGGTGCTGTGCGACCTGCTGGAGAACGCCTCCAAGGGAAGCCCCTGGATCGAGGTGCGCGGCGACTGGCTGCAGGACTCCGCCATCTATGACCTGGTGCGCCAGGCCCATGCGCGCGGCCTGATGCTGGTCTGGCGCGGCCCGCTGTCCGACGTGCCCGACGCCCAGGCCGCCCACTGGTTTGCCAGCAGCCTGCTGCATCTGCCGCCCGAAGGCGCCTCGGGCATGCCCAATCAGACCGTGCTTGCGCTGCAGCAGGCCGCGCAGGCCGCCGAAGCGCCGACCAAGCTCCAGGCCCTCAAGCAGGCCGCCAGGCCCGCCCCCACCCTGCCCCCCCTGCAGCTGCTGGGCGGCCAGATGTATGAAGGGCTGGAAAGCCTGGCCCTGGCCGATCTGTGCCTGGACAGCTTCCATGCGGGCGCCATCGCCGGCTGGCCCGTGGCCGATGCATTGCATGCCCAGCGCCATCACCCCGCCCTGCCCAGCCGCGACACCGTGCTTGCGCTGATGCGTGCCGTCGATGCCGAGCAATCGCTGGAAGCCTTCGAGCAGATCCTGGGCGAGGACCCCATCCTGGCCTATCGCTTCATGCTCTACACCAACTCCGCGGCCCTGGGCCTGCGGGGCAATGTGGACTCGCTGCGCCGCGGCCTGGTGATGCTGGGCTACGGCACGCTGCAGCGCTGGCTGTCGGACCAGCTGCCCCACGCCTGCACCGAGCCCAGCCTGATACCCGTGCGCACCGCCATCCGGCTGCGCGCCAGCCTGACCGAACGCCTGATCGAAGCCGGCATCAGCCACGACCTGCAGCGCGAGGTCTATCTGCTGGGCCTGTTCTCGCAGCTGGACCAATTGCTGGGCGAGCCCCTGCCCACCGTGCTGCGCCGCGTACCGCTGTCCGAACGCGTCTTCGACGCGGCCGTGACGCGCACCGGCCCCTACGCGCCGGCCCTGATGATGGCCATTGCGCTGGAATCCGACGATCCCGCACCGATTCGCCAGCTGCGCGAAGACAACGACTTCGAGATCGAGGACGTCAACCGCAACCTGCTGCGCATGCTCAGCGAACTGCAGGTGCAGCCCGCGCCGGCGGCCTGATCGATATACGGCGACCCACAGCGGCCGAACCTGCGGCCTGATCTGCAGCCGCTGCCATCCGCAGATTCCGCCCATGAAAAAACCGCCTGGATCTCAGGCGGTTTTTTCATGTCCGGCAGGAAGCTGCAGATGCAGCTGCCGCCGTCAGGCCATGGCTCAATGCATGGCGTGGGGCTGACCGTCGAACATGTGCTCGAACTGTGCCAGCCAGGGCTCGGCCAGCGTGCGGATCTGGGCATCGTTGCGCAGGATGCGCTGCATGATGCGGGCCTTCTCCTTGCGTTGCTCAGGCGCCAGCGGCTCGTCATGGGACTTGAGCCGCAGCTGCTCGATCAGCACGGCACAGGTGCCTTCGTAGCGCGTCACTCCCTCCCAATCCTTGTTCTGTGCGGCCTGCAGCATCTTGGCGCTGCTGTCTTCTATGGCCCGGTAAAAGTCAATCAATGTCAACTCCATTTCTAGGTCCCGGCAACGGCTGGCGTGTTGGCGATATCACGCCAACCATTGGCAATCGGAGCCAACACGTCCTGCGCGCTTTGCAGCAGCGCTGCGTCGTTGCGCAGATTGGCCAGCGTCAGCTGGGTGATGCTGTAGTCGTAGACGGAAATCAGGTTCTGGGCCAGCTCGCCGCCTTCATCGGGATTGACGGAGGCCTTCAGGCCTTCCTCCAGAATGCGCACGGCCTTGCCGATCTGCACACCCTTCTCGCCGATGTCGCCACGCTGCAAGGCTCCCTTGGCCGCGTTCAGCGCTTTCTCAAGCGCGTCGAACAGCAGCTGGATCAGTTGATGGGGCGATGCGCCGTCCACGGAGGACTGGACGCCGACCTGGGCATAGGCACTTGCAGCACGACGGTTGAGCGATGTGTACATGTTCGTTTCCTTGATGTCTTGTTCTTCGGCTGCAATGCCCGAAAATTTAGAGGCACCGGGCATTGGTTACAGAAAACAGGACCGCCGCTCCGCATGGCTCCTGTCTATTTATTCCACTGGGAAACCTGCTGGTTCATGTAGGCACTCAGCGCCGAATAGCCGCTCATCTTCTTGTCCAGCGAAGCGTACTGCTCACGCAGGCGCTTTTCCAGCGAATCGGCCTGGTCATTGATCCGGTCCTGGGACTTGCCGTTGCTCTTCTTGAGTTCCTGCAGGCTCTTGCTCTTGGTGTCGAAGGTGCCATCGAATTCCAGCGCCTTGCGCGTGAAATCCTTCATGCGCGCGGCCAGGCCCTGCGTATCAGGCTGCCCGTCCGTTCCCACGGCGGCAAACATCTTGCTCATGGACTCGGGGTCCTTCAGCGCTGCGTCCAGCTTGGTCTTGTCGCTGGCTGTCGTACCGTAGGCGAGCTTGCCGCCCTTTTGGATCTGAATGCCCATGTCCGACAGGCGCTTGAGCGTGTCCGCTGCGCCAGCAACCGTACCCGAGACCACGCTGCGCAGGCTGTTGGTCATGCCCACCGTGGTGGAGTCGCCCTGCAGCACGCCGGCGGCCTTGCTTTCGGCGTCGTACTTGGTCGAGCTGGCCAACGCGTCATTGAGCGCGTTGTAGGCATCCATGAAGGCCTGGATCTTCTTCTTCATGCCCTCAGTGTCCGAGGACACCGTCACCGTCACCGGGGTGGCGGCCGCCGTCACCTGGTTCACGGTGATGTTCAGGCCAGGCACGGTCTGCTTGAACTCGTTGGTGGTCGACTGCACCGTGATGCCATTGACATTGATCTCGGCATTCTGGGCGTACTGCGCCACGGAGCTCGTGGTTGCCTTGCCGTTGAAGGCCAGGGCCGACAGGCTGGCATCGCCACTGGCACCGACCGTGAAGCCGGCATCGGCACCCGTGGCACGCGAGCGCAGCACCAGGCGTTCACCCTGGGCATCCTTGAGCACCGACGCCACCACGCCCGTGCCCTTGCTATTGATGGCCTGGACCACGTCTTCCAGCTTGGCACCGGCCGCGATATCGATCTCCACGGGAGTGCCGGGATTGCTGAACTGGTCGCCAGTCTTGTCCCAGCTGCCCATGGTGATGGTGAGCTTGCCAGCCCCGAACTGGGTGGACGCCGGCATGACAGCGGTCGCAACAGACTGGCTGCGCGCCAGATCCGTCACCGAGATCACCGAAGATCCGGGCAGAGCATTGGCGTCCGTCACCGTGGCAGTCACGGCCGTATTGGTCGTGGTGGCATTGGTCAGGCGCCATGTATCGGCATCGGCCAGCGAAGTGGCCGCGTCCTGAAGCGTGGACATCAGGGACTTGATCTGCCCGAACGTGGATATCTTGGAATCCAGAACAGACGCTTTTTGCTGAAGCGGAACCAGTGACTGCCTTTGCAGGGCCACCAGTTTGGCGATCATCGTCTCGTCCAGGCCGCTGCCGCTGATGCCAGCTGAGCTCAAGGTGGCCATGACCATCCCTTTCTAAGTGCAGAACACCTCCGCGCCACAGCGCAGAACGCGTCCTTGCGAACACGCACACCAAATGCCCGAAGGCATTCCCCGGTATCTTATCGACCGGTTTCTCCCGAACCTGAGGCTTTTTTTGGCTACGCCCTGCGCAGCCAGGCTCAAAAGCCCCGCAGGCTCCCTCTTACTGGATCAGCTTGAGCACCGACTGGGGCAGCTGGTTGGCCTGGGCCACCATCGCTGTACCAGCCTGCTGCAGGATCTGCGTGCGGCTCAGGTTCGCGGTTTCAGCGGCAAAGTCGGCATCCATGATGCGCGAGCGTGCGGATGCGGTGTTCTCTGCTGCCACCTGCAGGTTGGAGATCACGGCCTCGAAGCGGTTCTGTGCGGCACCGAAGGTGGCGCGTGTGTTGTTGACCAGATCCAGTGCCGTATCGATGGCGGCCATGGACAGGCGAGCATCGGCAGCCGAGCTGCCTGCACCGATGAGGGACCCCAGCGAGCCACCGAGCGTAGGAGGCGTTCCTGCCGTGATATCCAGACCGCCGGGCGTAGAGCCCGTCAGGTTCACGGCCATGATCGTGATCTGGTTGTCGGCGCCGGTATTGGCACCCACCTGGAACACGGTGGCATTGTTGTTGTCCAGCAGCTGGCGGCCGTTGAAGCTGGTGCTGCCGACGATACGGGCGATTTCCTGCGCCAGCTGCTGGAACTCCTTGTCCAGCGAACCACGGTCCGTCGTGCCGTTGGTGTCGTTGGCGGCCTGCACGGCCAGCTCACGCATCCGCTGCAGGTTGTCGCTGAGCTTGCCCAGTGCGCCTTCGGCCGTCTGCGCCATGGAAATGCCGTCATTGGCATTGCGCATGGCCACATTCATGCCTCGCACCTGGGCGTTCATGCGCTCGGCAATGGCCAAGCCTGCCGCGTCGTCCTTTGCACTGTTGACACGCAGGCCCGAAGACAGGCGCTGCATGGTGGTGCTCAGCGACGACTGGGACGTGTTGAGATTGCGCTGGGCGTTAAGCGAAACAAGATTGGTGTTGATGATGGATGCCATGGGGCAGCTCCTCGTTAGGCATGAACAATGGCCAACCGTTCGACGACCCCAAGCCGCCAGAACGCCAGAAAGCACGCCAGGACTTCCAGCTCTGCCTATCTGATGCCAACGATTGTGCGGAAAAGCCCTTGCGCCAAAGCGCCGATAAAGCCCATGATCGGACGCCAATTCACCTTTCGAACACCCTCTTCACCCACTCTTTCGCCCATAAAAAAACCCCAGGCAGATGCCTGGGGCCTGGAGAATTCCGGCCGCCTTCTGCTTGGAAAGGCCGCCGGACTCGCACTATCAGCGCAGCAGGGCCAGAACGCCCTGGGGCAGTTGGTTGGCCTGGGCCACCATCGCCGTGCCAGCTTGCTGCAGGATCTGCGAGCGGCTCAGGTTGGCGGTTTCCGAAGCGAAGTCGGCATCCATGATGCGGCTGCGGGCAGAAGCGGTGTTCTCAGCTGCCACTTGCAGGTTCGAGACCACGGCCTCGAAGCGGTTCTGGGTGGCACCCAGCACGGCGCGCTCGGAGTTGACCGTATCCAGAGCCGTGTCCAGGTTGCTGATCACGGTAGCCAGGGCAGTAGCGTCCAGAGCCGTGGTGGCGTTGGAGCCGATCGAGGCGCTGGTGATGCCGGTGATGTCGGTGTTCGTACCCAGATTGCTCGTGGTGACGGTGATCGAGTCGTTGGCCGAAGTGTTGGCGCCCACTTGGAAGTTGATGGCGCCAGCATCGGTGCTCAGGATCTTCTTGCCGTTGAAATCAGCGCCCTTGATCACGCGGTCGATTTCCTTGCCCAGCTCGACGAATTCCTTGTTCAGCGAAACTTGGTCCTTGGCGCCGTTGGTGCCGTTACGGGCCTGCACAGCCAGTTCACGCATACGCTGCAGAGCGTCGGTCACCTTGGACAGGGCGCCTTCAGCGGTCTGGGCCATCGACACGCCGTCGTTGGCGTTGCGCACTGCCACGTTCATGCCGCGGACCTGGGCATTCATGCGTTCTGCGATGGCCAGGCCGGCTGCGTCATCCTTGGCGCTGTTGACGCGCAGGCCGGAGGACAGGCGCTGCATGGTGGTGGACAGCGAGCTTTGCGAAGTAGCCAGGTTGCGCTGGGCGTTCAGCGATTGCACGTTGGTGTTGATAGACATGGCCATGGTGACAACTCCTAGTAAAGTCAGTTACGTCGCCGCCACGGTGCCCTCGCTTATCGCAAGGCGGGCGGCGGCGGCCCAATCCGACCATCGGCCGCTTTCACATCGAATTACGCGGCTTTTGGTGGGCTCAGGACTTTTTGTCCCTCTGCTGAGTTGGTTTTCGGAGCTGCCCCGGCGAACTTTAGGGGGACTTCACAAGATTTTTTGCACTGCGCGGCATGGCCATCCGCGCGGTGCATGGTTCGCTGTTACAAAACGGGGGCCACAGGAGCGGCCAGACCCAGATCCTCATAGGAGACACGCAGATCCACAGGCTCCTGTCCCTGGCACCAGCGGGCCCAGGCCTGGCGCATCCCCATCGCCACCGAGCGCGCCACGATATCCGCCTGTTGCGGCTCCAGGTCCTGCAGGCGTGCGCGCAGCCCCTGGCGTATCTGCTGCAGCTGCGGCAAATGTGCCTGCCAGTACGCAGCCTGGTCTAGCAGTTGCGCCAGGTCCCGTGCTGCAAAGCCCTGGTCCAGGCCGACACGAGCCATCACTTCGGCCGACTGCCGCCCCGCCAGCAGTTCCCCCATCATCGTCAGCGTGGGCACGCCCATCCACAGGGCGTGGTTGGTGACCACTCCGCCGGTGAAGGGCAGAGTATCAAGGCAGATATCTATGTCATGGTGCGCCTGCAGATAGTGCTCGAATCCCATCTGCTCCACAAAATCGACGCGCTGCGCGGCCACGCCCTCCTCGGCCAGCCAGTCGCGCAGGTGCTGCGGAGGACCGGAACGGGGGCAGGCCGCGATCTTCAGCCTCGCCGTGGGCAGGGCGCGCAGCACCTCACCCCAGACAGCAACCACCTGGCGGTTGATCTTGGACAGGCGGTTGAAGGAGCCGAACGTCAGATGGCCGTTGCGCAGCGCCGGCAGTGGCGCCACGGCCTCCTGGTGGATGCCGCCGTCGAAGACGTAGGCCAAAGGAACACGCATCAGCCGTTCGGTCAGCTGGGTCTTGAGCAGTTCGTCCTCCAGGATCAGGTCGCTGAGCACGATGTAGTCCATGCTTTCCAGGCCTGTGCTGCCCGGGTTGCCTATCCAGGTCATCTGCAGCGGCGCGGGCTTTGCGGCAAACAGATCCAGCCGGTGACCACGCGTATGGCCACTGAGATCGATCAGGATATCGATGCCGTCGGCCCGAACCAGGTTGGACAGCGACTGCACATTCATGTCCTTGATGCCGCGCCACAGCTGGAACAGGCCCTGGAATTCCTTGGTGACCTCATCGTGAATTTCGTTGTTGCAATAGGCAACGCACACCAGGTCGCCATGCCGGGACAGCTCGCGCATCACCGGCAGGAAGAACTTGGCCGCCGCATGCGCGCGAAGATCACCGGACACGAAGCCCACACGCAATGTCTTGCCGCGGTCACGGGCATTGTCATGCCCGGTCCCTTGCTGCCCCGCGGAGTGGCACCGCATGAGCGCGCCATATTCGCGGTTGGCCCGGCCCACCGAGGCTGCACTGGCCTCAGGAGAATGGATCATGGCGAACAGGCGCGCGCTGTAGGCGGGCTCGTAGTCCGGGTGCAGCCTCACCAGTTCATCCAGCTGTTGCATGTGGCGCGCGGCGTCACCGCAGCGGTCCCAGTAGGCGGCACGCTGGAACATCAGCTCCCGGTCACCGGGCAAGCGCTCCAGCGCGACCGTCAGCGCCTGGTCGAGCCGGGGCAGATCACGGGTTTCAAGCAGTACGTGGCAACGGATTATCTGTGCGCGAGCGCTATCAGGCTGAATGCGCAGCGCTTCTTCAAGCAGTTCCAACGCTTGATCCCACTTCTTCTGGGCGAACAGCGTGAAGGCCGTTTCGCAGAGAAGCACCGCATTGTCGGGACGCAATTGCAGCGCCTTGCGCAAGCAGGTTTCGGCTTCCCCCAGTCGGCCGCCGGCACACAGCAGCAACGCCAGATGCAGCAGCAGCTCCAGGCTGCCGGGATCGAGCTGCAGCGCCATGCGATAGGCAGTTTCCGCCTGCAGCTCCCAGCCAGCCTCGCCCAGCACATGGGCGCTGGCCAGGCACAAACGCAGGTCCTCGGGCCGCTGCTGCATGAGCAGCACCAGGAACTGCGCACATTCCTGCAGCCGTCCGGTTTTCTGCAGCGCGGCCGTCAGCCGCGACAGTGTGTCCACATCCTCCGGGTCGAGCAGCAGCGCATTCACATAGCAGGGCAGGCTGTCCTCGATACAGCCCTGGGCGCACAGCGCATCGCCCAGATGCGAGAAGGCCTGGGTCCAATGCGGCCGCAGCGCCAACGCAGCGCGCATCGCACGCTCGGCCTCGGCTGCGTGGCCTGCCTGCAGGCAGATGCCGCCCAGGTTGAACTGCACCTCGGCATCGCGCGGCAGCAGAACGGCTGCCTGGCGCGCTGCCTGCAGGGCCGCCTCGATGCGGCCGTTCGCATGATCGGCCGCCGCCTTGAACTTCCAGACCAAGCCGCTCTTGGGATATTGGCGCACCAGCGAACCCGCCAGCTGGCTGACCTCGGCATGCTCGCGCTGGGCAAACAGCTGCCCCAGCAGCCGCAGCTGCGCCTCGGGCACCCGACCACGGCCATCGCCAGCAACCGGCGCCGCCTCGGGCTGCGCCGGCCCCAGTGGCCAGCGCGCGGCCTGCACCTCCAGGAACGCAGCTGCCTGCGCGCCCTGCACCAGGGCCACATCCTTTTCCAGCTGTTCCAGCGCAATCTCCTGCATGCCGTTGGCCCGTGCCACGTCGATCAGCGAGATGGCCATGTCCAGCAGCCCCTCGCGGATCAGCATGTGGATGTACAGGCGCCAGTAGCCAAAATCCGCAGGCCGCACGCCGATGGCTGCCTCCAGATAGGGCAGTGCCTCGGCACTGCGCAGCTGGTGCAGACCCAGCAGCTGGGCCATGCCGTGCAGCGCCTCGGCATGGGCAGGCTCCTGCTCCAGCACCTTTTCATAGGCCTGGCGAGCCTGCTCGAACTGCCACTGTTCATGCAACTGGCGGGCCTGCTGCAAATGCTCGTTCGTATTCATCTTGGTCATCAAGGTTGCGGGCAAGCGCCCCACCACAGGCCCGGCGCCCAGGCCGACACCCGCACAAATACCGCCATCGTGCAGGCAAGCCGACGAACACGGCCCCTGGATAAGCGGGAGCAAACCGCATTTCTTTCACTTTTATCAAGTGGCCCGGTCACCGCCTGCTACAAAACAGGAAGCACCCCAGGGAGCCATATGCCATCATCCCCCGGGGTCCGCCAGGACAGCATCGCCCCACGCAGCATCGGAACAGGACTCGCTTTTGCCCACAGTTCCAGCCTTCCGGCGCAGAGGCGCTCTGCGAAAATTCATCGAAGCGTTTGCCCTCATAGGCAGGCGCCCAGCCTATTTTTCAGGAACCCATCCCATGCCCTCCATTGACCAATTCATCGAAAGCTTTCTGACCGCCGTGGACTTCCAGGAGGCCGTGGAAGTGACGCCCGAGACCGAGCTCAAGAGCCTGCCCGAGTGGGACTCGCTGGCGGCGCTGGGCGTGATCGTCATGTTCGATGTCGAGTTTGGCAAGACCATCACCGGCGACGACATCAAGAACTGCGTTACCGTCAACGACCTCTACAAGCTCCTGGGCTGAACACCATGGCGCTGTCCACCCTGCACAACGTCCGCTTTGCGGGCATGGCCAGTTGCGTTCCCAAGCGGGTCATCTCCAACCTGGAGGACTGCCCCCCTTCGCAGCGCACCGAGCGCGAGCGGCTGGTTCGCAACATCGGCATCCAGACCCGCCGCATCTGCCCGGAATGGCAATGCTTCTCGGACCTGGCCTTTGTGGCTGCGGAGAAGCTGCTGGAAGAACTGCAGTGGCAGCGCGAGGAGATCGATGCGCTGATCGTCGTCACGCAATCGCCCGACTATCCCATTCCCGCCACGGCCATCATTCTTCAGGATCGCCTGGGCCTGTCGCACGGCACCATCGCCTTTGATGTGAATCTCGGCTGCTCAGGCTACCCCTTCGGTCTGCACCTGCTGGGGAGCATGATCTCGGCAGGCGGCGTGAAGAAAGGCCTGTTGCTGGTGGGCGACCGGTCTGCGACCGTTAAGGACCCCCTTTTCTCGGACGCGGGCACGGCCACGGCGCTGGAATTCGATGCCAGCGCCGCCCCGATGCACTTCGACCTCAACAGCGACGGCAGCGGCTACAAGGCCATCATGCTGCCGGCTGGCGGCCACCGCGAGCCCTATGGCGTGCAGCATCTGATTCCCACCCGCGACGAGCATGGCTATCTGCGCACGCCGGCAGACCTGATCCTCGACGGACCGGCCGTGCTGAGCTTTTCCACCCAGCGCGTGCCGCCAGCCGTGGAGCGCCTGCTGGAATACTCCCAGGTGGCCAAGGACGATATCGACTACTTCGTCTTCCATCAGGCCAACCGGATGATCAACGAGACCATCCGCAAGAAGCTGGGCCTGCCTGTCGAGAAGGTGCCCTCCACGCTGCACGACCTGGGCAACACCAGCGGAGCGTCCCTGCCCGTCACCATGACCGCCCGGCTCAACGCGCAACTGCAGGGGCAGCGCAACAGGCTGCTGCTCGGTGGCTTCGGCATAGGCCTTTCCTGGGGCACGGCCATCGTGGATATAGACCAGGCCCGCTTCCCCGCACTGATCGAAGCATGACCGGCTACGTCTACCCCTTCTCTCTGGAAGGAAGGCACATACTCGTGACCGGTGCCAGCTCCGGCATCGGTCGCGAGATCGCCCTGCAATGCGCCCGCATGGGCGCCCAGGTGTCCATCACGGCGCGCAATGCCGAGCGCCTGCAGGACACCCTGGCCGAGTTGGGCGAAAAGGGCCAGGATGGACTGGTCGCCGACCTGGCTAGCGAATCCGATCTGGATCGACTGGTGCAGGCCGTGCAACCGCTGCATGGACTGGTCCATGCAGCGGGCATATCCCAATTGGTGCCGTTCCGAATGGCACGGGCCAAACACCTGAACGACACATTCAACAGCAATACGCTGGCCCCCCTGCTGCTGACGCAAAAACTGGTGGCAGGGCGCAAGCTGTTGCCGCAGGCATCCATCGTCTTCATCGCCGCCGTGGCCTCGCATGCGGGCCCCGTCGCAAGTGCCGCCTATGCGGCCAGCAAGTCCGCGCTGCTGGGGGCCTCCCGCTCCATCGCAGAGGATCTCTCCAGGCACGGCATCCGCGTCAACTGCATCGCCCCCGGCTATGTGCAAACGCCCATGCTGGAGGCCCTGGGCCAGGGCGGCGCCAATTTGCACGAGCGCACCCAATGGGCGCCCCTGGGCCTGGGCCAACCTGAGGATATCGCCCACGCAACCACGTTCCATCTCAGCGATGCCAGCCGTTCAATCAACCGCGGGTATTTCATGGTGGACGGTGGCATCTCCATTTCCATGGGCCTCTAACTGCATACCATGAACTCTGCCCATGCTCCTGCGCTGCCCCGCAGCGCCTCGCACCCCTTCTCACTGGAAGGCAAGGCCATACTCCTGGTCGGCGCCGATACGCCCACGGGCCGGCAGGCGGCCGACACGCTCGCCCACAGGGGGGCGCAGGTGATCGAGCAGTCGGCGTTCATCCCCGTGAAGACGGCGCTCGACGGATTTCTATACTGCACGGCCTCGGCGCAGACACCGATGGGCCTGGCAGACATCACGGAAAACCTCCTGCAGCAGTTCATCGCCAGCCGCCTTGCGGCGCCCGTTCTTGCGATCCGCCAGCTGATGGAAGACGGACTGCTGCGTGAAGGGGCCTCCATCGTCCTGGAGAAGATCAGCTTCGCCAACGCTGGGGATCACCGCTTCGTGAGCTTGGAAGGTGGCCTGGGCTCCCTGACTGCCAGTCTGGCGCTGGAATGCGCTGCGCGCGGCATCCGCGTCAACGCCATCACCACCAAGGCCTTTGCCGAGGCGCATGACAGGGAGGACTTCGCCCATGCGGCCGTCTATCTGCTGTCCCCTGCGAGCCGCTGGGTCACCGGCAGCGACCTGGTCATCACCGGGCAGGCCACCAGATAAGACGATTGAATGTACGAAGAACGCATGAAGAAAGTTTGGATCATCGGCGCCGGCGGTTGGGGACGCGAGGTCGTCTTCCTCGTCCGGGGCCAGCCGGCCTCCGACCGGCAGTGGGTACTGCAAGGCTTCCTCGACAGCCGGCCCCACATGCTGGACAACTATGACAATCAGGGCCTCGCCATTCATGGCGACCCGCTGGCACACAGGCCGCAGGACGATGAACTATTCGTCTGTGCACAGGGCTCTGCCGCCATGCGTCAGAAATATGCCGAGACCCTGCTTGCCAAAGGCGCGCAGTTCATCAGCATCATTCCACCGGGCACCTATGTACCGGACAGCGTGCGCATAGATACAGGGTGCATTTTCTCGCCCAATGTGCAAATCAGCCCCGATGCCCATATCGGCCCCTTCACCAACATCCATTCGCTCACCGTGCTGGGCCATGACGTGCAGACCGGCAGCTATTGCCAGATCGGCGCCATGGCGTTCCTGGGCGGCGGCGTGCAACTGGGCGACTTGGTCACCGTCCATCCCCATGCCACCATCCTGCCGGGCATACGCATAGGCGACGGGGCAAGCGTCGGAGCCGGCGCAGTCGTGGTCAAGGATGTTCCAGCGGGCGCCACCGTTTTCGGCAACCCGGCACGCGTGATCTTCCACGCGCCATCCGGACAGGAGTGAACAGATGCGTTCACGGATGCACCCAAGCTACTACCTGTCTGCCGACATCTTCGAACGCGAACAGCAAAAGCTCTTTCGCAAGCTCTGGTTGTTCGCGGGCCTCAAGACCCTGCTGCCGGAAAACAACTGCTTCATCACGCGCAAGATCGCCGGCATTCCTGTCGTCATCCAGAATTTCCAGGGTGAGTTGCACGCCTTCGAAAACGTGTGCCTGCACCGCAGTTCCCCCTTGCAGTCGGAGCCCGTGGGTCGCCGGCCACTGGTGTGCCAATACCATGCCTGGAAATACGACGCCGCAGGACAGGTCAGCAATATTCCCCATTGCGATGCGCTCTACCAGTTCAGCAAACCGCAGAAAAATTCCCTGAAGCTGCGTGAATTCGCCTTGCGCGCGGTCGGCAACCTGCTGTTCGTCAATCTGAGCGATGACCCGCTGCCACTGGAGGAGCAGTTCTCGGCGCAGTTCCTGGCCTCGCTGGAAAGCAGCTCCAGTGCCTATGACAGCGAAGTCATGGTGACGACCTGGCAATGCCGCTTCAACTGGAAGCTGGTCCAGGAAAATCTACGCGACAACAACCATGTCGCTTTCCTGCACCCCCGCACGCTGGCCCCGTTCGTGAGCTTTCTGCCAGCGGTTGATCCGGCCTGCGCCGCAGAAACGCAAGAACCCCTGACCGATATCAGCACGGCGGGCCTGCGCCAGGAGATGCGTTATTTCAGCTATGGGGGCCCGGAAGGAACACCATCCGAATACCAGTCCTTAGGCTGGCACGCCAATGTCGAGCGCTGGCAGCCCAATACGGAATCCGCAGATGCTCAGTTCGTGGATGGAAGAGTGCACAACCAGCCAGTGGTTGGCGAACGCCAGCAGGATGCCTATTTCAACTGGCTGGCCTTCCCGAACTTGCACATCGCCAGCGGCAACGGCGGTAACTCCTTCGTCATTGAACACTACATTCCAGTTGCCCCGGACCGCACCGACGTGGAGATCTATCGTTTCACGGCACGCAAAAAGCGGCCCAACCCAGCGTCTACCCAAATACTTTTGTCCGAGATGCATCACAGCAGGCTGATTCTCGGCGAGGACTTCGGCATGCTGGAGAAAGTGCAATCCGTCTTGCATTCGCAAGCCCCCGTGCCAACACAAGGCATCTACGAAACAACCAACCGGCTCATCGAACGCTGGTACACCACCTTGCTGGAGACGGAACATGGCCTGTAGGTGGATCATCGGCGCCGGCGCTGCCTTGGAAAGGGCGCATGAATCCTGGTGCCGTTCCTTTCCAGATTCAAAAATCGAAAAGATTCCCCTCGTCCAGAATGCACAGTATGAATTCGATCTTGAACCACTGAATGCCATAAGGCCCGGCGAGGGTTCAGCCTTCGTGGCGTTCGACGAGCGTTTCGGCAACTTCAAGCGTGTGGAACTGATGCAGGCTGCCATGGAGCGCGGCTTCAAGCTTGCCTCCTTCGTCAGCCCCCGCGCCATGGTAGCCGGCGGCGTACGCATCGGCCCCAACGCCTTCGTGGGCGATGGCGCCATCGTCGGCCATGGCAGCCGCATCGACTACAACAGCGTCCTGCTGCCCGGAGCGTGCCTGGGAAGCGGCGTGCATGTGCGTGCTTCCTGCTGGCTGGAGTCCGCCGTCGTCGTCGGTGATGGCGCACAGATAGGCGCGCACAGCATCCTGCGCAGCGGTGCCCTGGTGGCCGCTGGCGTGCAGGTAGGCCGCGGCTGTGAACTGGGCTGGTCCCGGCGCTATGACAAGGACATCGCAGCCAAGACGGTGTATGACCCGCGCTATGACGCCCCCATCCTTGTTTATGGGTGAGGTCAGGCTCAAAAGTTTTAGTGCGACAAGATCTCAGTTTTTCTTATTCGCTCCTATCAAATTAGCTTCAGCTCGAATCCACTTATTATCCCCAGCATCACCATGGCTATAATCACTGGTAATCTTGAACGAATTCTACTGAAATACCCAGAAATTGACCTGACCAAGGTTCGCCTCATCGGCTGGGGAGCCGGCCAATACTTTCATTATCAATACCCACTCATCAAAGATCGTCTACAGCTCGCGTATACCGTCTGCCCCAATCCCAAAAATCATGGAAAAACCATAATGGGACTGGAAGTACGTTCTCCAGAATCTCTACACCAAGAATGCAAAGAAAATACTATCGTTGTAATATTTGCAGAACGCTACTTCGACATTATGCACGCGTTGAGAGATCGGTTCAACGATCTCCGCAGTGTTAACGCCTGCACACTAGAAGTAAACGATGGCGCCTTGCTTACAGAAATGGATGATTTTCGAAATTTGAATATCACCCCCATACAAAGAAAGTGGAAATCGAGGGCGCGTTTTGGGATTTTTATTCAAGGCATGGCCATGGCACATACTCCTTATGTACTTGCTTGGAATCGCATGCACCATCCACATGCCTATCAGTGTATGGTTACTTGGGATCACCTAGATCCAGCACTACTGGAAAGATGCCGCGCGTGGGTTGACAAGCTTATACTTGTTCCTCAACCCGAAAATACAGGAATTCTATTTCTTAATACAGCTTTGCGCTCTGCACGCATAGGCGTTGAACATCTAGCGGAGCAAGGCATTGAATTTTCTGTGCGTTGCCGAAGTGACAATATTTTAGCAGGCTCACTTAACGAAGTGGTTGAGCGTCATTTTTCCCGAGAAAGAAATCATGGAAAAATTGCAATATCCATTCATAGTTGGCCGCATTTGCCTTTCATGTTTAGTGAGAAAACCATGCTTGCACGGACTACGGACATGCTCAAGCTCTGGTCAATGCCCGAAGATCCCAGAAGCACAGAGCATCTCGATTATCAAGTACCAAGCAATGCGCACTTTTTAGAGTTAAAACGCGCAGTTCCAGAAGTATTACTTTGGAGTAGCTACGCAAAGTCTCTTGGTTACTCCACAGACACTCTGGAGGATTCTCATAATTTCCAACGTGCCTGCCTACTTCCTTTAGAGCCAAACTTGCGCTGGCAATCTCTAAAATTTATACCTCTATTTCATATCATAGCCCAGCGTGATCGATGGTGGAATATAGAGCAATGGGAGAAAATTTATACAGACCCAGAGAGCGCACGCGAACATGCACAAGCCTTGCAAAATCTAGACATGAGCGTTGAAGATTTCTGGCAACAGAAAGTCGGATAGAAATCCAGGAATATTTATGCCAAAAATTGTCGCATTTGTCCCCGCCAAAAGTTCCAGCGAAAGAATTAACAACAAGAATCTTACCATCCTTGATGGCGAGTATTTATTCAAACGAAAACTGCGTCAGTTGCTGGCATGTCCAATGATTGATGAGGTTTATCTAGATACCGATAGCGATGAAATTGCGGCTCTGGCCGCAGATCTTCCAATCCTTAGGCTAAAACGCCCCCATAAATTAGCCACCAACAGCACTGATGGACATGAGCTTTTCGAATGGGAATGCTCAACCGTCAATGCCGACATCTATATCCAAACTCTGTGTACTGCACCGTTTATTGATGCCTCGACAATAGAACGAGCCATAGAGCAGCTACTAAGAACACCAAAAGCAGATTCACTAGTAGCGATTACCAAGGAAAAACAATATCTCTGGGAAAACAATAACCCAATTTACCTTCAAAACGGACGAATACCAAATAGCGTAGATCTACCAACAAGCACGATTGAAGCGATGTCGCTTTATATGGTCCGTGGTTCGGAAAAACGCCCTCGCCACCGCTATGGAATAAACCCCACTTTATTTGAAATAACGCCACAAGAGGCCATTGACATTAACTGGCCAGAAGATCTATTGCTAGGAGAGACCATTGCCGCAGGAATACGAGCACAAGAAAATCTTCGCCTTAGCATGCTACGCCCACACCTGAAAACTGCCATGCTTTCAGATATCACCCGAGAATTGGGCCTGCAATGCACTCTCCCACATGAGATCTCACCACGAGGTTTACAGCGCAATCTTCTAGGAAGGGCAAAAACATTGCTACTTATTCCTGCGGATGAAAAAAATCACTGGAAAGGCATTTATAACGCACTGGAATCATATGATTTTGTTCGTCCCGGCGACATCATAGTTGTTGAGAATCGTATTCCCGAGCGGGCATATTTCGGCAATCTTAATGCATCACTTGCGATCCGTGCAGGAGCATCAGGAGCAATCATCGATGGAGTAACGCGAGATTCTGCAGAGGTTGCCAGCTTAGAATTCCCCGTTTACTCAAGAGGCCACTACTGCAGAGATATAAAATTCGACGGAACTGTGAAATCCATCAACATGCCCATAAAAATCGGTGAAGTTTCTATAAAGAACGATGACTACATCATTGCCGATCATGATGGCGCCGTCGCTATTCCACAAGAACACTGGCAGAGGGTCTTGCAATTAGCATGGGAAACAATTGAAAAAGAGAAAATAATTACAACACTCGTTGCAAAAGGAATCTCAGCAAAAAACATTTTTAAAGAAATGGGCGCCTTTTGACGAAAGTCAGAGGGAATTCTCGTTTACGTTCATGCAGATTTCCTTTATCCGCAGGCGCTGTTGGCGCGGCATGCCAACGAAAAACGGAAGCCCCAGCAGAGTCCTCGCCAGTTCTTCTGCATGAGGTGTCTCAAGCACAATGCAATGCCTGTGCAGCACACCCATATGCTGCAAAAGCGGCTGATACCACCGTCGCGTAGTAATACGGGCTTGCCGGCAGGCCTGCTCCAATCGATCGCGCGCCATCTCGCTGGGTAGCTGTGCACACAACAAGGTCGGAGCCATCAGGCAGGCCTCGCCGGCCTGGGCCTGCCACACCAGGGATCGGTTGCTGGCCAGGTTCAGGTCATGTTTCAAGCTGTCATGCAGCCTGCGGCGCTCTTCGGCATGGAGTTCCCATCGCCCGAGCATTTCCAGCGCAATGGCGGCGTGGTACTCGCTCATCTTGGCATTCGTGCCGGCATGGGCCAGCGCACCAACGGGCAGGCCCGCCTCCGGGTCGAGATTGATGCCGAAGTTGGACAGTTGACGCACCCTGGCCGCCAGCCCCGGACGTGTAGAGACAACCAGCCCGCCTTCCCCCGCTGGCAGGCTTTTGGTGGTGTGCATGCTGAAGACCAGGGTCCCCTGCGCACCCTGCAGCCACTGGCTGCCGTAGGCCGCCGCTGCGTCGACGATGACTGGCAGACCCGTGTCCTGTTCGAACTGCTGCCACGCCTGCATGTCATGCGGCATGCCGAAGGTAGCCACCGTCAGCACCGCATCAATGCGCATGCCGGCGCAGGCCGCTCGGGCAATATCGGGCGTCATCATCCAGCTGCACGGATCGACATCCGCCAGCACAGGCACCAAACCCGCGCGCAGCACGGCAGTGGCACTGGCAACGAAGGTGAATGTGGGCAGCAGCACGCGAGCGCCTGTCGGCAGCCCCAGGGCTTGCAGCACAAGCTCCAGCCCCTGCGTGGCATTGGCCACCGTGGTGACCTGTTCACCAGGCAATGCGAAGCGTTGCGCGAACTCTGCCTCCAGCTCCCGCACCAGAGGCCCGAAGTTTGAATAGTGCCGTGCCGCATGCATACGCTCCAGCCATGGCATCAGCGCCTGCGGAGAGGGCATGTCCGGCACCAGCAGAGGCACCCAGTCCGGCTCGGGATGGCGGGTCATGCAGCGGTTTCCACTTGGGCCAGCAAATGCTGGAGATCGGCTCCCACGCTCAGGGTCTGATGGTCGCCGCGCAGCCAGTTGACCCACATGAGCCGGTAGGCTTTCTCCAGCTCTGCCGTGCGCTCGGGGTAGTTCATCAGGACACTGGCCTGCAGCCGCGAACGGGCCTGGCTACGCTGCTGTGCCAGCCGTGCCGGATCCTCCATCAGGCGCAGCGCAGCCTGTACGTAACCGTCGACGTCCTTGGCGATCTCGCCACCGAAACCGATGCCCCGCAATGTGCCGGCCGTGGACGCATCCACACCACGGACCGCATCCAGTGTCACGATGGGCAATCCCATCCACAGTGCATGCAAGGTCGTGGTGCCGCCGCAAATGGGTGAGGTATCCAGCGCCACATCGGCGATATGCCCCAGTTCCATGAAGCCATCCAGCGGCTGCTGGTGCAGCACGGACACACGGTCCAGCGGCAGGCCGGCGGCCTCCACACGTGGCTGCATATGGGCCTGCGCCGCATCGGGATCCTGCTCCTTGACCATGATGATCAGGCGCGCGTCCCTGCGTTCCTGAAGGATGCGGGCCCAGACTGCCAGCATCTCGTCGGTGAGCTTGGCAGAGTTGTTGAGCGAGATCAGCGTGGGGTAGCCGTTGCGCAGCATGGGAGGGTCTTCGCACAGCGGCGAATACTCGGGCGGCGCGTAGCTGGCCATGCAGCGCAGTTGGAACAGCTTTTCCGAATAGTGGGGAGCATGGCTGGGCGGCGCTATAGCGCCATCCACCAGCCGGTAATCCATGGCCTTCATCCCCAGTGTATGCATATAGCCCAGCCAGGTCACCTGCACGGGCGCGGCGCGGCGGGCGAAGACTTCCAGGCGGTGGCCCAGGGTGAAGCCGGACAGGTCCACCAGCACATCGATGCCGTCGGCGCGGATCTGTTCGTAGAGCTGGTCGTCGGTCTGCTCGACCACATCGTGCCAGTGCGGCACCAGGGCGCGCAGCTTTGCGGTCATCGCGTCGGGGCGGCCGCTGGAGTAGACGTGGATCTCGACGTTGTCCGGGTTGTGGTGCTCCAGCACGGGCCGCATGAAGAAGGCCACCGAGTGCTGGCGGAAGTCGGCCGTGACATAGCCGACCTTGAGCTTCTTGCGCGGGTTGCGATCGCGCGGGGGAAAGGGCTTGGCGTTGCGGGTCAGCGGGTCGGCGAAGCGCCGGCCCCAGTCGCGCGCCACCTCCAGGGATTTGAGCGGGTCGCTGCTGGTGTGCGAGTGGATGTAGGCCCGCGTCATCCAGTGCGTGTTTTCGTTCTTGGCGTGGCGGCAGGCGTCGTCGATCAGGTCGCAGGCCTCCTGCCTGCGGCCCGTGCTGAACAGGGCCAGGGCCAGCAGGCGCTGGGCGTTGGGCATGCGCGGCTCGATCTCCAGCGCCATCTGCAAGGCGTCCATGGCCTGGGGCCAGATGCTCATGCGCACGTAGACAAAGCCGATGTGCAGCCAGACCTTGGAGTTGCGCGGCTCCCGGGCCACCAGCTGCGCCAGCTCCGACAGGGCTTCGAGGAACTGCGCGCGATCGACCATGGCGCGGATGCGGGTCAGCTCGCTGTCGATGCTGGGCGGCTGCGCAGGGGCTGCAAAAGCGTTGGCAAGGGGTGAAGATGGCATGGCGGTGGAGCAGAGGAAGTATCAGGCCGGCCCGCGGTCGGCACGCTTGTGCGCGCGGTGACACAAAGAATAAAACTGTGCCGACTATCCTCGCATGCGCGCCGCGCGATCCACCGTTAAGCGCCCGCCTTGCAAGATTCAAACAGGCACCGATTTGCCGGCCTTTTCAGGCTTTTGGCGCGCAGCGGCGCGTTTACACCTTCATCTCAGGGCTCTCAAGTATGGATGCCTGCGGCCGATAGCTTGACAAGCCATGGGTTCGTCGATGGCCGCCACCCCGCCACGGCCCAGTGTCAAAACAAGCGCGCATTTCCAAGCCAGTTCCGACTTTTCCATCGGGACACCTCTGACAGAATCCACTCCCATGCTTGTCATCATCGGATACATCGTCGCCTTCGGTTGCATCTTCGGCACCTATGTGCTGCACGGGGGCAACGTCCAGGTCATTCTCAAGGCACTGCCTTTTGAAATGATCACCATTGGCGGCGGCGCCATCGGCGCCTTCATCGTGTGCAACCAGCCCAAGGTGCTCAAGGCCACGGCCAAGGCCATCCCTGGCGTGATGAAGAGTTCGCGCTACACCAAGGCCCGCTTCATGGAGCTGATGGCCCTGCTGTACGAGATTCTGCAAAAGGCCCGCAAGGAGGGCCTGATGTCCATCGAAGGCGATGTGGAGGCACCCAACGAGTCGCCCATCTTCACCAAGTACCCCGAGCTGCTGGCGGACCACCATGTGGTGGAGTTCCTGACCGACTATCTGCGCATGATGGTGTCGGGCAATCTCAATTCCCACGAGATCGAGTCGCTGATGGACAGCGAGATCGAGGCCCACCACGCCGAGGCCCATGCCCCCGTCAACGCACTGACCCGCCTGGCCGGCGCCCTGCCCGCCTTCGGGATCATTGCCGCCGTGCTCGGTGTGGTGAACACCATGGGCTCGGTGGGCCAGCCTCCTTCGGTGCTGGGCGGCATGATCGCCTCGGCCCTGGTCGGTACCTTCCTGGGCATCTTGCTGGCCTATGCGCTGGTGGAGCCCATGGCCGGCCTGGTGGAGCAGCGCGCCCAGGACGCCGCCAAGGAACTGGAGTGCATCAAGACCACCTTGCTGGCCAGCATGCAGGGCTACAACCCCGCCACCGCCATCGAGTTCGGCCGCAAGGTGCTGTTCTCTACCGAACGCCCCGGTTTCCTGGAACTGGAAACCCACGTCAAGGGCAAGAAGTAATCCTGCACCCAGCAGCGTCAAGCCATGGCAGAGAAAAAGTTACAGCCGATCATCATCAAGCGCGTCAAGAAGACTGCGCATGCGCCCCACGGCGGCGCCTGGAAGATCGCCTACGCCGACTTCGTGACCGCGATGATGGCCTTCTTCCTGCTGATGTGGCTGCTGGGCTCCACGGCCAAGGGCGAGCTGCAGGGCATCGCGGCGTATTTTTCCTCGCCGCTGAAGGTGGCGATGGCCGGCGGCGATGGCGCAGGCAACAGCTCCAGCGTGATTCCCGGCGGCGGCAACGACCTGGCCAAGGTGCACGGCCAGGTACGGCGCTCCGAGGCGGCCGACAGCTCCAACCGGCGCACCAGCGTCGATTCGGGCCGCGCCGATCAGGCCCAGGTGGACTCCAACCGCATCAAGGCACTCAAGGCCAAGGTGGACGCGATGATCACCAGCAATGCGCGCCTGAACGAATTCCGTTCTCAGATCCGCACCGACGTGACGCCCGACGGCCTGCAGATCCAGATCGTGGACGAGCAAAACCGCCCCATGTTCGACAGCGGCAGCGCCCTGGTCAAACCGTATATGCGCGACATCCTGCGCGAGGTGGGCGCGGCGCTGGCAGGCGCGGAAAACCGCATCAGCCTGTCCGGTCACACCGACGCGGCCCCTTACGGCAATGCCGACCGCGGCTACAGCAACTGGGAGCTGTCGGCCGACCGCGCCAACGCCTCGCGCCGCGAGCTGGTGGCCGCCGGCATGCCCCTGAACCAGCTGGCACGCATCACGGGCCTGGCCAGCAGCGACCTGCTGCTGCCCGACGATCCGCGCGCGCCCCAGAACCGGCGCATCACCATCACCGTGCTCACGCAGGAGGCCGAAAAGCGCCTGCTGGGCCACCGTGGGCCCGTGACGCGCAACGCCTTGCCGCCGTCATTGGCCGGCGGCAACGGCGGCACCGCGAATGCAGCCACAGCCGAAGCCACGGCCGGCGAGACTGCCGCGCAGCCCGCTGCCGCCGCGCCCGCAGCCGCAGCCGCCCCTTCGGCGCCCGCGTCACCTGATCGTGTAACAAATTAAGGTTTGAGCCCGATGCTGCCGAAAAGCAGGAAAATTCCCACATTGCGCCAAGAAGGTTTCATATTGTTACCATCGCGGCGGATTCTTACCAGTACCGAGCACCTACCGACCGAAAGGGCCTCACGTGGCTAATGCCCTGCGTTTTTTGATCGTTGACGACTTCTCCACCATGCGGCGCATCGTGCGCAATCTGCTCAAGGAGAGCGGCTTTCCCGAAGCCGATGAAGCCGAAGACGGCGTCGTGGCACTGCACAAGCTGCGCAACAGCAAGTTCGATTTCGTGGTGACGGACATCAACATGCCGAACATGAACGGCTTCCAGCTGCTCACCGAAATCAAGCAGGACGACAAACTCAAGCACCTTCCCGTGCTGATGGTGACGGCCGAGGCCCGCAAGGAGGACATCGTGGCAGCGGCCCAGGGCGGTGCGGCAGGCTACATCGTCAAGCCCTTCACCAAGGCCACGCTGGAAGAGAAAGTCAACCTGATCCTCAAAAAGCTGGGCCTGTAGGGCGCGCGCCATGAGCAACCCGGATGTCCCCGACAGCGTCCACTACAAGGTAGGCGTTCTCACGCGCCAGCTGCATGACTCGCTCAACGAGCTGGGCTATGCGGACCGATTGCGCGGCAGCATGGGAGAGCTGCCGGATGCGCAAAGCCGCCTTTCCTACATTGCGCGGCTGACCGGAGAGGCCGCCGAGAAGGTCCTCAACCGTGTCGAGCTGGCCAAGAGCCAGCAGGACCGGCTGGCCGAGCGCGTGCGCGCCATGCGCGCGCAGCTGGTCGAGGATCCCGTGGCGGCCGTGGCCAAGGGCCGGGTGATGAACTTCCTCGAAGAGGTCGAGCAGGACACGCAGCAGGCCGATGAGCACCTCACCGAGATCATGATGTCCCAGGACTTCCACGATCTCACGGGCCAGGTCATCGCCCGCGTGGTGTCGCTGGCTGCCGACCTGGAGGACCAGCTGGTGCAGCTGCTCATCCAGACCTCGCCCAACCCGCAGCAGACGGCGCTGGAGCCGCTGGAAAAGCCCAAGGAGCACCTGGCCGGCCCCGTGGTCGATCCCGAGAAGACACCCGATGTGGTGACTTCACAGTCCCAGGTGGACGATCTGCTGGCCAGCCTGGGGTTCTGACACACCCCGGGGCGCCATGCGCCTTTGCATTTGCATTTGCATTTGCACGGCAACCCTTCCCGCTGCGGGGCAAGGGTTTGCCGGCATACCGCTGCCTGCCGCACCACACCCCAGACAGCGCATAAGCGCCGCTTGAGCCCTGCTTATCGGGGCTTCGCCCATCCGGCTTGTTCCGACAATGACGCAAATCCTTCCGTCATTGCGCCATGGACTCCAGCCAAGACAAAAACCTGCCAGCCACCGAACGCAAACTGCAGAAAACGCGTTCTGACGGCCAGGGTGCGCGCTCCCGGGACCTGTCCCACCTGGCCATCCTGGGCACGGGCGCGCTGATGATGCTGATGGGCGCCGAGCCCCTGATCCAGCACCTGCGCATGGCGCTGGCCCAGCAACTGGCGTTCGACGCGCACACGGCCAAGACCCCGGCCCTGATGATGGAGCGCATGCTGTCCATGGGCAGCCTGGGCCTGAAGATTTCCCTGGGCGTTGCCGCCGTGACCACGGCCGCGGCCGTGCTGTCGGGCATGCTGGCCGGCGGCTGGATCCTGAGCCTCAAGCCCATACAGCCGCAGTTCAACCGCCTCAACCCGCTGTCGGGCCTGACCAATCTGTTTTCCAAGCAGCAGATGGTGACCGTGGCCAAGATGGTGGCGATGACGGCCATCCTCTCCTTCGTGGCCTGGAAGTTCCTGAGCAGCCACATCGCCGAGATCGCCGCCATCTCCTCCCAGCCTTCGGCCATGGCGCTGACCATGACCGGGCAGTGGCTGGCCAGCGGCGTGGCCCTGCTGCTGCTGGTGGTGTTCCTGATGGCCGTGATCGACGTGCCGCTGCAGGCCTACCTGTTCAAGTCGCGCCTGAAGATGAGCCACGAGGAAGTCAAGCAGGAGCACAAGGAGTCCGACGGCAACCCGCAGATCAAGAGCAAGATCCGCCAGAAGCAGCGCGAGATCGCCGACCGTGCCAGCGTCAACGCCGTGCCGCGCGCCGACTTCGTGGTCACCAACCCCACGCACTATGCCGTGGCGCTGCGCTACGACGAAAAGACCATGGCCGCCCCGCAGGTCATCTCCAAGGGCACGGACCTGGTGGCGCTGAAGATCCGCGAGGTCGCGGGCGCCCACAAGATACCGGTGCTCGAATCCCCGATGCTGGCGCGCGCCCTGTACGCGCACGCCGACCTGGACCAGGCCATTCCCGCCGCGCTGTACACGGCCGTGGCCCAGGTCCTGGCCTATGTCTACCGCCTGAAGGCCGCGCTGCGCGGCGAAGGCCCCATGCCTGGCGATCTCGGCGAACCCGCCGTGCCCGCCGAACTCGATCCGCACCAGGGCCGCCGCGCGCCCGCCGCCGCGACCACTGAAGGTACTGCTCCATGACGACGAATCCGCTCCAATCCCTGCAATCGATGTGGTCGGGCGAGAACACCAGGTTCGCCCAGGGCCTGATGGCGCCGCTGCTGGTGGTGGCCATCCTGGCGCTGATGGTGCTGCCGATTCCGCCGTGGCTGCTGGACACGTTCTTCACGCTGAACATTGCCGTGGCGCTGATGGTGATGATGGTGGCGGCCTACATGATCCGGCCGCTGGACTTTGCGGCCTTCCCCTCGGTGCTGCTGCTGACCACGCTGATGCGCCTGTCGCTGAACGTGGCCTCCACCCGCGTGGTGCTGCTGGAAGGCCACACCGGCCCCGGAGCGGCCGGTGCGGTGATCGAGGCCTTCGGCCACTTCCTGATCGGCGGCAACTTCGCGGTCGGCCTGATCGTGTTCGCCATCCTGGTGGTGATCAACTTCGTGGTGATCACCAAGGGTGCCGAGCGTATCGCCGAAGTCTCGGCCCGCTTCACCCTGGACGCCATGCCCGGCAAGCAGATGGCCGTGGATGCCGACCTGAACGCCGGCCTGATCGACGAAAAGGAAGCCAAGCGCCGCCGCGCCGAGGTGCAGGAGGAAGCCAACTTCTTCGGCTCCATGGACGGTGCCAGCAAGTTCGTGCGCGGCGACGCGGTCGCCGGCATCCTGATCCTGGTGATCAACATCATCGGCGGCTTCGCCATCGGCATGATCCAGCACGGCCTGTCGGCCGGCCAGGCCGCCGACAGCTACATCCTGCTGGCCGTGGGCGATGCGCTGGTCGCACAGATCCCCGGCCTGCTGATCTCGGTGGCCGCGGCCATGGTGATCTCGCGCGTGGGCAAGGAAACCGACATGGGCCAGCAGATCGCGCAGCAGCTGTTCATGTCGCCCAAGGTGCTGGGCATCACGGCCGGCGTGCTGGGCCTGCTGGGTGTCATTCCGGGCATGCCCCACGTCGTGTTCCTGAGCACGGGCGCACTGCTGGGCTGGCTGGCCTGGATGCTCTCGCGCCGCCAGCAGGAACGCGCCGCCCAGCAAACCCAGGCCCCCGCCCCCGTGGCCGCGCCCAGCGACGGCGAAGCCACCTGGGACGACCTGCAGCCCGTGGACCTGCTGGGCCTGGAGCTGGGCTACCGCCTGATCACCCTGGTGGACAAGGGCCGCCAGGGCGACCTGCTGACCCGCATCAAGGGCGTGCGCCGCAAGTTCGCACAGGAAGTGGGCTTTCTGCCCCCGGCCGTGCATGTGCGCGACAACCTGGAGCTCAAGCCCAGCGCCTACCGCATCACCCTGCGCGGCGTGATGGTGGGCGAGGGCGAGGCCTTCCCCGGCATGTTCCTGGCCATCAATCCGGGCGGCATCAGCACCCCGCTGATCGGCACCCAGACCACCGACCCGGCCTTCGGCCTGCCCGCCCACTGGATCGACGAACGCCAGAAGGAAGCGGCACAAATGGCAGGCTTTACCGTGGTTGATTCGGAAACCGTGATGGCCACCCATTTGTCACACTTGATGCAAGTGCATGCCGCCAAGCTGATCAGCCGTACCGAGACGCAGCAGTTGGTGGAGCATGTGGCCAAGCTGGCTCCCAAGTTGATCGAAGAAGTCATTCCGAAAATGGTGTCCATCACGACGTTCCAGAAAGTGCTCCAGCTGCTGCTGGAGGACTCGGTGCACGTCCGCGACATCCGCACCATCATCGAGACGCTGGCCGAGCACTCCTCGACCACCCAGGACCCCGTCGAGCTGGCCCGCCGCGTGCGCATTGCGCTGTCGCCGTCCATCGTCCAGCAGATCTACGGCCCGACCCGCGAGCTGAACGTCATCGCCATCGAGCCCGGACTCGAGCGCCTGCTGGTGCAGGCCCTGTCCAACCCCGGCGCCCCCTCACTGGATCCCGGCGTGGCCGAGATCCTCACCCAGAAGGCGGCCGACATGGCCAACCAGCAAGAAGAGCTGGGCCTGCCTGCCTGCCTGCTGGTCCCCGATTCCATCCGCAACTCCATTGCCCGCCTGGTGCGCCGCGTGGCGCCGCGTCTGCAGGTTCTCGCCCACAGCGAGATCCCCGAGACGCACACCATCCGCATCGGCTCGATTCTTAAAGGTGCATCCGCATGAACATCAAACGCTTCTACGCCCCTACCTCCCGCGAGGCCCTGGCCAAGGCGCGCATGGCTTTCGGAGCGGGCACCCTGATCCTGTCCAACCGCAGCACGCCCGACGGCGTCGAGGTCATGGCCACGGCCGAGGACACGCTGGAGCACAGCAAGGCCGCCGCCAGCAGCACGCCGCTGCAGCAAGCCATCGAACGCCGCTCGGCCGAGGAGACCACGGGCCTGCGTCCCCAGCTGCAGGCCCAGCTGATCCAGGCGCATACGCAGCCGCGCACGGCACAGCAGGCTTCGCCGGCGCCCTCACAGGCGGCTTCGCTGGCAGCCTCGCTGTCGGCAGATGGTGCCGAGCCCGCCGGCCTGCGCCAGAGCGTGCAGGAAGACACCGAGCAACTGGCCATGAGCACCCTGTCCTTCCAGGACTACGTGCGCGAACGCATGCTGCGCCGCCGTCACGAGGCCGGCGTCGACGAGCCCCTGCCCAGCTTTGCCCAGCGCCGCAGCCTGGGCGACGCCCTGCGCGAAGCGCCGGCCGCCGCGCCCATGGCCGCACAGCAGCCGTTCAAGGCACAGCCCGCGCCTTCCGTGGCCCGCCACAATCCGCTGCGCGCCAGCGCCGAGGCGCCGCTGCGCGAGCCCCTGCGCAGCGAACCCGCTCCAGCCATGGCCTCCCAGGCGCTGCGCGATGAGCTGCAGTCCGTGCGCGACCTGATCGAAGAGCGCTTCAACACCCTGACCTGGCTGGGCCAGACGCGCCAGAACCCCATCCACGCCAATCTCACGCACAAGCTGATCCGCGCGGGCTACTCCCCCGTGCTGGCCCGCGCCCTGGTCGAGCACATGCCCCAGGACCTGTCCGCCGGCGACGCCGTGCGCTGGCTGATGCAGGTGCTGGAACGCAATCTGCGCACCGACGCCGGCCAGGAGCCGCTGTACGAGCAAGGCGGCGTCTTCGCCCTGGTGGGCTCCACCGGCGTGGGCAAGACCACGACCACGGCCAAGCTGGCGGCCCTGTGCGCGGCCAAGTACGGCGCCTCCAGCGTCGGCCTGATCACCCTGGACACCTACCGCGTCGGCGCCCACGACCAGCTGCGCTCCTACGGCCGCATGCTGGGCATGGTCGCCCACCTGGCCCATGACCGCGCCGCGCTGCAGGACCTGCTGGGCCTGCTGGCCAACAAGCAGCTGGTGCTGATCGACACCACGGGCGTGGCCCCGCGCGATCCGCGCAAGGACGAAATCCTGGACCTGCTGGACCTGCCCGGCGTGCAAAAGCTGCTGGCCGTGAACGCGGCCGGCCAGGGCGATGCGCTGGACGATGTGATGCAGGCCTTCAAGGCACGCGGCTCCAGCCAGGCCATCCTCACCAAGGTGGACGAGGCCGTGAAGCTGGGCCCCTCGGTGGACACGCTGATCCGCCACCAGATGCAGCTGCGCGGCGTGACCAACGGCCAGCGCGTGCCCGAAGACTGGGAGCGCGCCGATGCGCAGCAGCTGGTCTCCGCCTCCATGCGCGCCTCCACCCGCTCGGCCTTCGATCCCAAGGCGCTGGACCTGGACTTCTTCTTCACCCCGTCCAGCCCCAGCACCATGGACAGCGAGGTCAGCCATGCTTGAGACCTTCCCCCAACTGCACCAGGGCCTGGGCCTGCACGGCCAGCCCGGCGCCGCAGCACCGTCCAGCCTGCGTGTGCTGGCCATGC
The DNA here is from genome assembly GCF_043104415.1 of Delftia sp. WSY_16. NCBI lineage: Bacteria > Pseudomonadati > Pseudomonadota > Betaproteobacteria > Burkholderiales > Comamonadaceae > Delftia > Delftia sp. WSY_16. The sequence continues at coordinate 30,148 of NZ_JBICKS010000022.1, read as the reverse complement.
TGCGCGACACGGCGGCCGACCCTGAAGGCCAGTCCGAGCAATCCCTGCTGTGGCCGGTCTGCGCCAGCCTGCAGCGCCTGGGCATGCCCGTCCTGGTGCTCGATGCCAGCCAGGGCGAGGCGGCCGACGCGCCTGGCCTGGCCCAGCTGCTGCAGCAAAGCGCCTGGCAGGCCCGTACCGGCCTGCACCCCGACCCCCGCCACAGCTCGGTGGCCGTGCTGCCTGCCCGCCAGGGCCTGGAGCTGCTGCCCCTGCAGGCACGGCAAGCCGGCATGACGCCCATGCAATGGCTGCAGCGCCATGTGCGCGGCTATGCCATCGTCATGCTGTATGCCGATGCCGACACGCTGGCCCGCAATCTGCCCGGCCAGGCCGTGCACCCGCTGATGGTGCTGCCCGAACACGGTCCCCGCGTGCTGGGCTGCTACCGCCAGCTCAAGCAGCTGGCCGTGCATGCCGGCCTGCGCTGCCTGCTGGCGCCGCTGCTGCCCGGCGCTAACCCCGTGGATGTGACCAGCTACGATTGGCGCCGCGGACAGACCGGTGCCCGCAGCCAGGCCGAGGATGCGCAACGGCGCCAGTCACAGATCGACGCGCTGCTGCGCTGCGCACAGCGCCATCTGGGCCACGCGCCCGGGCTGCTGCCCGTGCGCCTGCACCATGCACCGGACCTGCAGCGCCTGGCGCTGCAGTTGCTCAACCATGCGGGCAGCGTATTGCCGCATGGCGGCCAGGACCTGGCCGCCGGCTACGCACCGCTGCCTGCATCCCATGCCTGGAGCCACTGACTGCCATGTACACCGCCAAAGGCCAACTCGACCGCGATGCACTGATCCGTCGGCACGTACCCCTGGTACGCCGGATCGCGCTGCACATGATCGCCAAGCTGCCTCCCAATGTGGAGCTTGATGATCTGATACAGGTCGGAATGATCGGCCTGGCCGAAGCCCTGTCCCGCTTCGAGAGCGAGCAGGGCGTGCAATTCGAGACCTTCGCCAGCCAGCGCATCCGCGGCGCCATGCTCGATGAACTGCGCGAGGGCGACTGGATGAGCCGCAGCTCGCGCAAGAGCCAGAAGGACATAGAGCACGCGCTGCACCGCCTGGAGCAGCGCCTGGGACGCACCCCGCTGGAGTCCGAGATCGCCGACGAGCTGGGCATGGACCTGGACGACTACCAGTCGCTGCTGGGCAAGGTGCGCGGCACGCAGCTGGTCTACCTGGAAGACATGTCAGGCGGCGACGAGGGCGAGGACTTCCTCGAACGCCACGTGGCCGACAGCGGCGCCGACCCCTTTGCGCTGCTGCGCGACCACCGCCTGCGCGTGGCCCTGGTCGAAGCCATCAAGGCCCTGCCCGAGCGCGAGCAGTACATCATGGGCATGTACTACGAGCACGACATGAACCTCAAGGAAATCGCCGCCGTGCTGGGCGTGACCGAATCGCGTGTGTGCCAGCTGCACAGCCAGGCAATTGCGCGCCTGCGTACGAAGATGCGGGCGCACTGAAAGCTCCCCCTGAGCCGCTGCGCGGCTTCCCCCTCTCTACCCGCTTCGCGGGGGAGGGGGACGACACCCTCGCGGCGGGGCGGCCCTTGCTCGGTGTCCCTCGCTTTGGGCCTCGTGGGTTTTTTGCGCTGCTGGTCTGATCTATGTTTGCGGGTCGATACAGTCTTCCCCGCCTTCCGCCCCCTCCCCCTCTCCTCTCTCCCATTCCCTTTTCTATGCGCTGCCGCGCATGGCCTGGACTTCGCGTTCGAAGATGCGCCAGAAGGCGGGTTCCTGCGTGGTGGCGAAGTTGATGCGCATGCAGGTGCTGGGCTGGCGGCCGGCGTGGAACATGGAGCCGGGGGCGATGAAGTAGCCGGCGTCCAGCAGGCGCTGGGCCAGGGTTTCGGTGTCCACGCCGGTGTCCACCCAGCCGAACATGCCGGCCGGCTCGGCCGCGAAGCGGGCTCCGGCCTGCTGGGCCAGTGCCACGCTGCGCATGCGGGCCTGGGCCAGGTGCTGGCGCAGGCGCTCGGCATGGCGGCGCAGCTGGCCCTGGTCCATGCAGTGGGCCAGGGCGCGTTCCGTCAGTGCGGGGGTGGTCAGCGTGGACAGCAGCTTGGTGTCCACCAGGCGCTCCACCAGCGCAGGCGGCGGCGCCAGATAGCCAACGCGCCAGTTGGGCGCCAGCAGCTTGGCGAAGCCGCTCACGTAGATGCTGTGGCCCAGGCGGTCCAGCACGGTCATGCGTGCGGCGTGGTCGGGCGCGATCTCGCCATAGGTATCGTCCTCCACCACGTAGAAGCCGAATCGCCGCGCCAGCTGCAGCACCTCGTGGGCGCTGGCCGGCGACAGGCTGTAGCCGGTGGGGTTGTGCAGCACGCTCACGCTGACGTAGAGCTTGGGCGCGCAGCTTTCGCAGTAGCGCTGCATCACGGCCAGGTCCGGCCCGTCGGGGCCGCGCGGCACGGGCAGCACGCGCATGCCCAGCGATGCCAGGCGCGCGAACTCCACGGCCCAGCCGGGCTCCTCCACCATCACCGGATCGCCCGGCTGCAGCAGGGCCCGGCTGACCACGTCCAGTCCATGCGTTGCGCCCATGGTGGTGATGATGTGCTGCGGCGCCGCCGCAATGCCCAGGCGCGCCAGGCGCCGCGACAGCGCCTCGCGCAGGCTGATGTCGCCCAGCGGGTCGCCATAGCCCACGCAGGAGTCGTGCAGGGATTTTCCCGAGCAGGCCTTGCGCATGGCAGCGGCCAGAAAGCCTGCCTCCAGCCATTGGGCCGGCAGCACGCCCGCGCCGGGCTGGGGCCTGCCGCCCACGCTCTGGTGGAACATGCCGCGCACCAGCATGGAGGCATTGATGCGCGTTCCCTTGGGCGCGCCGGTGGCCTCGTCCGCAGGCGCGGCGCGGGCCTGTTCGGACTGCAGCAGCGGTGCGTCCTGCACGAAATCGCGCACGAAAAAGCCGCTTTGCGGCCGCGCCTCGACCAGGCCCTGGGCCTGCAGCAGGTCATAGGCGGCCACCACCGTGTGCGTGCTCACGCCCTGCTGGCGCGCGCATTCGCGCACCGAGGGCAGGCGTGCGCCCGCCGGCAGCAGGCGCATGCGGATGCGCTCTCCCAGGCGTTCGGCCAGCTGGGTGCTCAGGGTCTGCGGCGCCAGCCGCGAAAGGGGAACGGGCATGAGAGGGTCACCAAAACGTCACTGTATCGGGATGGGCGCCGATACAGAACATGCAATTGAGGGTTCAACTGTATTGGTACTGTACAGGTCTTGCACCTATATTGCAGGCATTCGTGCTGCGGAGCAGGCCTGCCGTGCCCTCCTCCCCAACAGCCCCTTGCCGCCTGTATGGAGACCTCCGGGGCCACCGCCTCATGCCACCGTCCGAACTCACCGCCTTGCTGCTGCTCGCCGCTTCCATGAGCTTCAGCCCCGGCCCCAACACCACGCTGTCCACGGCCCTGGCCGCCAACCACGGCCTGCGCCCGGCGCTGCGCTTCGTCCTGGCCGTGCCCGTGGGCTGGTGCTTGCTGCTGGTGCTGAGCACGGCCGGCGTGGGCGCGGCGATCGTGGCGGCACCGCTGCTGCTGTGGCTGGTCAAGGCCGCCGGCATCGGCTACCTGCTGTGGATGGCCTGGCGCCTGAGCCGCAGCGCACAGATGGCGTCACTGCAATCGCAGCAGCAGCTGCAGGTGGGTTTCTGGCAGGGCGTGGGATTGCAATTCGTGAACATCAAGGCCTGGCTGCTGGCCCTGGCCATCGTGGCCGGCTGGCTGGCGGGGCACGACGACCTGAGCGAGCGCCTGTCCGTGGTGCTGCCCGTCATGGCCGCCTATGCCTTCTCCAGCAATCTGCTGTATGCCTGCGTGGGCGCACTGCTGCGCCACTGGCTGGCCCAGGGACGCAGGCTGCTGTGGTTCAACCGTGCCATGGCGGCCATGCTGGCGCTGACGGCGATGTGGATGGTGGCCGCATGAGGGTCTGCCATCCACACCCAAGCAAAGGCCGTACTGGCCTGCCCAGCTATTGAAGGGAGGATGCGCAGACCCTTCACGGCCGCGACAAAATACCCTCATTGCCGGCGCAAGAGCGAAAGCACCATCCGCACTGCGCTCTTCACATGCGGCCGGCCCGTGCCCCACGACGGCATGGCAACCCATACCAGCCCGCCCGCATGGCGGGCACCGCAAAGACCTGGAACTGCTTTTTTTATGACGACCTGGACGCTGGCAGACCGTGCTGCCAAGATGAACCCCTCCGCCATCCGCGAAATCCTCAAGCTCACCGACCGTCCCGGCATCATCAGCATGGCGGGCGGCCTGCCCTCGCCGCTGGCCTTCCCGCTGGACGCGTTCACCCAGGCCTGCCAGACCGTGATGCAGCGCGATGGCGCAGCGGCCCTGCAATACGCCACCAGCGAAGGCTTCGCGCCCCTGCGCCAGGCCGTGGCCGACTTCCTGCCCTGGGAAGTGGACCCCGACCAGGTGCTGATCACCACGGGCTCGCAGCAGGCGCTGGACCTGATCGGCAAGGTCTTCCTGGACCGCGGCAGCCGCATGCTGGTCGAAAAGCCCACCTACCTGGGCGCGCTGCAGGCCTTTGCGCCGCAGGAACCGATTCCCGTGGGCGTGGACAGCGATGACGACGGCATCCTCGTCGAGGACTTCGCCGCCAAGGCCGGCACCGGCGCCGACAAGGCCCGCCTGGCCTACGTGCTGCCCAACTTCCAGAACCCCACCGGCCGCACCATGGCCGAGGCACGCCGCCAGGCCCTGGTGGACAAGGCGCGTGAACTCGACATCCCGCTGATCGAGGACAACCCCTATGGCGACCTGTGGTTCGAGCAGCCCCCTGCCCTGCCGCTGGCCGCGCGCAACCCCGAAGGCGTGATCTACCTGGGCTCGTTTTCCAAGGTGCTGGCCCCGGGCCTGCGCATCGGCTTCCTGGTGGCGCCCAAGTCCGTCTACAACAAGCTGCTGCAGGCCAAGCAGGCGGCCGACCTGCACACGCCCGGCTTCAACCAGCGCGTGGTCTCCGAGGTCATCAAGGACGGCTTCCTGGACCGCCATGTGCCCACCATCCGCGCCATGTACAAGCGCCAGCGCGACGCCATGCTGGCCGCGCTGGAACGCGAGATGGCCGGCCTGGACGTGCAGTGGACCCGTCCCGTGGGCGGCATGTTCCTGTGGGTTCGCCTGCCCAAGGGCATGGATGCGCAAAAGCTGCTGCCCGCCGCCGTGGAACGCGGCACGGCCTTCGTGCCCGGCGCGCCGTTCTACGCGGACGAGCCCCAGGCCAACACGCTGCGCCTGTCGTACGTGACCGTGTCGGCCGAGCAGATCGACAAGGGCATCGCCGCCCTGGCTGCCGCCATCCGCTCCACGATGTAAACCACCCCCTGAGCGGCTAGCGCCGCTTCCCCCTCTCTACTTGCTTCGCAAGGGAGGGGGACGACGCCCTCGGCTAGGCGCCCCCGCCGTGAGGCGGCTCTTGCTCGGCGTCCCTGGTGTTTGGGCCAGTTACCTGCTTGGGCCAGAGGGAAGCCGACACGCAGTCGAACCAAAGTCCGGCTTGCCGTCGGCTTTTCCATCCTCCCTTCCATCTGCCCGTTGCCATGACACCTGCATACGTCTCCCGCCAGCGCCCCTTCATGACCGTGGACGTGTTCACGGCACGGCCCTACCTGGGCAATCCGCTGGCCGTCGTGCTCGACGCCACCGGATTGACCGATGCGCAGATGCAGTCCTTCGCGGCCTGGACCAATCTGTCGGAGACCACCTTCGTGCTGCCGCCCACCGAGGCCGGCCGCGCCGCAGGCGCCGACTACCGCGTGCGCATCTTCACGCCGGGCGGCGAGCTGCCCTTTGCCGGCCATCCCACGCTGGGCAGCTGCCACGCCTGGCTGGCGCAGGGCGGCGTGCCGCAGCAGGCGCAGCGCATCGTGCAGGAATGCGCCAAGGGGCTGATCTCGATTGCGCGCCAGGACGGACGCCTGGCCTTCCAGGCACCGGCCACCGACATCGGCGTCGTGGAGCCGGGCCTGCTGGCCGAGGTGGCTGCCGCGCTGGGCGCGGAGCCCGGCCAGATCCTGCGCGCCGCCTGGCTGGACAACGGCCCGCGCTGGATGGGCGTGCTCTTCGAGCATCCCGATCAGGTGCTGGCGCTGGAGCCCGACCATGCAAGGCTCAAGGCGCTGAACACCAAGGTGGGTGCCTGCGCGCTGTACGAAAGCGCGCAAGATGCACCGGCACTGATCGGCCGCAGCAGCCGCGAGGCACGCGCCTTTGCCACGGGCCAGCGCCCGGCCGGGGCCGATGCGGATGCCGCCCCCAGCCTGGAAGTGCGCGGCTTCGCCAGCCCCGTCGGCGTCACCGAAGACCCCGTCACCGGCAGCCTCAACGCCAGCCTGGCCCTGTGGCTGCGCGGCGAAGGCCTGCTGCGCGCGCCCTACATCGCCAGCCAGGGCTGCTGCGTGGGCCGCGACGGCCGCGTGCATGTCAGCGAGGACGCCCAGGGCGCGCTGTGGATAGGCGGCCATGTGGTGGAGTGCGTGAGCGGCCAGGTGCTGTTGTAGGGCCTGCCGGGCTGCTGGAATCTGTCGCCAAGGCGGCAGCCAGTCGCCCGCAGGACAAACGCCGGCGCCAGCGCTGGCCACAATCCGCGCCATGGGAACCCTCTATCTTGTGCGCCATGGCCAGGCCTCGTTTGGTGCCGAAGACTACGACCAGCTCAGCGAACGCGGCCAGGCGCAATCGCAAAGATTGGGTGCCTACTGGCGAGAGCGCGGCCTGCGCTTCGACGCGGTCTACACGGGCACGCTGCGCCGCCATGCGCAGACGCTGGCCGGCATCGCCGAAGGCCTGGGCAGCCTGCCTGCCGAGCAGCACCGCACCCAGGCGCTTGCGGGCCTCGATGAATACGACAGCGGCGCGCTGCTGCAGGCCATCCACCCAGCGCCCCTGCCCAAGCCCGACACACCCGAGCTGTACCGCCACCACTTCCGGCTGCTGTGCGATGCCCTGGCCCAGTGGATGGCCGGCACCATCAGCCCCAAGGGCATGCCCAGCTGGGACGACTTCTCCGGCGGCGTGCGCCAGGTGCTGGAGCGCGTGCGGCATGAACATGCCGACGAAAACGTGCTGCTGGTCAGCAGCGGCGGCCCCATCTCCACCGCCGTGGGCCATGTGCTGGGCACCTCGCCGGAGGTCACCATTGCGCTGAACATGCGCATCCGCAACAGCGCCGTGACCGAGTTCACCACCAGCCCCAAGCGCCTGATGCTGCAGACCTTCAACACGCTCAACCACCTGGACACGGACGAGCACCGCAGCTGGATCACGCACGCCTGATCCAGCCCCGGCCAGGCCGCCACACGGCTATTGCGCCAGGGCATAGCAGCCAGAACACGGGCGATCTGGGCCGGCCTGCGCTTTTGCGCCACACTGGCCGGCCAGGAGACAAAAGACCCATGAACAAACGCCGCTTCACGCGCAGCGCCCTGGCCTGCGCGGCCCTGCTGCTGGCCGCCATCACCAGCCAGGCACAGCCCCTGTCGAACAAGCCCATCCGCATCGTCGTGCCCTTTGGCGCAGGCGGCGTGGCCGACGTCACCTCGCGCGTCGTTGCGCAAAAGCTGGCCTCGCAGCTGGGCCAGCCCGTCATCATCGACAACAAGCCCAGCGCGGGCGGCATCGTCGCAGCCGACACCGTGGCCAAATCCGCACCTGACGGACACACGCTGTTCCTCATGTCCAACGGCAGCGCCGTCACCGTGGGGCTGTTCAATCAACTGCCTTTCGACATGGTCAAGGACTTCACGCCGATTTCCACCCTGGGCTACTTCGACATCGGCGTGCTCACCGCAAGCGACTCGCGCTTCAGGAACCTGGGCGAGCTGGTGGCCTGGGCCAAGGCCCACCCCGGCAAGCTCAACATCGGCAGCATCGCCATCGGCAGCACCCAGCACCTGGCGGCCGAACTGTTCAAGACCACGGCCGGCATCGACGCCCAGATCGTGCCCTTCAACGGCACTCCCGCCGTGGTCACGGCCCTGCGGGGCAGGCAGATCGACGCGGCCGTGGAAATCCTCACGCCCATCATGGGCCAGATCAACTCCAAGGCCGTCAACCTGCTGGCCATCACCGGCGACAAGCGCTCGGCCCTGCTGCCCGGCGTGCCCACGGCCCAGGAGTCAGGCGTCAAGGGGTTCGTCGCCTCCTCCTGGAACGCCCTGGCCGCCCCCGCCAAGACCCCTCCGGAAATCATCGCCCGCCTGAACAAGGAAATCGCCGCCGCCGTGAACTCCCCCGAAGTCACGCAGAAACTGCGCGAAATGAACGTCCAGGCCCAACCCAGTACGCCCGAGCAGACCGCGCAATTGCTGCAATCGGAAATCAAACGCTGGGGCGACGTGATCGTCCAGGCCAAGATCCCGAAACAGTAAAAAGGGCCGAGCGCAGCGAAGGCCCGCAACAACTCCCCGTATGTCAGCGCAGGTGGCCCCGCAGCGCAGCGAAGGGGTCGCGGACAGTCGGCCGCCGGGCCGAGACCCGGCCTCGAAAAACCACCACCCGGCAGGGTCCAAAAAAGGCCCAAAACTAAAGAGGCTCCGGCGCCCTTCCCACAGTATCCGCAGGCAGCGCAACCATCTCGGACAACAACCGCACCAGCCCCCGAGCCGAAGCCTCCACCATCAAAGCCCCCCGCTCGGCCGTGGCCCCCGCAGCATTCCCCACAGCCCCGCAAACGTTGTAGTCCTCGATGGCCCAGCCCATCTTGGCGCTTCGCCCGTTGCCCAGCAAGGCATGCCGCTGCGCCCTATCCTCCGAAGTGGAATGAAAGTCCCGCGCATGCTCCATGCGCACGGTCTCCGGCGCCAGGTGCAGCATCATCGATGTCTCCACCTCGCCGCCATGGATGCCGAAGCGGTGCTCATGCGCGCTGAACTGCGCATTGGCCGCATCGTCCACCAGGCCGAACCAGCTGCTGCTGTAGACCAGCAGGCCGTGGCGCATGCGCAGCTCGCGCGCCACGATGTCCATCACGCTGACCTGGCCGCCATGGCCGTTGAGCAGCAGCAGCCGGCGCACGCCGGCCCGCGCCACGCAGGCGCCCAGTTCGGTCCAAAGCGCGATCACCGTGGCGGGCGACAGCGTCAGCGTGCCGGCAAACGATTGGTGCTCCACGCTGAAGCCGATGTTCTGCGGAGGAAGAAAGAGCACGGGCAGGTCGGCCGGCAGCAGCGGCAGGGCCGCATCGATCACGCCCTGCAGCAGGCGGGCATCGACGGACAGCGGCAGGTGCGGCCCATGCTGCTCCACGGCGGCCACGGGCAGCACCGCCACGGTTTCCGCGGCAAGCCCCGCCTGGGCCAGCGCGAAATCGCGCGCCGATACTTCGGCCCACCAGCGCGATGGCCAGGTACCGAGGGACGTGTGTGGAGGCGGGGAGCTTGGCATGGCCATGATCTTAGCCCCCGCCCCGCGTCTCATTCGACCTTGAAGTTGGATTCCCTGACGATGCGCTTCCAGCGCTCGTTGTCGGATTCGATCAGCCGCGCGAACTCCTCGGGCGTGCCCCGGCGCGGCACATAGCTGTAGCTGCGCAGCTTGGCCAGCACGTCGGGCATCTGCATGACCTTGTCCATCTGCTGCGCGAGCTGGGCCACGATGTCGCGGGGCGTGCCCTTGGGCGCGAGCAGGCCCGACCAGGAGCTGAAGCCCATGCCGTCCACGCCGGCCTCCTTGATGGTGGGTACCTGGGGAAAGACTTCGGCGCGCTGGGGCAGCAGCACTGCCAGGGCCTTGACCTTGCCCGTGCGGATCATCTCCACCGAGGTGAAGGAGTCGAACGAGAAATCCACCTCGCCCGCCACCACGGCCTGCATCTGCGGCGCCGTGCCCTTGTACTGGGCGTTGACGATGCCCGGCGCGCCAATCACCTTCTTGAACTGCTCGGTGATCAGCGAAATCATGCTGCTGCCCGAGGACACGCTCAGCGGCTTGCCCTGTTTGGCCATGTCAACCAGCTCCTGCAGGCTGTTCACGGGCAGGTCCTTGCGCGCAATGAGGACGAAGCCCACGTCGCACAGATGGCTGATGGGCTCGAAGCTGGCCAGCGCCTCGTAGCTGGTCTTGTAGAGCACCGGGCTCAGGGTCTGCGCGCCCGCCGTGTTCATCAGCAGGGTGTAGCCGTCGGGCGTGGCGCGCGCGGCCAGTTCCGTGCCGATGACGCCGTTGGCACCGCCCTTGTTGTCCACCACGAAGGACTGGCCGGTCAGCTCCCCGAGCTTTTGCATGGCCAGCCGCGCCACCACGTCGGTGGTGCCACCGGCGGGAAAGGGCACGATCACGCGCACGGACTTGTCGGGATAGGCAGCGGCCGCGCGCGCGTGCTGCGGCAGCCCCCAGGCGGCGGCCGCTGCCGCGCCGGCGGCCAGGAATTGGCGGCGAGATGTCTCCTGCATGGCTTGTCTCCTTGTGTTGCTCTATCCCGGATGGGTGGCCGGTCCATGATGGGCAACGGACCTATCGCCTGTCCAATACCAAGCGCCTATGCAACGATATCTTTTGCCAATCGTCTTGCAACAACGCACAGAGGATTCCATGGCGCATGGCCGCTACCATCGCCGCCTGTAGCCAGGGGAACCAAAGATCCCGCCCCGGGCTCCCATAGTCCGCCATGCCACTCCAAACGCCTCCTCGCCACACCGCACCCCAGCGCCTCGCCTTCTGGCTTCTTGCCTTCCTTCTGGCAGCCTCCAGCCTGCTGGCCTTCCAGGCCGGCGCGCAGATCCGCCTGAAAACCGGCAGCGGGGCGGCAGCGACCGTGGACACGCCGCGCGTGCGCGCCGAGCTCGTGGCCCAGGCGCCCGAAGGCGTACAGCCTGGCCAGACACTGTGGCTGGGCCTGCTGATCACCCACCAGCCCGAATGGCATACCTACTGGAAGAACGCCGGTGACTCCGGCCTGGCCACCGAGCTGAACTGGCAGCTGCCTGCGGGCCTGACGGCGGGCGAGATCCAGTGGCCCGTGCCCGAGGCGCTGCGCGTGGGCCCGCTGCTCAACTACGGCTATGAGGGCCAGGTGCTGCTGCCCGTGCCCGTGCAGGTGGCCCCCGACTTCAAGCCGCCCGCGTCCGGCATGCTGGACCTGCGCCTGCATGCGAACTGGCTGGTCTGCCGCGTGGAGTGCATTCCCGAGGAAGGCGATTTCCAGCTGCAGCTGCCCGTGCAGGGCAGCACGGCAGGCCAGGGTCAGGCCTTCACCCAGGCCTGGGCGCTCAAGCCCCAGGCACTGTCCGCGCCGGCCCAGGCCAAGGTGGTGCCGGCCAGCCAGCCTGCCGCACAAGGCAGGACGCCCGACGAGCGCGTGCAGCTGCGCATCGAGGGCCTGCCGGAATCCCTGCAGGGCCGCACGCTGGACTTCTATCCCGAATCTTCCGACACCTTCCACCACGCGGCCGAACTGGGCAAGGACTGGCAGCAGCATTGGGACGGCACAGCCTGGGTGGCCGAACTGCCGCTGTCCGACATGCGCGGCGACACTCCGGCCAAGCTGCCCGTGGTCCTGGCCCTGCCGCCCGCCGAGCGCGCCGCAGCGCTGGAGCAGGGCCAGCCCGTGGCCTGGCGCGCCGAGGCCCCGGTCGAGGGCCGCTGGACGGCTGCCGCCATGGCCAGCGTCTCGCCCGCACTGGCCGCTGCCCTGGCGGCCAACCAGGCCGCTGCGCCTGCCGCCAGCGCCACCAGCCTGTGGATGGCCTTGCTCGGTGGCTTGGTGGGTGGACTGATCCTCAACCTCATGCCCTGCGTCTTCCCGGTGCTGGCCATCAAGATCCTGGGCTTTGCACGCCATGGACAGGACCGCCGCGCCCAGCGCCTGGGCGGGCTGGCCTATACGGCGGGGGTGGTCCTGTCCTTCCTGGCCCTGGGCGGGCTGCTGCTGGCGCTGCGCGCGGCAGGCGAGCAGCTGGGCTGGGGCTTTCAGCTGCAGTCGCCGGCCATCGTGGCCCTGCTGGCAGCCCTGTTCACCCTGCTGGGCCTGAACCTGGCAGGCCTGTTCGAGTTCGGCTCCATGCTGCCCGGGCGTTGGGCTGCGGCGCATGCGCGCCACCCGGTGGCCGATGCCTTTCTGTCCGGCGTGCTGGCCGTGGCCATTGCCTCGCCCTGCACGGCGCCGTTCATGGGCGCCTCGCTGGGCTTTGCCATCGACATGCCGGCCCTGCAGGCGCTGACGGTGTTCGCCGCCCTGGGCCTGGGCATGGCCCTGCCCTATCTGCTGGCCAGCTTCGTTCCCGCCGTAGTGCGCTGGCTGCCACGCCCTGGCGCCTGGATGGACACTTTCCGCCGTGCCATGGCCTTTCCCATGTTCGCCACCGTGGTCTGGCTGGTCTGGGTGCTGGGGCACCAGAGCGGCATCGACGCCGCCACCGCGCTGCTGGCCCTGCTGCTGGCCTTCAGCGCCCTGGTCTGGACGCTGACGCTCAAGGGCCGCACGCGCGCCGTGCTGGCCACGCTGGCCGTGGTGCTGGCAGGCGCGCTGCTGGCCACCACCGCGCCCCTGATCACCACGCCTGCCCAGGCGGAGGGCACGGGCACGGCGTCCGCTGCAGGCGAGCGCTGGCAGCCCTGGTCGGCCGCCCGCGTAGCCGAGCTGCAGGCGGCGGGCAAGCCCGTGTTCGTGGACTACACGGCCGCCTGGTGCGTGACCTGCCAGGTCAACAAGCGCACCACGCTCAACCATGAGGAGGTGCTGGACGCCTTCGACAAGCACGGCGTGACCCTGCTGCGCGCCGACTGGACGCGGCGCGACCCAGCCATCACCGCTGCGCTGCAGCAACTGGGCCGCAGCGGCGTGCCCGTCTATGTGCTGCATGCGCCGGGCAAGCCGCCGGTGGTGCTCAGCGAGCTGCTATCGAAGAGCGAGGTACTGGGGGCATTGGCCGCGCTTTGACGGCACGCCCTCCTGGGACAAACCCCGATTTTGGGTAGGTCCCAGGCCTACATTTGTTGCAGCGCACGCCGTCCTAGACTGGATGCATCCGGGGAATACCGCAATCCGAACGCTAGGCGCCGCGGCTGCCGCCCGACTCCGGAGACCCGCCCGCGCGGCAACTGCCCGCCCTGCACGACACAGGAGGTGGGCCATGCATGCACTGATCACCCATTCGCACCCTTCGGGGGTGCACCATCGTTCACGCGGCAAGGGATTGCTGCTGGCGCTGGGACTGGCCAGCCTGGCTGTGGCGGGGATCGTCCTGCCCTTTGTCTGGGACCTGCTGGGCTTCGTCAACGGATTGCCCAAGATGGGATGGCTGCAGTCCATCCTGGCGGTCTCGCCGGTGTTCAGCTGGCTGATGATGTTCGCCTGGGGCCTGGCCGTTCCCGTGGCGCTGATCTATGCGCTCTACCACCCGCAGACCCATCCCTGGGGCAATGGCGCCATGGTGGCGGGCGCCATGCTGGTGGCCATCACCTGGTACGTGCACATGCCGGCCGCATCGCAATGCACGGCCATGTATCCGCAGACCGGCATGGCCTGCTCGGTGCTGCAATGGGGCTTCAGCATGAGCCTGGGCGTGGCTACGGCGGCCTATGTGTTCCTGGTATTCATGATTGCGCTGTCCTCGCTGGGGCTGCTGGCCGAATGCGTCTCGCGCAATGAGCCGCCCAGGCCCTGAATCCGCACGGTCTTGCGCAAGAGTCCCGGCCGCCGATTTTTTGCCGCCGGGCCGCCCCAAGGCAAAAAGCGGCCCCCTCGGGGGGGCAGCGGACCTTGCGCAGCAAAAGGGGGCGTGGGGGCTTCTTTTATAATGGCGGCTGGGTGTCCAGACCGCATGGGGCGGCAGGACAGGTGTTGATAGCGCAGGTCGGGCCGCCTGCGCACCGGGGCCGCAAGGCCCCTTTGCTGCTTTGCACATGAACACCTACACGACCCCGCGGCCGTCCGGCCCGCGCACGCCCCTTTTCCTGTCTTTCGCCGATCGCGTCGGCGCCTTCCTGTCCCGCTGGTCCCATGCCGAGGCCGCGGGCGGCATCGTGCTGCTACTGGCAGCGGCCGCCGCCCTGCTCTGGGCGAACTCCGGCTGGGCCGGCTCCTACGAGGCGCTGTGGCACACGCCGCTGAGCGTGGGCCTGGGCCCGTGGCAGCTGTCGCAATCCCTGCATTTCTGGGTCAATGATGCGCTGATGAGCGTGTTCTTTCTCGTGGTCGGCATGGAGATACGCCGCGAGATGCATTTCGGCGCACTGGCCCGGCCGCGCCAGGCGCTGCTGCCCGTGATGGCCGCGCTGGGCGGCGTTGTGGCGCCGGCCCTGATCTTCCTGGCCTTCAATGCCGCGCCGCCGCTGCGCAATGGCTGGGCCGTGCCCACGGCCACCGACATCGCCTTTGCCATGGGCGTGCTGGCCCTGCTGGGCCGGGGCCTGCCGCCCGCGCTGCGCGTGTTCCTGCTGGCGCTGGCCATCATCGACGACCTGGTCGCCGTGCTCATCATTGCGCTGTTCTATTCGGGCGGGCTGCAGTGGGACCAGCTGCTGGTGGCCGCCGCCGGCCTGGCCGGCGTGTTCCTGCTGCAGTCGCTGGGCGTGCGCCGCGCCTGGGCCTATGTGCTGCCGGGTGCTGTGCTCTGGTGGGGCATCTGGCAGACCGGCGCCCATCCCACGCTGGCCGGCGTGGTGCTGGGCCTGGTGACGCCCGTGCATGCGCTGGCCGGCCGCGAAAGCGCCGCGCCCGTGGAGCGCGTGCAGGCGGACCTGCATCCCTGGGTGGCCTTTGGCGTGATGCCGTTGTTTGCGCTGGCCAATGCCGGCGTGCCGCTGCAGGGGGCTGGCACCGCTGGCATCGATGCGGCGGGCACCTCGGCCGTGATGTGGGGCGTGGCCCTGGCCCTGGTGCTGGGCAAGCCGCTGGGCGTGCTGCTCAGCTGCTGGCTGGCCGTGCGCCTGCGGCTGTGCGCGCTGCCGCCGGGCATGGGCTGGGGCGACACGCTGCTGGCAGGCCTGCTGGCAGGCATTGGCTTCACCATGGCCATCTTCATCGCCACGCTGGCCTTTGACAGCGAGGCCCTGCTCAATGCCGCCAAGCTGGGCGTGCTGTTGGCCTCGGCCACGGCCGCCGTGCTGGGGCTGGGCTGGGGGATGGTGCTGCGCCGGCGCCATGCTGCGGACGCGACAGCCCTGCCCGCCTGAGCGGCAGGCGCTGCGTACACTGCGGCGCATGAGCGATACAGCAACAGACTCCCGCCTGCGCGACATCCTCGTGCAGTGCCGCACCCTGGCCGTGGTCGGCCTGTCGCCGCAGCCCGAGCGGCCCAGCCACCAGGCCTCGCAGTACATGCAGCGCCACGGCTACCGCATCGTTCCCGTGAACCCCGTGGTGGCACGCGAAGGCGGAAGCATCCTGGGCGAGCCCGTCCATGCCAGCCTGGCCGACGCTGCGGCCGCGCTGGCCGCACAGGGCCTGCGCATCGACATGGTCGATTGCTTCCGAAAGAGCGAGGACATCCCGCCGCTGGCCGCCGAGGCCGTTGCCGTCGGCGCGCGCTGCCTGTGGCTGCAATTGGGCGTGGTCAACGACAAGGCCCTGGAACTGGCCCGCGCCGCGGGCCTGTGGACCGTGCAGGACCGCTGCGTGAAGATCGAACACCAGCGCCTTCTGGCCGATGCCCCGCCCACTGCCCGGTAACTCAGGAATTGCCCATGAAAAAAGCCGCAGCCCCGAAGAGGCTGCGGCCTGCAATTGGCGTGGACCAAGGCCCGGTCAGTCCGGTGCAGGTTACCTGCCTCCGTCCGGGTGTCTGCTTCAGCCCACATCCAGCATCATGCACGGTCTTTGTGACAGCCCTGTGATGCACATCACGGTCCGGCCCATTGCACAAGAAGCCGGCTCCGCCCTCTCTTTCCGAAAATTCCCAATTTCCCCAAAACGCTGCGACGGCCTCAGCCGCGCCGCGTGAACAGGCGCAGGTAGCGCGAAGGCAGGTCCTGCATGCGCATCATGATGGGCAGGTCGGCCGTGTTGAAGTCGCTGTCCCAGGCCGGCGCGCCCAGCACCTTGGCCCCCGTGCGCAGGTAGCCCTGGATCAGCGCAGGCGGCTCCACGCTCATGCCGCTGGTGCTGATGGATGCCAGCTCCTCGGGCAGGGCCACGCGGGGACGCACCTGCAGCTCGGGCTCGGCCAGATGGGTCTGGCGCAGTTGCTGCCAGACGCGCGCCGGGCCCTCGCCATGGGCCAGCCCCGGGTACTGCATGGGGATGCTGGCGCAGCCGACCATGGCGTCGAGCCGGTTGCGCTGCATGAATTCGGCCAGCGCGCCCCACAGCGCCAGGATCACGCCGCCCTGGCGGTGCGATGCGTGCACGCAGCTGCGGCCCAGCTCCACCATGCGCGGGCGCCAGGCGGCGAGCGGGCCCAGGTCGAATTCCTGGTCGGAGTACAGGCCCCCGGCGCGCAGCGCCTGGGTGGGAGTGAGCAGGCGGTAGGTGCCGATGACCACGCCCTTGTCGGCATCGCAGACCATGAGGTGCTCGCAGAAGTCGTCGAAGGCATCGATGTCGTGCCCGGCCAGCGGCGTCTGCAGCACGGCGCCCATCTCGGCGGCGAACACCGCGTGGCGCAGGCGCTGCACCTGGCGCACCTCGTCGAGATGGCGGGCCCAGCGCACATCCAGCCGCAGCGGTTTGTCCGCGGCCTGGGGTGGCTGGAGAAGCGCGGAAAGCGGGGGCTTGGCGATCTCGATCGCCGCGTTGCGAAGGGTGTCCAGAACGTCCATATGCCCGCCTTCCTCGTCATGTTGGACGCAGTCGGTGACCTGCCTGTGCCACTCGGTTTGCCTGCGTGCCGCCATTGTGGAAAGCCGCCATGAAAGTCCCGCGACGGTTGCGTTACAGCAACATGTCACACCGCACTGCAATGGTGCACTGCAGCAAATGCCTCTATGACAGGTGCTGCGCGCAAGTTGGTGCACGCCACCACAGGGTTGGCATGTCGTCAAAAATGAAACAAATTGTGCGTTAATGACAGGGCCGCATGCCCGGCCATTGCGGCTTGCGGAGTCCTCAGTCTTCCCTTGCCGCGCCATGCTCCAGACCCTTCGCTCCAAGATCCTTGCCATCAGCACAGCCACCGTGGTCGGCGCCCTTGCCATCACGGGGGCTGCCACGTACCACATCGTTCGCGGCAGCACTTTCCAGACCATTGAACAGGACCTGGACGCCATCACCGCCGGCAACACCATGGCCATCGACCAGTGGGTGGCCTCCAAGGCACGCGCCGTCAGCGCCGCCGCCGCCGTGATCGAGCACGGCGACCCGCAGGGCTTTGCCGCCCACATGGGCCAGGCCAGCGGCTTTCCCATCACCACGGTGGGCTGGGAAGACAAGACCTACAAGTCCACCACCAGCACTCCGCCCGACTACGACCCCACGGCCCGCCCCTGGTACAAGAGCGCCGTACAGGCCGGCAAGCTGGCCCTGACCAAGCCCTATGGCGACTCCACCACGGGCGTGCCCTATGTGGCCTTCGTGGCGCCCATGCTGCGCGGCGGCGCGCTGCAGGGCGTGATCAGCGGCGCCGTGCCGCTGGAGGGCGTGCGCGAGGTGGTCTCCGCCATCCGCCCCACGCCCGGCAGCCTGGGCTTCGTGGTCAGCCGTGACGGCCAGGTGCTGGCGCATGCCGATGCCAAGCTGCTGCTCAAGCCCACCTCCGACATCTCCGAGCTGCTGACGCCGGCCGCGCTGACTGCGCTGGCCAGCGCCACGGCGCCGCTGGAAGTGAACCTGGGCGGCAGCGCCAAGCTGCTCAAGGCCCGCCCGGTGCAGGGCACGGACTGGCTGCTGGTGGTCGCGCTGGACAAGGCCGAGGCCACGACCGGCCTGCAAAGCGTGCTCAAGACGCTGGCCATCGCCATCGTGCTGCTGGCCTGCCTGGCCACGGCCGTGGCGGCGGCGCTGACGGCCCAGTCCTTCCGGCGTCTGTCCCAGGTGCGCGACGCCATGGACAAGATCGGCTCGGGCGGCGGCGACCTGACGCAGCGCCTGCCGGTGTCGGGCAATGACGAAGTGGCGCAGATCGCCTCGTCCTTCAACGGCTTCGTCGAGCAGATCGGCACCGTGCTCAAGGATGTGCGCAACGGCGTGGAGTCCATGAAGACCGCCACCGACGAGATCAAGCTGGGCAACCTGGACCTGTCCAACCGCACCGAATCCTCGGCCAGCAGCCTGCAGGAGACCTCGGCCTCGCTGTCGCAGCTGACGGCCAATGTGCGCCAGTCGGCCGAGGCGGCCGCCATGGCCACGCGCCTGGCCCAGTCGGCCAGCAGCTCGGCCACCAAGGGTGGCGACGTGGTGGGCAGCGCCGTGAGTACCATGGACGACATCTCCCGGGCCTCGTCCAAGATCGGCGAGATCATCGGCGTCATCGACGCCATCGCCTTCCAGACCAACATCCTGGCGCTCAATGCCGCCGTCGAGGCCGCCCGCGCCGGTGAGCAGGGCCGGGGCTTTGCCGTGGTGGCCTCGGAGGTGCGCAGCCTGGCCCATCGCAGCGCGGCGGCCGCCAAGGAGATCAAGACCCTGATCGACGCCTCCGGCGCCAGCGTGGCCATGGGCACGGAGCGCGTGCGCGCGGCCGGCCAGACCATGGGCGAGATCGTGGACGGCATCCAGCGCGTCTCCCAGATCATTGTCGAGATCAACGGCGCCATGACCGAGCAAAGCGTGGGCATCGGCCAGATCAACCAGGCCGTGGCCGACATGGACCGCGCCACGCAGCAGAACGCCGCGCTGGTGGAGGAGTCCACCGCCGCATCGTCCGTGCTCAACGAACAGGCCCACCACCTGTCGCGCACGGTGGCCGGCTTCACGCTGGAAGGGCGTGCGCCTGCCCGGGATCAGCTGCTGCTCACCAACTGAGCCGCCGCAAGCGACGGGCTCAGGCCTGGGCCGGCGCTCCCAGGCGCTGGGACAGGCTGCGCGCCTGGGCCTGCAGCAGCCGGGCCGGCCGGCCCTGGGGGTCCAGGTCCAGCGTGGCCGAGGGGCCGATGGCGGCAATGGCCAGCACCAGCTGGCCAAAGCCGTCGAACACCGGCACGGCCAGCGCGCTCACGCCTGACAGCAGCTGGTTCTCGACCCGGCTCAGGCGGCTGGCGCGGATGGCGGCCAACTCCTTTGCAAAGGCGGGCTCTTCCAGGCTGTGGCCTTCCGCGTCCAGCAGGGGCGCAATGCGCCCGGGCTCGCCAAAGGCCGCAAAGATCTTGCCCGTGGCCGTGTGGCGCAGCGATGCGGGCGTGCCGTGGCGCATGGCCACATAGACATGGGTGGGCCCCTCTTCCACGCGGATGATGGTCGGCCCCTGGCCGCTCCACATGGCAATCGACACCGTGCTGCCCACCTCCTGCGCCAGCGCGGGCAGCTCGGCGATCGCCAGGCGCACGGGATCGGCCTGCTGCAGGCTGATCAGCCCCATCTGTATGGCCAGCGGCCCCAGGCCGTAGTGGCCGCTGGCGCGGTCCTGCTCCATCAGGCCCAGTTTGCAAAAGCTCACCAGGTAGGGGTGGGCCTTGGCCGCCGTCATCTCGGCCTCGCGCGCCAGATCCTTGAGCGCCATGCGCCGGCCCGTGCGTGCCAGTGCCTTGAGCAACTGGCCGCCGACTTCCACGCTCTGGATGCCGCGCGGGCCGCGCGCGGGCTCGTCATCGCTGCTGTCAGGAAGGAAGACGGGGCTGTTCGGGGAAGAGGCGGCATCGGACATGGCAGGCATTGTGAAGGCTGGAACCCGGAGTTTGCGGCTCCGAGGGTTTTTCACTATGTCAAACGAATTGTTCAATGTTGAATTTTTCCCTAGCATTCAGGCATTCGATAAAAACAAATGCGTTTGTCCATTTCAAAAGCAGGATGCCCATGACCACCAAGACCTTTGCCTCCGCCGCCGACCTCGAAATCAAGCAGGTCAGCTTCGACAAGCTCTCCGAGCACGCCTACGCCTACACGGCCGAGGGCGACCCCAACACCGGCATCATCATTGGCGACGACGCCGTGATGGTGATCGACACCCAGGCCACGCCCGTCATGGCGCAGGACGTGATCCGCCGCATCCGCGAGATCACCGACAAGCCCATCAAGTACGTCACGCTGTCGCACTACCACGCGGTGCGCGTGCTGGGCGCCTCGGCCTTCTTCGCGGAAGGCGCCGAACACATCATTGCCAGCCAGGACACCTTTGACCTCATCGTGGAGCGCGGCGAGCAGGACAAGGCCAGCGAGATCGGCCGCTTTCCCCGCCTGTTCCAGAACGTGGAAAGCGTGCCCGACGGCATGACCTGGCCCACCCTGACCTTCACCGGCAAGATGACGCTGTGGCTGGGCAAGCTGGAAGTGCAGATCCTGCAGCTGGGCCGCGGCCACACCAAGGGCGACACCGTAGTCTGGCTGCCCCAGGACAAGGTGCTGTTCAGCGGCGACCTGGTGGAGTTCGGCGCCACGCCCTACGCGGGCGATGCCTACTTCCAGGACTGGCCGCACACGCTGGACGCCATCGCCGCCCTGCAGCCCGAAAAGCTGGTGCCAGGCCGGGGCGCCGCGCTGCAGACGCCGGCCGAGGTGCAGGCCGGCCTGGCCGGCACGCGCGACTTCATCAGCGACCTGTGGACCGAGGTCAAGGCCGGCGCCGACGCCCAGCAGGACCTGCGCAAGGTCTACGAGGCCGCCTTCGCCAAGCTGCAGCCCAAGTACGGCCAGTGGGTGATCTTCAACCACTGCATGCCCTTCGATGTGACCCGCGCCTACGACGAGGCCTCGGGCCATGCCGACCCGCGCATCTGGACCGCCGAGCGCGACCGCCAGATGTGGGAAGCGCTCGAAGGCTGAACCACGGCGGCGTGCCGGTCCTGAGCACCGGCACGCCTGCCCATCGCTCCCGCCCGCGCACCGGCATTCCCTGATGCCGGCGGGGATGGCTGCGCCTTTTCTCTCTCATACGCCCACGACAGAGGACGAACCCCATGTCCCACCCCGCCATCTCCCTGCAAGCGCTGCGCGGCAGCGGCGCAGACATACAGGCCATCCACATCCCCTACGAGCGCCATGCCGACCAGGACGCCGGTGCGGACACGCCCGCCCGGCATCCCGTGGTCATCGTCGGCGCCGGCCCCGTAGGCCTGTCGCTGGCCATCGACCTGGCCCAGCGCGGCCAGCGCGTGGTGCTGCTGGACAACGACTGCCGGCTGTCCACGGGCTCGCGCGCCATCTGCTTTTCCAAGCGCACGCTGGAGATCTGGGACCGCCTGGGCGTGGGCCAGGCGATGGTGGACAAGGGCGTGTCCTGGAACCTGGGCAAGGTCTTCTTCAAGGACCAGCCGCTGTACCGCTTCGACCTGCTGCCCGAGGACGGCCACGAGCGCCCGGCCTTCATCAACCTGCAGCAGTACTACGCCGAGGCCTACCTGGTCGAGCGCGCCCTGCAGCTGCCGCTGATCGACCTGCGCTGGCACAGCAAGGTCACGGCGCTCGAGCCGCAGGCCGAGGGCGCGCTGCTGACCGTGGAGACGCCCGACGGCAGCTACCGCATCGATGCGCAATGGGTCCTGGCCTGCGACGGCTCGCGCTCGCCGCTGCGCGGCCTGCTGGGCCAGGAAAGCCATGGCCGCATCTTCCGCGACCGCTTCCTGATCGCCGACGTGAAGATGCACGCCGAATTCCCCACCGAGCGCTGGTTCTGGTTCGACCCGCCCTTCCACCCGGGCCAGAGCGTGCTGCTGCACCGCCAGCCCGACGATGTCTGGCGCATCGACTTCCAGCTGGGCTGGGACGCCGATCCCGAGGAAGAGAAAAAGCCCGAGAACATCATTCCCCGCATCCGCGCCCTGCTGGGCAAGGACGCGCCCTTCGAGCTGGAATGGGCCAGCGTCTACACCTTCGCCTGTCTGCGCATGGACCGCTTCGTCCATGGCCGCGTGGTCTTCGCGGGCGACAGCGCCCACGGCGTCTCGCCGTTTGGCGCACGCGGCGCCAACAGTGGCGTGCAGGATGCCGAGAACCTGGCCTGGAAGCTGGACCGCGTGCTGCGCGGCCAGGCCGATGCCTCGCTGATCGCCACCTATGGCGCCGAGCGCGAATACGCGGCCGACGAGAACATCCGCAACTCCACGCGCGCCACCGACTTCATCACGCCCAAGAGCGAGATCAGCCGCCTGTTCCGCGACGCCGTGCTGGACCTGGCGCGCGACCATGAATTCGCGCGCCGCATCGTCAACAGCGGGCGGCTGTCCGTGCCGGCCACGCTGCATGGCTCGGCGCTCAACACGCCCGACACCGACACCTTCGACGGAACGCAGCTGCCCGGCGCCGTGCTGGCCGATGCGCCCATGCGCCGGCCCGGCGTGGACGGCACGGCCTGGCTGCTGCGCGCCCTGGGCCCGGACTTCACGCTGCTGCACTTCGGCCCCACGCCGGCCTGGGCGCAGGCGCTGCCCGGCGTGCTCAACCTGTCCATCGCGATAGAGGGCGAGGCCCATGCACCAGACGCCGACCTCATCGATGCGCGCGGCCTGGCGGCCAGACGCCTGGATGCGCGCCCCGGCACCAGCTACCTGCTGCGGCCCGACCAGCATGTCTGCGCGCGCTGGCGCCGCCCCGACGAGGCCGGCGTGCGCGCCGCTCTCCAAAGAGCCTGCGGCGCCGCCGCCACGGCCTGAACCTCTTACGCCCCATTCACAGGAGACCGCCATGCTGCTGTCCACCCACCCCAACCTGCAGGCCTGCGACGATTTCTACGAAGCCCTGATCGCCACCCACCAGGGGCTCGATACCGCGCAAAGCCATGCCCTCAATGCCCGCCTCGTGCTGCTGCTGGCCAACCACATTGGCCACCAGGGCACCTTGCTGCATGCGCTCGAACTGGCCCGCGCCAGCGCAGGACTTGCCCCTGCCGGCGCGGACCCGGCCGAGCGCGGCGCCGTGACGCCGGTCGCCCCGGTGCACGCGGCCGCCTGAAGCCGCGCGCCGCCGCCCGTACGGCGGCCTGCCATCCCCACAAAGGCGCCCGCCTCACACCTTGGACATCTCACAAGGGCGCCGCATACAACATGGAGACAAGGATGCAACGCAAGCAGTTTCTGGCCGCACTGGCCTGCTCGGGCCTGGCCCTGGCCGCAGGGCCTGCCGCCCTGGCACAGGACAAGCCCCTGGAATGGGTCGTGGGCTATGCGGCCGGCGGCGGCTCGGACGTGGTCGCCCGCGTCATCGCCGAAGCCATGGGCCGCAACATGGAGCGGGTCATCGTCATCAACAACAAGCCCGGCGCGGGCACCAACATCGCGGCCGAGTACAGCGCCCGCTCGCGCGACCACGGCAACCTCATGTTCACGGCCGACTTCGCCACGCTGGCGGCCAACCCCTTCCTGTTCAGCAAGCTCAACTACAACGCCGAGCGCGACTTCAAGCCCGTGGGCATGCTGGTGCGCTTTCCCATGCTGCTGGTGGTCAACAACGAGGTGCCCGCCACCAACCTCGCCGAATTCCTGGCCTGGGCCAAACAGCAAAAGACCGGCGTGAGCTGGGGCTCGGCCGGACTGGGCAGCCCCCACCATCTGGTGGGCGAGCTGTTCCGGGAGCAGGCGGGCCTCACCAACATGACCCATGTGCCCTACCGAGGAGCGGCCCCTGCCGTGCAGGACGTGGTCGGCGGCCAGATCCCTGCCATGTGGGCCGACAGCGCCACCATCATTCCCTTCCTGAGCGAGAAAAAGCTCAAGGCCATCGGCGTGGCCAGCCCCGCCCGCGTGGACGTGCTGCCCCAGATCGCCACGCTGCAGGAGCAGGGTCTGAAAGGTTTCGAGGGCTATGCCTGGCAGGGCATCGTCGTGCCCACGGGCAGCTCGGCCGAGGTGGTCAAGAAGTTCAGCCAGTCGCTCCAGCAGGCCCTGGCCGACACCCGCACCAAGGCACGCCTGGCCGCCATGGGCGTGGAGCCCATGCCCGGCAGCGCCGAGCAGATGGGCCAGTTCGTGCGCGCCGAGCGCGGCAAGTGGGGTCGGGTGATCGCGGCCAACAACATCAAGCTGGACTGAGCGCCACGCTGCAGACGCAAAAAGGCTGCCGGTCCGGCAGCCTTTTTCGTTGTGGCTGGGGGTTGCGTCTCAGGCCACCGCCGCCGCCTCCGCACTGCGCCCCATCCCCAGATAGGTATCGATGATGCGCCGGTCGTGCAGCAGCTCCCTGGCCGCGCCGCTGAGGGCCACGGCGCCCATCTCCAGCACGTAGGCACGGTCGGCCACCTTGAGGGCGGCGCGCGCGTTCTGCTCGACCAGCAGCACCGAGACGCCGTGGTCGCGCAGGCCGGCCACGACCTGCAGCACCTCGCGCACGATCAGCGGCGCCAGGCCCAGCGAGGGCTCGTCCAGCAGCAGCAGGCGCGGGCGCGCCATCAGCGCGCGGCCGATGGCCAGCATCTGGCGCTCGCCGCCCGACAGGGTGGAGGCCATCTGCGGGCGCCGCTCCCTCAGGCGCGGGAAGATGGCGAAGACCTCGTCCATGCGCTGCGTCTGGTCGCGCAGGCCCCGGCGCCAGCGCGAGAAGCCGCCCAGCAGCAGGTTGTCCTCCACCGACATCTCGCCGAACAGCTCGCGCTTTTCGGGCACCAGGGCCACGCCGTTGGCCACCATGACCTCGACGCCGGGGCGTGCGATGCGCTTGCCGTCCAGATGGATCTCGCCGCGCGAGGGCAGCAGGCCCATGGCGGCCGACAGCAGCGTGGTCTTGCCCGCGCCGTTGGGGCCGATGACGGTGACGATCTCGCCGCTGCGCACATCCAGATCCACCTGGTGCACGGCCTCCACGGGACCGTAGGACACGCTCAGGCCCTTGAGCTGCAAAAGGGTGTCGCTCATGCCGTCTCTCCGGTTGCCTCGTCGTCGTCGCCGCCGCCCAGGTAGGCGTCCAGCACGCGCTGGTTGACCTGGATCTGGGCCGGCGTGCCTTCGGCGATCACGGTGCCGAACTCCAGCACCGTGATGCGGTCCGCAAGATTCATGACGAACTCCATGTCGTGCTCCACGACGAGAATGCCCAGCCCCTCGGCCCGCAGCTGGCGCAGCAGGTCGGCCAG
The DNA here is from genome assembly GCF_043104415.1 of Delftia sp. WSY_16. NCBI lineage: Bacteria > Pseudomonadati > Pseudomonadota > Betaproteobacteria > Burkholderiales > Comamonadaceae > Delftia > Delftia sp. WSY_16. The sequence continues at coordinate 5,054 of NZ_JBICKS010000022.1, read as the reverse complement.
GGCCTGTTTTTCCAGGTGGCGCAGGCCGGCGGCCGGCTCGTCCAGCAGCAGGGCCGCAGGCTGTCCGGCCAGGGCGCGTGCGATCTCCACGACGCGCTGCTGGCCCAGGGCCAGCGAGGCGGCCGGCACATCGGCGAAGGCGCCCAGGCCGCAGCGCTCGATCTGGCGGCGCGCCTCGGCCAGCACCGAGGCCTCCTCGGCCCGGTCCAGGCGCAGCATGGAGGCCAGCCAGCCCCGGTGCGCACGCCGGTGCGCGCCCACGGCCACGTTCTCCAGCACGCTGCGCTGGCCCAGCAGGCGCACATGCTGGAAGGTGCGGCCCAGGCCCAGGGCGGCAAAGCGGCGCGAGGGCGCATCGTTCATGGCCTGGTCCATGAAGCGCACCTGGCCCTCGGTGGGCGAGTCCACGCCCGAGATCATGTTGAAGAAAGTGCTCTTGCCCGCGCCGTTGGGACCGATCAGCGCATGCACCTCGCCGGCCTTGAGCGTCATGGCCACATCGTTGTTGGCCACCAGGCCGCCAAAGCGCTTGGTCACATGCTCGGCCGCCAGCAGCACCTGGCCCGCCGCAGGCAGCGCGCGCTGCGCCAGCGGCGCCGCGTCCGCCAGCTTCAGATCGGACACGGGCCGGCGCACCCAGCGCGCCGTGAGCGCCTGCAGCGTGGGCCACAGGCCTTCTGCAAAGCGCTGCAGCACCAGCACCATCAGCAGGCCGAAGACGATGACCTCGAAGTTGCCGCTGGTGCCCAGCAGGGCCGGCAATATGTCCTGCAGCTTTTGCTTGATCAGCGTGATCAGCGTGGCGCCCAGCACCGCGCCCCACAGGTGGCCGGCGCCGCCGACCACGGCCATGAACAGGTACTCGATGCCCACGTTGAGGTTGAAGGGCGCCGGGCTCACGAAGCGCTGCATGTGGGCGTAGAGCCAGCCCGACAGCGTGGCCAGCAGGGCCGCCAGCACGAAGAGCTTGACGCGGTAGTGCGCCGTGTCGATGCCCATGGACTCGGCCATGACGCGGCCGCCGCGCAGCGCGCGGATAGCCCGACCCTCGCGCGAGTCCAGCAGGTTGTGCAGCAGCCACAGCGCCACCAGCAGCACGGCCCAGATCACCACGCCCATGGCGCGCGGCGAGGCCAGCGAGACGCCGCCGATCACCAGCGGCGCAATGCCCGTGATGCCGGTCTGCCCGCCCAGGAACTCCATGTTGCCGAACAGGTAGTACAGGCTCAGCCCCCAGGCGATGGTGCACAGCGGCAGGTAGTGGCCCTGCAGCTTGACCGTGACCGCGCCCAGCAGCCAGGCCACGACGAAGGTGATGAGCAGGCCCAGCGCCAGGCCCACCCAGGGCAGGCCCGCCGCGCCCACCAGCCCGCCCAGCGCGGCCACCGAGGCCGGTGCCGTGCAGACCCAGGCCGTGGCATAGGCGCCGATGCCCACGAAGGCCGCCTGGCCGAACGAGGTCATGCCGCCCACGCCGGTCAGCATCACCAGGCCTGCGGCCACCATGGCGAACAGGCCGATGTAGCTGAGGATGACGACGGTGAAATCGGGCAGGAAGCCCCAGGACGCGGCCAGCAGCGCAATGGCCGCCACCGTGAGCACGCGCGTGCTGATGCCGCCCGAAGCGGCCTTGGCAGGCGCCGTGGCCTGCGAGGAAACGGGGGCGCTCATTCTTCTTCCTCCACATGGTGGCTATTGCGCGATCGCCACCACAGCACCGGGATGATCAGCGTGAACACCAGCACCTCCTTGTAGGCACTGGCCCAGAACGACGAGAAGGCCTCCAGCAGCCCGACCAGCAGCGCGCCGGCCAGGGCCAGCGGGTAGCTGGCCAGCCCGCCCACGATGGCGGCCACGAAGCCCTTGAGGCCGATCAGAAAGCCGGTGTCGTAGTACACCGTGGTCAGCGGCGCGATCAGCAGGCCCGAGATGGCGCCGATCAGCGCGGCCAGCGCAAAGCTCACGTCGCCGGCCATGGCCGTGGGAATGCCCATGAGGCGTGCGCCCACGCGGTTGATGGCCGTGGCGCGCAGCGCCTTGCCGATCATGGAGCGCTCGAAGAACACGAACAGCAGGGCCACCAGCACCAGGGTCACGCCCACCACCACCAGGGACTGGCCCGAGATCGTGATGTCGCCCAGGCGCAGCTGCGCCTCGGAAAACGCGGGGGTGCGCGAGCCTTCGGCACCGAAGAACAGCAACCCCAGGCCGACCAGCACGCCGTGCATGGCCACCGAGACGATGAGCAGCATCAGCACCGAGGCATGGGCCAGCGGCCGGTAGGCCAGGCGGTACAGCAGCGGCCCCATGGGCGTGATCAGCACCAGGGTGGCCAGCGCCTGCAGCATCAGCGAGGACGGGCGCAGCCCCCAGGCCAGGGCCACGGCAATGGCCGGCAGCGCCAGGCACCACAGGAAGGTGGCGGGCCAGCTCACCTGGCTGCCCGCGCGCCAGCGCAGCAGGTCCACCACCAGCACGGCGGCGGCCAGGGCCAGCAGCAGCCACAGCGTGGTGGGCACGCGTCCGGCCTGCATCATGGCCAGGGTGAGCGCGCCGAAGGCGACGAACTCCCCCTGCGGGATGAAGATGATGCGGGTGACCGAGAACACCAGCACCAGGGCCAGCGCCATCAGGCCGTAGACGGCGCCGTTGACGATGCCGTCCTGCCCCAGCAGCAGGGCGATTTGCAGATCCATGATCGACTTTCGAGCAGACGCGGCCAAGCGCCACAGCGGCCGCCGCCAGGCGCGGCAGCCGCTGCGGCCTCAGGCCTGCAGGTTCAGGGCTGGTACTTCCAGGTACCGTTCTCGATCTTGACCATGACGGCCGCGCGCTGGTCCAGGCCCAGGTGGTCGGTGGGCGTCATGTTGAAGATGCCGTGGGCGCCGGCCACGTCCTTGGTCTGCTCCAGCGCATCGCGCAGCGCGGCGCGGAACTCGGCCGTGCCGGGCTGGGCCTTCTTGAGCGCGGCGGGAATCGCCGCTTCGAGCACGCGGCCCGCATCCCAGGAATGCGCGCCAAAGGTCGAAGCCGTGCCCTTGCCGTTGGCCGCCTCGTAGGCCTCCACATAGGAGACGGCGGACTTCTTGACCGGATTGCTGTCGGGCAGCTGGTGGGCCACCAGCACGGGGCCGGCGGGCAGCAGCGTGCCTTCCACATCCTTGCCGCCCACGCGCAGGAAGTCGGCATTGGCCACGCCGTGGGTCTGGTAGATCTTGCCCTGGTAGCCGCGCTCCTTGAGCGACTTCTGCGGCAGTGCGGCCGGCGTGCCCGAGCCGGCGATCAGCACCGCATCGGGCTTGGCCGCCATGAGCTTGAGCGTCTGGCCCGTGACCGAGGTGTCGCTGCGCGAATAGGCCTCGGTGGCGGTGAGCTTGAGGCCCTTGGCCTCGGCCACCTTGCGGAATTCCTGCAGCCAGCTTTCTCCATAGGCGTCGTTGAAGCCGATGTAGCCCACGGTCTTGATGCCGGCCTTGGCCATGTGCTCGCCGATGGCGGCGGCCATCATGGCGTCGTGCTGGGGCGTCTTGAAGACCCAGAACTTCTTGGCATCCACGGGCTCGACGATCTTGGCCGAGGCCGCCAGCGTGATCATGGGCGTCTTGGCCTCGGAGACCACGTCCACCATGGCCAGCGAGTTGGGCGTGATGCTGGAGCCCAGGATCACGTCGACCTTGCTCTCGCTGATCAGCTTGCGCGTGTTGGCCACGGCCGCCGTGGTGTCGGAGGCGTCGTCCAGGATGATGTAGTTGACCTTCTGGCCCGCCACCGTGCGCGGCATCAGCGCCACGGTGTTCTTCTCGGGAATGCCCAGGGAGGCCGCCGGTCCGGTGGCCGAGACCACCACGCCCACATTGATGTCGGCCAGGGCCGAGCCCCAGACCGTGGCCAGGGTCGCGGCCAGCAGGCCCAGTTTCGTCAAACGCTTCATGTCTGTCTCCTTGTGTTAGATGGGGCGTGGCACCTTCAGGCGCCACAATTTACCGTGGTAACTATTTTTTTGCCAGCGGTTTGATGCACGGGTTTGCCTGGGGTCTGCACGGCAGGCAAGCCTCCGAGGAACAGGTCGGCCACCACGGGGGCCATGGCCTCGTGGTCCAGCGTTCCGTCGGGCCGCAGCCAGGTGAACATCCAGTTCATCATCCCGAACAGCAGCATGGCCAGCGCCTTGGACAGGCCCGCGCCGTCGGCGTCCGGCCGCAGCTGGGCCACCGCCTGGGCAAAGGCCTCGACCACGGCGCGCTCCTTGCTCACCACGCGCTGGCGGTCCTCGTCCTGCAGGAAGCGCACGTCCTCGGTCAGCACGCGGTGGGCATGGCGGGCATGGGCGTACTCCTGCACGAAGCGTTCGATCAGCATGCGCAGCCGTGGCTCGGGCGGCAGGCCCATGGCCTGCACCTCGTCCACCAGGGCCTGCAGCCGCGTCATGTGGCCGTCGGTGATGTCCACCAGCAGCGCGTACTTGTCGCGGAAGTAGTGGTAGATGGTGGGCTTGGACAGGCCGCAGGCCTGGGCCACCTCGTTCATCGAAGTGCCGGGGTAGCCGCTGCGCGCGAACAGCGCGGCGGCATGGCCCAGGATCAGTTCGCGCTGGTCGTCGTATCCGGAAGATCGGCCTCGGGCCATGGGACTCCTGTGCGCGCTCAGCGGCTGCGGTGGTCGATCACGCGGCGGGCCTTGCCCACCAGGGTGCGCTCTATGGAATCGGGCCGCAGCACCTCGACCTCGGCGCTCACGCCGACCAGGGTCTTGATGCGCTGCTGCACCCACAGGGCCAGCGCCTCGGTGTCGCCGTGCGTGCCCGGCTGCATCTCGCAGCGCACGGCCAGCCGGTCCAGGTTGCCCTCGCGCGTGACCACCAGCTGGTACTGGCCCGACAGCTGGGCGTTCTGCAGCACGATCTCCTCGATCTGCGTCGGAAACAGGTTCACACCGCGGATGATGAGCATGTCGTCGCTGCGCCCCACGATCTTGCCCATGCGCCGGAAGCTGCGCGAAGTCGGCGCTAGCAGCCGCGTCAAATCCCGCGTGCGGTAGCGAATGATGGGCATGGC
>NZ_JBICKS010000021.1:0-27396 GCF_043104415.1 Delftia sp. WSY_16 | reverse complement strand
CGCAGGCGCGGGCATACGGGTTGGGCTCCGTAGAACAGCCGGTGTCTCACGGCGCAGCCTTGTGCCCTGACTTTCCGGCTGCGCTGCGCAGGTCGGCCACCTGGGCGGCCGTCACGTCGGCGGGCTGGCCGCCCAGGGCGGTGCGGGTGTAGTTGGCCAGGGCGGCGACTTCGCCATCGGTCAACTCCTGCATGAAGCCGGGCATGCCGGGCAGGGGCGTGGGGCCCTGCTGGGTGGCCGGGTGCTTGGGCAGGCCGACGAGGATGGCCAGCACCAGGTTGCGGGCGTCGGCCTGGCGCACGGTGCTGTTGCCCTTGAGCGGGGGCATGGTGAGGCTGCGGCCCAGGCCCTCGCTGCCGTGGCAGCTGGCGCACAGCGCCATGTAGTGGCCCCGGCCCGCGTCCAGCGTGCCCGCACCGTTGCCGGCGCCATTGCCCGCGCTGTTGCCGGTGCCGGAATCCGGGGGCGCGGCGGCCGGCAGGGGCTGGGGCGCTGGCGGGTTGTCGCCCAGCAGGAAGGTGGACAGCGCCGTCATGTCCTCGGCCGTGAGGTACCGGGTGCTGTTGGCGATGACCTCGTGCATTTCATCGAAGGCGCTGCCGTGGGCCGAGAAGCCCGTCTGCAGGAACTGGGCCATGCCCTCGCGCGTCCAGCCGCGTGCGGCCAGGGCTTCGGCGGTGATGCCGGGGGCCGTGAACAGCGACAGCGTGCCGCCCTGCAGCCAGCGGTCCTTCTGCATCTGGCCGAACATGCCGCGCGGCGTGTGGCATTCGGCGCAGTGGCCCATGACATTGCCCAGGTACTGCCCGCGCAGCCAGGCCGGGCTCTGGCCCTGCGAGCCCACGGGCAGGGGCGCGCTGGACAGGAACAGCGTCTTCCAGCCGAACATCAGCACGCGAAGGTTGAAGGGGAAGGGCAGGGCGGGCTTGGTGTTGGGCTGGGCCACGGGCCGGATGTTCATCAGGTAGCCGTAGATCAGGTCCGAGTCTTCGCGGCTCATCAGGTGGTAGGAGGCATAGGGCATGGCCGGGTAGAGCTGGCGCCCGCCCGGCGCCGTGCCGCGGGTGACGGCGGCGTGGAATTCCTCGGCCGTCCAGCGGCCTATGCCGTGGTCGGGGTCGGGAGTGATGTTGGTGCCGTAGAGGGTGCCGAAGGGCGTGGGCAGGGGCTTGCCGCCCGCAAAGGGCTGGCCTTCCCGGGCGCCACCCATGCCACCCACCCCGTCATGGCAGGCCATGCAGTCGGCGGCGCGCGCCAGGTACAGGCCCTGGGCCAGCTGCTGGGGGCTGCGGTGCACGGCCTGCGGCTCGCGCTGCGGCACATGGGGCCGGTTGCCCCAGACGGCGGCAATGGCAAACAGCACGGCCAGCAGCAGGAGGATGAGCAGCAGCCCGCGCCAGCGGCGCCTGGGCCTGCGCGGTGGCGGGGGGCGGGCACCGCTGTAGTCGGCAGGTGGCGCGGCGGTGGCGGCGATGGCACCGGTGGGGGCGGCTGCGCTGGGGTCGGCGGCGGACATGGCGCTCATCCTTTCAAGGTCAGCCCGGGCGTGTTCAGGACCAGGTCCTTCACGGCCGCGTAGTAGCGCACATAGCCGGTGCAGCGGCACAGGTGGGGCTGCAGCGCCTCGCCCACGACCTGTTCCACATCGGCCGCGCGGATGGGCGCCTTGGCCAGGCGCTCGACCAGTACCGTGGCCGCGATGACGAAGCCCGGCGTGCAATAGCCGCACTGGAAGCTGAAATGCTCCAGGTACTTCTGCTGCACGGGGCTGATGGCGATGACCTTGCGCGGCTGGCCCGAGGCGCCGGGCGAGGGCGGGGGGGCGGTGTCCGCGCCGGCCGGGTCGGCAATGCCTTCGATGGTGCGGACCTTGCGGCCCTGGAAGTAGTGGGCGCCGGTGATGCAGGTGCGCATCTCGCGGCTGCCCTCGGGACCGTCCACGATGACGGTGCAGGCCCGGCATTCGCCGATGCCGCAGCCCAGGCGCGAGCCGGTGAGGTTCAGGTATTCGTGCAGGAAGTCGATCATGGGCATGCCTTCGGGCACGTCCATGGGGCCGACGGCCTGGCCGTTGACGGTCAGCGACAAGGGGCGCGGGACAAGGCTCATGGTGCGAGTGCCTCCCTGATCTTTTGCGGGGTCACGGGCAGGTCGTGGAAGCGCTTGCCAATGGCGTGGTGCAGTCCGTTGACGATGGCGGCGACGATGGGAATCATCACCACCTCGGCAATGCCCTTGGGTGGATCGGTGTCGGACAGCGGGGGCAGCAGCTCGGCCGTCTGCTTCCAGACCGCCACCTCGCTGCCGCGCGGCAGGTGGTAGCGGTGGAAGTTCCAGTTGCCGTCGCCGGGGCCGCCCTCGTACAGCGGCATGGTTTCGTACAGCGCATGGCCTATGCCCATGGCAATGCCGCCTTCGAGCTGGCCGTGCACCAGCTCGGGCACGATGGGCCGCCCGCACTCCATGATGGAGTGGTGGGCCAGCAGCTCGACCGCGCCCGTGCCCGTGTCCACCGCCAGCTCTACCAGGGCCGCATTGGCGCTGTAGTAGGTGACGCCCGCGTTGTTGCGCTGCATGGGCGGATAGAACAGGTTGCGCCGCGCAATCATGCGGTAGCCGGCGGCGCTGCGCCGCGCGGTGACAGAGGCCTCGACGGGCGTGGCCGCCTGTGGCGTGTCGGTGGTGTCAGGGGCCGGCGTGACGGCGCCGGCATCGGGCGCGCTGCCCAGGCGCACGGCCAGCGCGTCCAGCGGCCGGCGCGCGCTGGTGCCCAGGATGTCGAAGTCGGCCTCGGCCCATTGCCAGCGGTTGAAGGTATGGCCCACGGCGCCCGTGACCAGCTGCATCACATGGGCCTTCTGGGCCAGGGCCTGCAGGGACAGCGGCTGCATGCCGTTGGCCGTGAGCATGCCGTTGACCCAGCGCGCGTCCTCGCGGCGCACCACGTAGGGCGCCTTCTGGCCGCCGCCCGTGCCCTGGCTCCAGATGGCGACGGCGGCCGGCCACAGGCCGTGCTCGAAGACCACGCGCGCCGTCTCGCTGGTGGCGTGGCTGTAGTAGTAGGCCGAGTTGCTGGCACTGGCCGGCGAGGCGTAGACCGGTGTCCACAGCGGCCGGGTGGCGAAGCGGTCCTGGTCGGCCTGGGGCATGGTGTAGTTGTCGCCCTCGGCCTTGAGCGGCAGCTCCGGCCAGTCCAGGCAGGCGGTCTGCAGCTCGTCGGCGGGCTTGCCGAACCACTGCACGCACAGCTGGGCCTGCGAGGTGCCCATGCCCGTGCCGATCTCGGTGCCCGAGTGGTGCAGCAGCACGCGGCCCTGGGGCGATATCTCGATGCGGGCGAAGGCCGCCTCGCCGCCCGTGCCGAAGTCCTTTTGCACGCAGGCAAAGCCCACGCCGTAGCGCTGGCCCGGGTGGCTGGCCTCGTAGGCGGTCTTGCGCTTGGCGCGCTCGGTCCACAGCGGATGGCGGCGGGCGCGCTCCAGCACCTCGTCGGCGCGCAGGGCGCCAGCGGCAATGGCGCCCTGGGTGTTCTTGGCGCCCGAGGTCAGCACGTTGCGCAGGCGCAGCTCGATGGGGTCGATCTGCAGCAGTTCGGCGATTTCGTCCACCATCATTTCGGTGGCCGCCATGCTCTGCAGCGTGCCGTAGCCGCGTGCCGAGCCCGCGTCCAGCGCGCGGCTGGCCAGGGCCACGGCGGTGATGTCGTTCTTGGGAAAGTAGTAGATGGACTGCGCCGCCGTGCCGCCGACCATGGCGACCGAGGGCGAGAAGTTGGCGCGCCCGCCGCCATTGGCCGTCATGTTGGCCACCAGGCTCTGGAAGAGGCCGGTCTTCCTGTCGATGGCCATGGTGTAGTCGATCTCGAAGGCATGGCGCTTGAGCGAGGACTGGAACTGCTCGAACCGGTCATTGGCCAGGCGCACGGGCTTGCAGTCCGCATACAGCGCGCAGACCAGGCCGTAGTAGGGCATGGGCGCGTGGTCCTTGGAGCCGTAGCCCACCGTGTAGCAGGGGTGCACGAAAAGGCGCTTGAGCGGGAACCTGCTGGCCTGCACCATCTGCGCTGCCCATTCGGCCACTTCGTGCGGCGACTGCGTGGCCAGCACCATGTGCAGGCTTTGCGTGGCCGCGTCATACCAGCAGTTGGCGTTGTCGGGCTCCAGCGCGGCCGTGTCCACCGATTGCGTGGCGTAGTGGCGCTGCAGCACCAGCCAGTCGGCCGGCGGCGTGGCCAGTTCCTGGGCGATCTGCTCGGCCGCGCGCAGGCCGCGTGCCGTGACCGCGTCGGCCTTGGAGATCTGCGGCCAGACCAGCGGCTTGCGCTCGGCGGGGAACAGCGGGGCATCGCGCAGGCTGGAGAACACGTCTTCGTCAAAGGCCGTGGCGCCGCCCTGGCGCACATAGCGGAACACGCCCCAGGGCGGACGGTCCAGCGCGCCCGTGATGCGGCCGTAGCGGATGACGCCGGCCGTGGCCTGCAGCCTTTCCTTGGCAAAGCGAAAGCGCGCGAAGTCGTGGTAGATGAGGATGGCCACGGCCTGGCCCAGGTAGGCGGGGGTCTTGCCTGCGGGTAGCAGCATGTCTTCGCCATAGAACTCGGGAAAGGCCAGGCCGTCGCGCACCAGGTCCTCGGCGGTGACCACGCGGTCGGGCGCCAGCTCGCCGTCCAGGGAAGACAGGTCCATGCCGTCGAACAGCCGGTCGGCCAGCGTGGTGCGCACGATGAAGGCATGGGATTGCTGCTGGGGCCAGTGCGGCATGTCGCGGGCGCGGATGTCGCGGGCGAAGACCTTGGCGCCCATGACCTTGGAGCGGCCATCGAGCCGCATGCGCGGCAGCTGCGTGGCCGGCTCGCGGGCCACGCTGCCCAGGACGCGGTCTTCAAAGAGGGCTGCATAGGCCTGGCTGGCCAGCGGCGCCACCCAGACGCTGACGCCTGCGATGCTGGCGGCCTGCAGAAAGCCGCGCCGCGACAAGGGAGCCGCGCCGGCCTGGCTGCCGGCGCCGGAGTGTTGTTCTGGGCGCATGGCGCTCTTCTCCTGTGGGGTTGAGCCCACTGTAGGAGGGCGCATGCCGCGCGGCCTGTCAGCAAAGGCTGCTTCTGGCGTCAGTGCGGCGGCAGCGGCGGGTGCTTGCCATCGTCAAAAGCAGGAGCGGGCCAGGGCCACCAGGCCGCGACGGCAGCGTGCCGGCCGCACTGTCAATCAGACGCCGCCGCAAGAACGGCCTTTCCGCAGTGCTCCGTGGCGCCGCGCATAGCCCGGCAGGGCCAGGGCGTGTCCACATTCAGGCATAGTTGAGGGTTGTGCAGAAAGTAGCGAAGTCCCGGGCATAACCGGAGCTTCTTATTACTTAATTTTTTATAGTTTGCGTTTTTATAAGCGCAACCTATATTTGCTCCCACTTCCCAACAATGCGCAGCGGCGTCCCCAGGCCGTCCTGCGCCGCGGCGTTTTTTCATGATCGAGATTCGGGATCTTTCCCTGACCTACAAGGGCCCCACCGGGCCCGTCCATGCCTTGCGGGGCATCAACCTGCAGATCGAGTCGGGCGAGGTGTTCGGCATCATCGGCCGCAGCGGCGCGGGCAAAAGCTCGCTGGTGCGCTGCCTGAACCTGCTCAACCGCCCGACCTCCGGCCAGGTGCTGGTGGGCGGCCGTGACCTGATGCAGCTCAGCGATGCCGAGCTGCGCACGGCGCGCCGCGACATCGGCATGGTGTTCCAGCATTTCAACCTGCTGTCCTCGCGCACGGTGTTCGACAACGCCGCGCTGCCGCTGGAGCTGGCGGGCATGTCGGCGGACGACATCAAGAAGCGCGTGGACCCGCTGCTGGACCTGGTGGGCCTGAGCGCGCTGCGCGACCGCTATCCGGCGCAGATATCGGGCGGGCAAAAGCAGCGCGTGGGCATTGCGCGCGCGCTGGCCAGCCACCCCAAGGTGCTGCTGTCGGACGAAGCCACCTCGGCCCTGGACCCCGAGACCACGCGTTCCATCCTGGACCTGCTGCGCAAGGTCAACCGCGAGCTGGGCCTGACAGTGGTGCTGATCACGCACCAGATGCAGGTGATCAAGCAGATCGCCGACCGCGTGGCCGTGATCGACGGCGGCGAGATTGCCGAGCTGGGCCCCGTGATCGACGTGTTCACGCGCCCGCAGCAGGCCATCACGCGCAGCCTGATCGACGAGATCGTGCCCCAGCAACTGCCCGAGTCGGTGGCCGTGCGCGTGAACGCGCTGGCCGCCCAGCTGGCGCCCGGCCAGCAAGGCCGGCTGCTGCGCCTGTCGTATGCGGGCGAGAGCGCCTACCAGCCCATCCTGTCGCACCTGATCCGCGAGCTGGGGCTGGACCTGTCCATCCTGCATGGCCAGATCGACGAGATCCAGGAGCAGACCTTCGGCTCGCTGGCCGTCTTCGCCAGCGGCGATGCGGCAAAGATCGATGCCGCCGTGGACCATCTGCGCGCCACCGGCGTGCAGGTGCAGATCGTTTCCACCAGGGATTGAGCGATGTTTGAGAATTTTTCGGAAATGATGCTGGAGCTGTTCGTCAGCTCGCTGTGGGAGACCATCATCATGGTCGGCGTCTCGGGCCTGGTGGGCGGCCTGATCGGCATTCCCCTGGGTGTGTTCCTGCGCCTGACCGACCACGGCGGCGTGCTGCAGAACGGCCCGGCCAACAAGATCGTGGGCTGGATCGTCAATGCCCTGCGCTCCACCCCCTTCATCATCCTTTTGGTCGCCATCATCCCGCTGACGCGTCTGATCACGGGCTCGTCCATCGGCACCTGGGCGGCCGTGGTGCCGTTGACCATTGCGGCAGCCCCCTTCGTGGCGCGCCTGGTGGAGACCGCGCTGCGCGAGGTGGACAACGGCCTGGTGGAAGCGGCCCAGTCCATGGGCGCCACCACGGGCCAGATCGTCTGGAAGATCCTGCTGCCCGAGGCGCTGCCCGGCATCGTGGCGGGCCTGACCATCAGCTTCGTGAGCCTGACCGGCTACTCGGCCATGGCCGGCGCCATTGGCGGCGGCGGCCTGGGCGACCTGGGCATCCGCTACGGCTACCAGCGCTTTTTGCCCGATGTGATGCTGGCCGTGGTCATCATCCTGATCTTCTTCGTGCAGGCCATCCAGAGCCTGGGCGACTGGGCGGTGCGCAGGTTGAGCCACCGCTGATCCACACACCCCGGCGGCCGGTGCGGCTGGCGTGGCCGGGGCGGCAAGCTGCCGCGAGATTGTCTGAAAGAGGGATTCCATGAAAAAGCGCGCATTGCTTCAATCGCTGGCCCTGGCTGCCGTCCTGCCCCTGGCGGGAATGGCCGCGCTGCCGGCCCATGCGGCCGACGGCTCGGTCACCATCGGCGTGACCTCGGGCCCGCATGCCCAGATCGCCGAGGTGGCCAGGAAAGTGGCCGAGAAGAACGGCCTGAAGGTGAAGCTGGTCGAGTTCGGCGACTTCATCCAGCCCAATGCGGCGCTGTCGCAGGGTGAGCTGGATGCCAACATCTACCAGCACCAGCCCTTCATGGACGCCCAGAACAAGGACCGCGGCTACAAGCTCGTGCCCGTGGCCCGTGCGGTCAACCAGCAGATGGGCGTGTACTCCAAGAAGATCAAAAGCCTGGCCGACCTCAAGAGCGGTGCGCGCGTGGGCATCCCCAACGACCCCACCAATGGCTCGCGTGCGCTGATGGTGCTGGCCGCGCAAAAGCTGATCGAACTGAAGACCGGCGCGGGCGCCCGTGCCTCGGTGCTGGACATCACGGCCAATCCGAAGAAGCTGAGGTTCGTCGAGCTGGAGGCCGCCCAGCTGGCGCGCTCGCTGGACGACCTGGACGCTGCCGCCGTCAACAGCAGCTACGCCGTGGCCGCAGGCCTGTCGCCGCAAAAGGATTCGCTGGCGTTGGAAGCCACGGACACGCCGTACGTGACCGTGCTGATCGCCACGCGCGCCGGCCATGAAAAGGACGCGGGCCTGCAGGCCTTCGTCAAGGCCTATCAGTCGCCCGAGGTGCGCCAGTTCATCGACACGCAGTTCAAGGGCGCCTACACGGCGGCCTGGTAAGAGCATGGGCAGCCTCGCATCCCACCGGGTTTCCGACGCGGACTTCGTGGCCGCCATCGGCGTGCAATGGCAGCACCGCCCGCTGGCGCCCGAGCCCGGCCTGGCCGCGCTGCTGGCGCAGGCCCAGCTGGACGACGGCGGCAAGGCCACCGTGGTCCAGGCCGTGGGCATGCTGGTGGTCGACGAATGCGTGGCCCATGGCTACCACAGCATGGACCTGGTCGTGCTGCACCCAGGCACGCCGGGCCTGGACGAGGCGCTGGAGCGCTTCGACAAGCCTCACACCCATGCCGATGACGAGGTGCGCTACATCCTCGAAGGCGAAGGCCTGTTCGGCTTTTTTGATGCCCACGGCCAAGAGCGCGTGCTGCGCGTGCAGCCCGGCGACTACCTGCGCATACCGGCCGGCGTGGAGCACCGCTTCACGCTGACCGCCACGCGGCGCATCAAGGCGCTGCGCCTGTTCGCCGATACGGCGGGCTGGGTGGCGCAATATACCCAGCGGCCCGCCGCTGCCATGGAGGTGCCCGCATGAGCCTGCCTGTCCCGACACTGTTCCAGACACTTGACGATGCGCTGTTCACGCGCGCCCAGGACCTGCTGGACGAGGAATGGCTGCGCAGGGATGCCGACCTCGCCCCCGTGCTGCCCGTGGTGCTGGCGCGCGGCGTGGGCCAGGACTGGCACAAGGCCGGCACTTTCCGCCACCACCTGGCGGGCGTGGCCCGTTCGCTGGCGCTGTGGCGCCAGCCGCGCGACGTGCGCCTGCTGGGCCTGCTGCACAGCGTCTACGGCAACGCCTTCGTGGACCTGGTCAAGTTCGACGCGGGCAGCGAGCGCGGCCGCCTGCGCGAACTGGTGGGCGAGGGCGCCGAGCACCTGGTCTACCTGTTCTGCACCATGAGCCGCACGCAGTTCATGCAGAAGATCCTGGCCGGCGACCTGGCCGAAGACGGCTCCATGGCGCTGGAATCCGCCGGCCGCAGCCAGCGCCTGAGCGCCTATGAGGTGGCGGCTTTCACCATCGTGAGCATGGCCGATGCCATGGAGCAGTGGTTCAGCTGGCAGGAAGACATCTACTCGCAGTTTCCGCAGGTGCAGAACCAGCGGCAGCAGGGCGTGCACTGGGCGGCCTCGCTGTGGCCCGGCCCCATGCGGCCTGCCAGCCGCATGCTCAGCCAGATCAGCGACCTGGGCCGTGCGCTGCAGCACCCGGCGCTGCGCGCCCAGCTGCCGCTGCCGCCGGTGTTCGACCATTGCAGCCGGCAGCTGTCGCCTGGCGACGAGGCCGCTGCCGTGTCGCTGTACTGGTCGGTGATCCAGCTGGACCAGCCGCTGGTGGACCTGGACGCCGCCACGGCCGTGCTGGAAAGCGCCGTGCGCCTGAACCCCTGGGTGGGCGAGCCGCAGATGGTGCTGGCCCAGCTCTACCTGTCTGCCGGCCGCGCCGACGACGCCGCGCGCGCAGCCGCCAGCGCGCTGCAGTGCTTCAGCGGCTGGGGCAATGCCTGGGACAAGCGCGTGCAGTGGGACGCCTGGATCGCCTGGACGCGCATCCTGCTGCAGTCGGCGCAGCAGGGAAGCTGGCCCGAGCGCCTGGACAAGCTCAACAACCTGGCCCTGAAGGGCTGAGATGCAAAAAAGCCTGGCGCGAGAGCCAGGCTTTTTTGTGATGGGAGCGCGCCCGCGCCTTATTTGGCCGGCGCCGCTCCGGCCTTGGCGGCCGGCGCAGCGCTGGCGGGCACGGCGCCATCCTCGATCGCCTCGGGATGCATGGGCCGGCGTGCATAGCGCTGGGCCAGCACGGCGCAGACCATGAGCTGCAGCTGGTGGAAGATCATCAGCGGCAGCACGATGGCGCCCACGGCGCTGGACTCGAACAGCACCTTGGCCATGGGCACGCCGCTGACCAGGCTCTTCTTGGAGCCGCAGAACACCAGGGTGATCTCGTCCTCCTTGGAAAAGCCCAGGCGGCGCGCCGTCCATGACGTGATGACCAGCACCAGGGCCAGCAGGATGGACGACAGCAGCAGCAGGCCCAGCAGCGCGGGCAGGGGCGTCTGCTGCCACAGGCCGCTGATGACGGCGGCGCTGAAGGCCGTGTACACCACCAGCAGGATGGAGCCCTGGTCCACGAACTTCACGCGCTTGGCATGGCGCGAGATGAAGCCGCCGATCACGGGCCGCAGCAGATGGCCCAGCACAAAGGGCAGCAGCAGCTGCAGCGCGATCTTGCCGATGGCCTGCAGCGCGTCGCCCCCTTCGGCGCTCTTGTGCAGCAGCATGCTGACCAGGATGGGCGTGATCACGATGCCCATCAGCGTGGAGGCCGATGCGCTGCACACGGCAGCGGGCATGTTGCCGCGCGCCATGGCCGTGAAGGCGATGGCCGACTGCACCGTGGCCGGCAGCGTGCACAGGAAGAGCACGCCCATGTACATCTCGGGCGTGACCAGGGGCTCCAGCACGGGGCGCAGCGCCCAGCCCAGCAGGGGAAAGAGCACGAAGGTGGCGGCAAAGATGGTCAGGTGCAGGCGCCAGTGGCCTATGCCGGCAAAGATGGCCTCGCGCGAGAGCTTGGCGCCGTGCAGGAAGAACAGCAGGCTGACCATGAGCGTGGTCGCCACCTCCAGCCATTGCGATACGGCGCCCGAGGCGGGCAGGAAGCTGGCCAGTGCCACGGTGGACAGCAGCATCAGCGTGAAATTGTCAGGGGCGAAGCGGGGGCGTGCCATGGGAAAACTCTCTCCAACTAACTATCGGTTCGTGCAGCCAGGCTGCAAGGCCCCGATTGGACGCCACGGCCATTGAAAAGAGAAATGGATTTATCTGATGGTTTTATAATTTTTCCGTATGAATATCAGCCTGCGCCAGCTGCGCGCCTTCCTGGCCGTGGCGGAAAGCCGCAACTTCAGCCGCGCCGGCGAGCTGATGGCGCTCACCCAGCCCGCCGTCAGCCGCAACGTCACCGAGCTGGAGCAGGCCCTGGGCGTGCAGCTTTTGCACCGCACCACGCGCGAGGTGGAGCTGACCGACGCCGGCCGACTGCTGCAGGGCCATGCCACGCGCGTGCTGGACGCGCTGGATGAATGCCTGCTCGAAGTCAGCGGCCTAGCCACCCAGCGCCTGGGCAAGGTGCGCGTGGCCAGCAGCCCCACGCTGTCGGCGCATCTGATGCCGCGCTGCATTGCGCGCTGCCGCGAGCAGGCGCCGGGCATCGAGCTGCTGCTGCTGGACCGCATCCAGAGCGACGTGCTGCAAAGCGTGCGCAGCGGCGAGGTGGACTTCGGCGTGGTCATCGACCCGCAAGGCCGCGACGACCTGTACTGCGAAACCATACTCAGTGAACCGTTCTGCCTGGTCTGCCCGGCCACGCACCGGCTGGCCCGCAAGCGCCAGGTGGCCTGGAGCGACCTGGCCGGCCAGCCGCTGGTACTGCTGGACCACGCCTCGGGCAGCCGCCGCCTGATCGACGCCGCGCTGCAGGCCCACGACGCCGAGGCCGCCGTGGTCCAGGAAGTCGGCCACACCACCACCATCTTCTGCATGCTCCAGGCGGGCCTGGGCCTGAGCGTGGTGCCGGAACTGGCCGTGCCGCAGACATGGCGAATTCCCGCGAGTGGCGCCGCCCCCGACGCCCTTGCCAGCCGCCCCCTGCTGCCGCGCGTGCAGCGCGACATCATGCTGGTGCGCCGCCGCCAACGCGAACTGTCGCCCGTGGCGCAAAGCGTGTGGGATTTGATCAGGGGGGAGGCGGGACAGCTGTGAGGCTCGCGTTGCAGGCTGCCGCATACGGCCGTATCGCCTCGCGCACGCGGTCCAGCACCAGTGCGTGGGGCGAGGGTGCCAGCCGCCCGGCGCGCACGGCCTGGTATTGGGCTGGGAGGAACTGGCTGAGCATGTTCTCGGGCAGGGCGCAGGCGGACAGGTTGTCCAGCAGCCGCGCCACGGCGGCGTTCACCGTGGGGTCGGCCCAGTAGTAGCGGATGCGGTCGCTGTAGCTGTAGATGCGCAGCAGCCTTTGGGCGCCGGGATCGGGCTGCTCGCCGCGGTAGTAGCGCTCCCAGTTGGCGGGGCGGCCCAGCATGGCCGACTCCAGCACGGCGGGCAGGTGGGAGCGCTGGGGTGCATCCACGAGCTGCTCCTCGATGGCGGCCAGCGCGAACAGCGCCTCGCGCAGCGCAAAAGTGGCGCCGGGCCCGACCTTGAGGATGGCAAAGCCGTCCTGCACCAGCTGGCGCAGGGCCTCGGGCCGCTGGTAGTCGGTGGAGTGGGCCTCGAAGACCAGTTGCGGATGCTGGCGCAGCAACTGCCGGAGGTCGGCTGCCCCGGCTGGCGCGTAGTCCACCACGCGCGTGTGATCGAACTCCACGCCCGGCTGCACCACCAGCGCGATGATGCGCGGCCAGACAGCGTCCAGCCCCTGCTGCGCGAAGACGTCGCGGTGCACCTGCAGCGTGCGCTGGGCGTCGGCGCGCGCGGTGACTTCCACATGCTCCAGCGCATGCGCGGCGCCACCGGGCACGGGGACTTCGGTGCCGATCACGTAGGCCGGGCCGGGCGCGGGGCAGGTGCTGGCCTGCTCGGCCGCCTGGCAGAGCAGGGCGGCGCGGCGGGCCACGGTGGCGTCGTCCAGTGCCTGGGGGTCGTCTGCGCAGGCCATGCTGGCGTCCAGGTGCAGCTTCACGAAGCCGGCCGCCGCATAGGCGTGTACCAAGTCCTGCGCCAGGTCCATGGCCTCGGCGGCAGGCAGATGCGTCCACGCCGTGGGGCCCAGGTGGTCGCCGCCCAGCAGCACGCGGTCTGGCGGCAGGCCGCAGTGGTCGGCAATGGCCAGCACGAAACGGCGAAAGTCGGCGGGCTGCATGCCGGTGTAGCCGCCGAACTGGTTGACCTGGTTGGCGGTGGCCTCCACGAGTAGCGGCGTGCCGTCGTCCAGCGCCTGGTGCATGGCGGCCTCGATGACCAGGGGATGGGCCGAGCAGATGGAGTAGATGCCGAGTGCGCCGTTCGCGCCGCCAGCGGCTGCTGGCGCCTGCCCGCAGCGTGACTGTGCCAGACGGGTGAGGTGGGTGAGCATGGTTTCAGCCCTCCATCACCGCATGCCGCAGGTGCTGCGGCTGTTGTGCCAGCAGCGCGTCGAGCCCGGCAAAGCCGGAGGTCCCCTCCATCGGCCCCTTGCTGGAGACGGCGAGCGCGCCGGCCGCATTGGCGTAGCGCAGCGATTGCAGCGCGGTCTTGCCCAGGCGCCGGCAGGTGATGAAGGTGGCGCCGAAGCAGTCGCCCGCGCCCGTGGGGTCGGCCACGTTCACGCGGAGGGCGTCGAGGTCGATGCGCTCGTCGGCACTGAAGTAGCTGCAGCCGTCGGCGCCGCGCTTGACCACGATTTCGCGCACGCCGCGCGCAAAGATCTCGGCGATGGCGCCGGCCTCGTCGGCCGAGCGGGCCAGCTGCGTGACCTCGTGGCCGCTGGGCAGGAAGATGTCGGTGAACTCCAGGATGTAGGCCAGGGCTTCGCGCATTTCGGGGATGCGCAGCATCTCCTTGCGCACGTTGGGGTCGAAGGACACGGTGCCGCCCTGGGCCTTGACGATCTCGATGGCCTTCTTCATGGCATCGATGATGCGAAACGAGAACAGCGACGAGCCCATGACATGGAAGTGCGCGCAGTCCTTGAGGACGGCCTGGTTGACCTGCTCGGGCTGCAGCTGTGCCGAGGCGCTGTTGGTGATGTTGAAGATGAAGTCGCGCTCGCCGCTGTCGCGGTAGGTGACGAAGGCGCTGCCCGTGACGGCGCCCTTGCACACGGCGATGGCGCTGGTGTCCACTCCGTCGCGGCGCAGGCGGTCGATGTTGAGCCAGCCAAAATCATCATCGCCCACGCAGCCGATGATGGCGGCCGGATGCCCCAGCCGGGCCACCTGGTCGATGAAGATGGCGGGCGCCCCGCTGGCATAGGGCCCGGTCAGCGGCCCCGGCGCGCGAAAGCTCTGGCCTTTTCGCTCGGCCATGATTTCGACGAGGATCTCGCCCATGGTCATGATGGATTGCATGCTCTCCCTCCCTTTGGAATCAAACCCCGTGCGCCGTTCGCTGCACCGCCGGCCCATGCGTCAGCGCCTGCGCCTGCTGTGCACATCAATGCACACGGCCACCAGAATCACGCTGCCCTTGACGATGAGCTGATAGAAGTAGGGCACGCTCATCAGGTTCATGCCGTTGTTGATGACGCCGATCATCAGCGCCCCTATCAAGGTGCCCGCAACGCTGCCGTGGCCTCCGGCCAGGCGCGTGCCGCCCAGCACGGCGGCGGCAATGGCGTCCAGCTCCCAGCCCATGGCCGCGTTGGGCTGGGCCGAGTACAGGCGGGAGGTGAGCAGCAGGCCGCCCACGGCCGCCATCAGTCCCGACAGCATGAAGATGGCGATCTTCAGCTGCCCCACCCGTATGCCCGCATAGGTGGCCGCCTCGGCATTGCCGCCTGCCAGATAGGTCTTGCGGCCAAAGACGGTACGGGCCAGCACGAAGTGGTTGGCGGCCAGCAGTGCGGCCAGGATCCAGATGGGCACGGGCATGCCCAGCCATTCGCCGTTGCCGATCCACAGAAAGGCTTCGCTGTCCACCGGCGCCGGCATGCCGCCCGAGACGATATAGGCCAGACCCCGGAAGATGCCCATGGTCGCCACCGTCACGATGAAGGACGGCAGATGCAGCAGCGCCGACAGCGAGCCGTTGAGCGCGCCCAGCAGCAGGCCGCACAGCAGCACGGCGGGCAGCACCAGGGCGGGCGCCAGGCCCTGGCCCAGCATCAGGCCGGCCACGCTGCCTGCCAGGGCGACCACCGATCCCACCGAGAGGTCGATCTCGCCCAGCAGCAGCACATAGGTCATGCCGAAGGCCACGATGGCGATGATGGACACCTGCAGCAGCACGTTGCGCAGGTTGCCGGCCGTGAGAAAGGCGGGCGACAGCAGGGAAAACAGCGCCACCAGGCCGGCCAGGCCCATGAGCGTGCCGGCGTGGCGCCGCAGCGGCTTGCAGGCATGCCGCCAGCCATGCCTGCCGTCATAACGCCGGTCGCCGGGAAGGCGTTCTTCGGGCGCGCCCGTGGCGGGGAGGCCCAGGTCGGAATGGTTCATGGCAGTCCTGCTCCGGTGGCGTGCGCCATCACGGTCTCCTGGCGCAGATGAAGGGTGTCCAGGCTCTGGACCAGGCGCTTGTTGCGCATGACCAGCAGCCGGTCGCTCAGGGCCAGTGCCTCGGGCAGCTCCGACGACACCAGGATGACGGCGGTGCCGGCCGCTGCCAGCTCGCGGATCAGGGCATAGATCTCGAACTTCGCGCCCACGTCGATGCCGCGCGTGGGCTCGTCCAGCACCAGCAGCCGGGGGCGCATGGCCAGCCATTTGGCGAACACGATCTTTTGCTGGTTGCCGCCCGACAGCTGGCGCACGGGCTGCTGCAGGCCGGCAACGCGTATCTTCAGCCGCTGCACGCAGGCGCGGGCCAGCGATTGCTCGGCGGCCTCGTCGGTGAGCAGTGCGCCGCCGCGCCCGCTGTGCACCTGCACCATGCAGATGTTGTGCTGCACGGACTGGTCCAGCACCAGGCCTTGCTCCTTGCGGTTCTCGGTCACGAAGGCCATGCCCTGGCCAATGGCGTCGGCCGGCGAGCGCAGGCGCAGCGGCCGGCCGTGCATGAGGATGCTGCCCGTGCAGCGGTGCATGCCGAACAGCGCATCCATGACATCGGACCGGCCCGAGCCCACCAGCCCGAAGAAGCCCACGATCTCGCCCGCGTGGACCTCGAAGTCAATGCCTTCGAAGCGCCCGGCCAGGCCCAGCCCGCGGACCTGTAGCAGGGCGCGCGTGCTGCGGTCAGGGGCGGGGCCGCGCGGCGGATAGATGTCCTGCATCTGGCGCCCCACCATGAGCGCGATCAGCGCCCCGATGTCGGTCTCGTCCCGCGCCAGGGTGCAGATGGAGCTGCCATCGCGCATGACGGTGATCTCGTCCGAGATGCGCATGATCTCGTCCATGCGGTGCGAGACGTAGATGATGGCGCGCCCCTCGGCCTTGAGGCGGGCGGTGAGGGTGAAGAGAATCTGCGCCTCGCTGTCGCTGAGCGAGGACGTGGGCTCGTCCATGATGACGATGCGCGAGGGCTGGGCCAGCGCCTTGGCGATCTCCACCAGTTGGCGCTGGGCCAGCGACAGTTCGGCCACCTGCGCGTTGGGGTCCAGGTCCATGCCCAGTCGGGCCAGTAGCGCGGCGGCGTCGCGGCGCAGTGCGCGGCGGTCCACGCAGCCGGCCCGCTGCGGGAGCCGCGCGGCAAACAGGTTGTCCGCCACGCTGAGGTTGGGCGCCAGGCTCAGCTCCTGGTGAACGATGGCGATGCCGTGGCGCTGCGCATCGCCGGGGCTGCCGAGCCGGGCCTGGGCGCCGGCCACCAGCAGCTGTCCGCCATCGGGCCGGTGTACGCCGGCCAGGATCTTGAGCAGGGTGGATTTGCCGGCCCCGTTCTCTCCCAGCAGCGTGTGCACCGTGCCTGCGCGCAGGCGGAAGGAAACGCCTTTGAGTGCCTGCACGGCGCCAAAGGATTTGGCCAGTGCCCGGGCCTCTAGCATGGGGGGCGGCGCAACGGCGTCGAGCATGGCACGGCCTGGGCGGCCGTGTGCAGTGGGGCCTGGCATGGCGGGCTCCGCAGGTCCATTTACCTGGCGGCAGCCGTGTACACGCCGGGCAGCACGGGGTGGAGTTTTTCCACCGGCTTGCCCGACAGCAATTGCGCGGCAAGGGCCACGGATTGCAGTCCCAGCTGGTCGGGGTACTGGCGGATCACGCCCACGAAGGCCGGTTCGCGGTCCACGGCTGCGCGGGCCTCGGCCATGCCGTCAAAGCCCACGATCTTCACCTGCTCCAGCTTTCTGGCGGCCTTGACGCTGGCCAGCGCGGCCAGGGCCGCATCGTCGCCAAAACCGAAGATGCCTGCCAGGTCGGGGTGGGCCTGCAGCATGTTCTGCGATGCGGACAGGGCCTCGGCGCGTGTGATGCCGGGTTGTACCGAGACGATCTTCATGCCGGGGAAGGCCGCGATGGCCGACTTGAAGCCCTCCACGCGATCGACCACGGACTGTATGGACGGGTAGTGCAGCACCCCGATCTGGCCCTTGCCACCCGTGGCGCGGGCCATGAGCTGGCCGGCGAGCACGCCGCCGGCGCGGTTGTCGGTGGCCACGTGCGAGGCCACTTCCACCCCGCTGGCCGCAATGTCCACGGTGATCACGGGTATGCGGGCGGCAGCGGCCTTGAGCACGGCGGCCTTGACGCCGCGTGAATCCACGGGCGACAGGATGATGGCATCGACCTTCTTGCTGACGAAGTCCTCCACATCGGAGATCTGCTTGCCCAGGTCCTGGTTGGCAATGCTCAGGTCCAGCTTCAGCCCCTGCCGCGCGGCTTCCTGCTGCATGGCCTGGGCCAGCTCCAGGTAGAACGGGTGCTGCTGCGTGAGCAGGGACACGCCGAGGGTGCGCGCGGGGCCGGGGCCCGGCTGTGCAAGCACCGGGCTGGCCGGCAGGCCGAATGTGAATGCGCCGGCCAGCATGCGCCGGAGAAACGTGTTGCGGTCCATGGCGGTCTCCCTCCCTCTGTCGTTGTGGAAAAACTCAGCTTCTGGCGAACTCGATGCGGCCCTCTGCCTTGTGGGTGGCCTGCAGCCGGTGGCGTGCCAGCAGATCGAAGGCGCCGGGCTCCATGTCCTGGTGCGCGCACAGGCCGTCGAGTTGAGCGATGTCGCAGACCGGGTGTCCGCCCGAGGTGCTGTCCAGATCCAGTGCCAGCGCCACGGCCTTGGCGCTGTGCTCCACGGCTGCCGCGTACAGCCGCGCGGCGCCCGAGTCGCGGCACAGCAGGCGGTTGCGCTCGTCGATGCCGCAGATCTCGAAAAGGCAGATGTCCAGCGGCCGGCCGCGCAGGCCCGTTTCAGCGCCGGGGCCGATGAGGCAGGGCTCGTCGCCGGCCAGCGAGCCGCCCGTGACGTGGATGGCGCAATCGAGAAACTGCCGTGCCGTCGCCACCATGGACAGGTCGTGCAGCGTCAGCGCAATGCCCTGGCGGCTGGCCAGCAGCGGCAGCACGCGGTGGGTGATGCGTCCGCTGCCCAGGAAGACCGAGGCGTCGTCCTCGATCCAGCCCAGCGCGCCCTGGGCTACCTGGGCCTGTGCCGGGCCTTGTGCGGCGGCGTGGGCGCCGGGCAGCTCGGCCGCCGTCTTGAGCAGGGCCGGGTTGTAGCGCGCCTTGCCGAAGGCGCGCACCACATAGCCCTGCTGCTCCAGGTAGTGCAGGTCGTTGCGGATGGTGACGGTGGAGACGCCGAAGAGCACGCTCAGCGCCTCGACCCGCACCTCGTCGGTCTTGCGCGCCAGCTCCACGATCTGCAGCCTGCGCTTGAGTGAACTGTTGCCTTGTTCCTGCATGGATTCTTTCGATTCGAAAGTCTTCTATTTCGTATCGAAAGTTTCCCTGCACGCAAAAGCTGCGTCAAGCGCACCCAGGGTATTCACCAGGGATTGCCTGGCCTGGAAGGTTTACCGGCTGGCCGCGCTCAGGGGCACGACCACGGGCCGCTGCAGCTGAGACGTCCAGGCCCGGTAGGTGCGGTGGGCCAGGGCGTGCAGCACGGGAATGCGCAGGTCCAGGTGGCGCAGGATCTCGCTCTCGGTCTGCGCCGCGGGGCCGCGTGCGCGCAGCAGCTCGTCATGGCCTTCGGCGCACCAGGCAGCCACGCTGGCGGCAGTCACCTCCATGTGGCCCTGGAAGGCCCAGTGCCGACCATGTCGAAAACCCTTGTTCAGGCAATGGCTGCCGTACATGGTGCGCACGGCGCCGCGCGGGATCTCGAAGGTGTCGTAGTGCCAATGGAAGATCGTGGCCTCGCGCGGCAGGTCCATGAGCTGCTGGGCGGCAGCCGTCACCCAGATGCGGCTCCAGCCAATGTTGGGGCAGGGGTTGCGCCAGACCCTGGCGCCCATGGCGCGCGCCAGCATCTGCGCGCCGAAGCAGTGGCCGAGCACGGGAACGTCATGCCGCAGCGCGTCGGCCAGCAGGGACTGTTCATCCTCCATCCAGGGCAGGCCCTCGTTGACGCAATGGTTGCTGCCCAGCACCACGATGCCGCTGTAGTCGGCGGCATGCACAGGGGCTCTGCCATCGAGGGCGGGCTGCAACATTCGGTAGGGAATGCACTGCTGCTCCAGGTGTTCACGCAGAACGCCGGGGCCCTGGGTGGATTCGTGCTGGAGGATGGCGACAGGTCTCATGGCGGCGCGGCTTCATCGGGAAGCCATTTGTTGTGAGGCCTTGACTCTAGGGACGGCTGCCTCAAGGGCGGATTGTGTTTGCGCACAACGCCATCAAGGCCGCATCAAGGCCGCCCCATGCCTTGCGCAGGCCCAATGCAAAAAGGCGCCACGGCCGTGGCGCCTTTGATGGTGGCAACTACGTCAATCGTGGTGCCGCCCGGAGCACTGCGGGCCCGGCTGCCTGCCACGGCGGCGCAGTCCCAGCGCCGCCGCGCCCAGCAGGAGCAGGGAGGCCCAGGCCCCGCCCACGGGGATGGCTGCGACGGAGTCGCTGCCTGGGGCATCGCCCGCGCCAGGCGTGGTCTTGATGGTGGTCGCAGTGCTTGAGTCGACATCGCCCGTCGCCTGGGTTTGGGTGACCGTGATGGTCACCGATCCCTTGGGCAGGCCGCTCACGTCCGTGGCAGGAGTGGTCCAGTGGCCATTGCCATCGCAGGGCACGGTCACCACTACGGCCTTGGGTGCCGTGCCGATGGTCACCGTCACGCTGCCACCGCCGGCCGTGCAGGTGCCAGAGAGGATGTAGCCGCCCTGGTTGCCCGCGTCTATCGGGGGAGGATTCACTACCGTGACCGAGGGCGTGGTGGGCGGCGTGGTATCGACCTTGGTGACCGTGGCATCGGCCGTGCCCGAATTGCCGGCGGCATTGGTCTGAGCCACATGGATGCCCACCGTGCCCGCAGGAAGTGCGCTCACGTCGGTGGCGGGGGTGGTCCAATCGCCATTGCTGTCGCAGGGCGCAGTGGCCACCACCGCGTCGGGCGCCGTGCCTATGGTCACCGTGACGTTGCCTGCGCCGACTGTACAGGTGCCAGAGAGGATGTAGGCGCCCTGGTTGCCGGCATTGATCTGGGGCGCGGTGCCCACTGTGACCACAGGCAGCGTGGTGTCTGCCTTGGTGACGGAGACATTGGCGGTCCCTGTATTGCCAGCCGCATCGGTCTGGCTGGCCTGGATGGGCACCGTGCCCGCAGGCAGCCCGCCCAGGTCGGTGGCGGCAGTGGTCCATTGGCCGTTGCTGCCGCACGCTGCGATGGCTTCCACGGAGTTGGGCGCCGTGCCGATGCTCACCCTGACATCGCCATCGCCGGCCGTGCAGGTGCCCGAGACGGTGTAGCCGTGCTCATTGCCGGCATTGATCGCGGCTGCGTTGACTACCGCGACCACGGGTGCCGTCGTGTCCGTGGCTGCGGCTGTGGTCTTGGTGGTGATGACACTTCGCGTGCCGGTGTTGCCGGCCGCATCGGTCTGGATGGCCGTGATGTCCACCGGACCCTGGGGCAGGCTGGCCACATTGGCAGCCGGTGCCGTCCAGGCTCCGGCTGCATTGCAGGCCGTCGTCATGGCCACGAACTTTGGGGCCGTGCCGATGGTCACCTTCACATTGCCATCGCCCGCGGTGCAACTGCCTGCGACGATGTAGGCGTCCTGGTTGCCTGCATTGATCACCGGGGACGTGGTGATGTCTACCGCAGGTGGCGTGGTATCCCCTTCCACTGCGGTGCAGTCGGCAAGCGAGGCTTGCGAATGGCCGAAGACGAGGTTGACGTCGGCGAAGGTGGGTATTTTTGCGCCAATGCGCAGGGCATTGACTTCCATTCCCCCATCCACGGGAGTTTGCTCATTGAAAACGATTTCCAGGATTCCGGCATTCAGTCCGGTATTGGGGGATGGATTCAGTGGAATTGAGATGGGGACGCCGAGCACGGAGATGCCCAGATTCTCGATGGTCGCGGCCCCGGTGGGCTGGACGGCGCCATTGACGCAGGTTGCCTGCACTTGGGACTGCAGCACATCGGCCTTGATGGCCACGACGCCAGCGATTGACAGGTTGACGTCGCTGATGCCTGCGGTTGTTTCAACGCGGTTTTGCGCCAGCGAGCTCCCGGTGCTTGCCGAAAGCACCCCCGCCTTCAATGAAATCAAGCTGTCGGTGGCGGTCCCGATGTCTGCAGCAAGCATTTTCCCGGAGACATTGAACGCCGGCGGCGCACTTTGCAGTCCGGTATCTACCAGCGGGATATCCAGCCCGAGGTCTACCAATGAAACGCCGGCCTTCGCTTCCAGCGCATAGCCGCGACCTTGCCCTGCCGAGGCGGCCCATGCGGTGCCACCCGTCCCCAAAACGATTGTGCAGCTGGCTGCCATTGCCGCCGTAAAGCCGGCCAATTTCCGTCGATTCCCCGTGCCATGCTTTTGCATTCCATCGCCCTTTCATGAGTTCCTGAATTGAATGACCATCAAGCCGATGAATGGCTTGCCTGTTTTCAAAATCGGAATCTAAAGGGTTGATTGGGTTCTGTATCGATTTTTTTGATGGGAATCGGATTTTCAGAGTCGTCTTAGGATTATTGAATAAATGGGATTTATCCTAGGAATGGGTTATTTGAGATCGGATGTTTCTGATTGATTATGAAAATACCGTTTTTCAAGAGCTTCTGAGAAGTGTCCTGACCTGGCTTTCAAGGCGGTTGGCATGCCCCCCGCTGTTTGTCCTGCGCAGCAATTCGCCTGTGGCCTTGCGGCAGGGTTGGACAGGTGCGGCCCAGCACGCCGGGGGCGCAGCCGGGGTGCGTTACGGCTTAGGTGATTGCCTGCCCAGGCGCAGCTCGCTGACCAGCACTCCGCCCACGATCAGCACTGCCCCCAGGATGGCCAGCCCCGGCAGCCGGTCGCCGGCCATGCGTCCCACGATGCCGGCCCAGACCGGCTCGCTGGCATAGATCACGGTCGCACGCGTGGGCGACAGGGACTTTTGGGCCCAGTTCATGGTCAGCTGGATCAGGATGCTGGCGCAGGCCATGGCCACGGCGGCCGTCAGCCAGATCCACGAGAAATCCGGCACCGACTCGCCAGCCACGGGCATGGCCAGCAGCGCCATGGTGCCGGCCGCCAGCAACTGCACCGTGGTCACGCGCCGCGCATCGACCTTGCCCGCGAAATGCCCGATCAGGAGCACCTCGGCCGCAATCGCCAGCGTGCTCAGCATGGTCGCCATCTCGCCCACGTTCAACTCCATTCCCCCGGACTCGGGCCCCGCCACCAGCACCAGGCCCGTGAAGGCCAGGCCGATGCCTATCCAGCTCATCAATCGCGGCGGCTTGCCCATCACCAGCCATTGCAGCAGGGGCACGATGGGCACATACAAGGCGGTCAGAAACGCCGACTTGCTGCTGCTGATGGTCTGCAGGCCGAAGGTCTGCAGGCCATAGCCCAGAAAGATGCTGGCGCCGATGGCCGTGCCTGCGACCAGCTCGGTGCGCGTGAGCCCGGCCATGACCTTGCGGAACACCAGCAGCCCGATCAGACCCGCCGTGACGAAGCGCAGGCCCACAAAGAACAGCGGCCCGCTGTGCTGCATGGCCAGGTGGACCACGAGAAAGGTGCCGCCCCAGACCATGGTGACGGCAATGAGGGCAAGCTCCTGCCGGCTGAGCAGCGGCGTGCGCGAACTGTGAGAAGATGACGTGTGCAACATATTGCGCAGATCATATGAGAAATATATTGCACAGCGCTGGCGGGCGCTCCGATGTCCTGGCTTTCGTCAGCGAAAACCTGCGCCGCCTTCGCCAGCGTGCAGGACTGAGCCAGGCGGCCCTGGCCGAGGCCGCAGGCCTGAGCCGGCGCATGGTCGTGCAGCTGGAAGGCGGCGACACCAATATCAGCCTGTCCAGCCTGGATCGGCTGGCCGATGCGCTGGGCGCCAGCTTCATAGAAATCGTCAGCGACCCGGCCGCGCAGCGCCTGCGCATGAACGCCATGGCCTGGCGCGGCATCCGGCCCGAAAGCCAGGCCATGCTGCTGGGCAGCGTGCCTGCCACGCGCGAGGCTCAGCTGTGGTCCTGGTCCCTGGGCCCCGGCGAACGCTACCAGGCCCAACCCGACCCGGAAGGCTGGCATGAAATGATCGTCGTGGTCGAAGGCCGCCTGCTGGTGGACCTGAGCGAAGGCCCCATGACCATCGAGGCCGGCGACTACGCCATCTACGGCAGCGCCCAGGACTACGCCTACATGAACCTGCACGAAGGCGTGACGCGGTTCATTCGGAATGTGATTTCCTGAGGGCGCTGCAGCGGTCTGTGCCGTGCTTTGAGCAAGGTACCGTCGTCAGTGAAATGCGGTGGCCTGCGGTGCCACTTCAGACTGGCCGTTGAAGAAATACACAAGATCGGATGCAGTCATGACGCGGCCGTAGTAGGGGTTGGACTGCGTGCCTTCCAGTGACCTGCCCGAGCGACGTGCAATGGCTGTCGCAACGCTCATGTCCAGATCATCACCGTCCAGGCCGAGCTCTTCCTCAAGCCGGTCGGATCCGCGGACAGGAAAGCTCTTTTGGTAGCTGAGCAGTTCTTCCTGAAGCTGTTCATACACAGCGCGGATTACCAAAGGATCTGTGCTGCGCAAATCGAAGGAACGGGCGAAGCCGCAGATCGACTCGCCGTTGCGGGTGGCGGCAAGCGCCTGCAATCTGGTTTTCTCGCGGTTGTTCGACCATGCTCCGCAACTGACCAATGCAGTGACTGTGAGAGCTGTGGCAGCCGGATGAGCCACGGAAAGAGTGCCTAGGGCGCACGCCAAGATTGCAATGAGGCTCCAGAAAGCCAAGCGCTGCAAAACGCCGGGCACGGTGCCCGGTACCGTGCGGGCGGGCGAGGGAAGCTGTCGGCGAGAAGATCTGCGCATGGAGAGAATGCAGCCCGTGAACGGATGCAGGAAGAAAACGATTCTTCGTGGCGATCATAGATGCTCAGCGGCTGGGCGCAAGGAGGCATGGATTGCCACAGGCGATGGCCCCAGCCCATGCACCCTTGCGGCCGTCCCTCTGAACAACGCCTTGTCTCCCATACACCGGCTATGGAATGCTGCCGACCTTGCAGGTGCGCCGTCCTTGCAATTTCGCTCTTTGCTCTGTATTCCTGGGGTTGATACCTAATGTCTAAGCATGTATAGACAACTAAAGTCATCCCATACCAAGGAGATGCAAATGAGGCGAGGCAGACTTTTCCGGGGCTGGTACATCGTGGGCGCCGTCCATGTGCTGCTGGCGCTGATCTTTGGCGCGGCCTATTCGTTCGGGGCGTTTTTTGCCAGCATTCAGACCCAGTTTGGCGCCAGTAGTTTTTCCACGGCCTCCATCTTTTCCCTGACTGCCCTGATCTACTACGGCGTGGGCGTGTTCTCGGGGGCCTGGAGCGACAGGACCTCGGTACGCACCGTCACCTCGGCCGGCATCGTGCTGCTGGCGCTGGGCTTTGTGGCCAGCAGCCTGCTGTCCTCATCGCCGGTGCTGTTCCTGGGCGCCTTCTGCATTCTGGTCGGCCTGGGCGTGGGCCTGGTGTATGTGCCCGCCGTCTCCACCATTGCGCGCTGGTTCGTGCTGTGGCGCAGTTCTGCCTCCGGCATCGCGCTGGCGGGCACCGGGCTGGGCACGCTGCTCGGCCCCGTGGTGGCGGGCGCACTCATGGAGCACCTGTCCTGGCAACTGACCATGCAGGTATATGCCGCAGCCATCGCACTTACTGGCCTGGCGGCGGCGGCGGTCCTGCGCGGCCGGCCTGAGGAGCTGGGGCTGCATCCCGACGGCGTGCCGCCTTCGGGTGACCCTGCCGCCGGGCAGTCCGCCCAGGGCATGGACCTGGCCCAGGCGGCGCGGCAGGCCCGTTTCTGGTGGTATTTCGCGGCCATCTTTCTGGGCTCCATCGGCCTGTTCCTGGCGCTGATCCACATCAACCCGCTGGCACGCCAGCAGGGGTTGTCTGTCGCTCAGGCCAATGGGCTGATCGGGCTGATCGGCGTGGGCAATGTGCTGGGGCGCCTTGCGCTGGGCCGGCTGGGCGACAGGATGGGGGCGCTGCGTTTTCTGCTGGTGCTCACCGTGTCCCTGGCAGTGCTGTGCGGGCTGTGGGCCATGGCGCGAGGCTTCGTGGCACTGGCCGGTTTCGCGCTGGTGTTCGGCGCGGCCAACGGCGGCTGCATCGCGCTGTATCCGGCTGTCGCCGCGACCTGGTTCGGCACGCGGAACCTGGGTGCCATCCTGGGGGCGCTCTATGTGGCGGTCGGCATTGCTGCCGTGGCTGGGGGCAGCCTGGCAGGCTGGCTGTTCGATGTCTGGGGTGGCTATACGCCATCCATCCTGCTGGCGGGTGGCAGTGCCGCGCTGTCGGCTCTTGCGGTGTGGCGTGCCGAATGCGCCGGGCGTGATGGCAGGGGCTGACAGGCAGGCCCGCGAACCAGATGGCTGCGGGCCCGGGTATGGAAAAGCCGATGCCCTGGGGGCGTGCCTGAGAAGTATTGAGAGGGAGGGAGGAGAAAGACCTCAGGCTCGGCGGAAAGCGGATGCCGTCAGTATGCCCATCAAAGCTCGAAAAAGCTCTATGGCGAGCGGCTCGCACGGATGGCCGCAGCGTGATCGATTTTGAGGACGCAGTGGGCCTGGCCACGCTATGTCGAAGGCTGCCGGTCACGCCAATCTTGCGCCTGTGAGAAGCTTCTCTGTGTGATGTCGATGTGGGCTGGTGCGTGGAAAGGCGATTGCCTCCAGATCAAGACATCTTCGTTGTCGCAGGGGCGCTGCGGCGTAAATCGCAGATCATCGGGTAAAGAGCTATCGGGAGCAGGAAGTAGGTCAATAGATATCTGTATTCCCCGGCGCTGGAGAAGAGAAAAATCGCGAACAACTGCAGAATTAGAGAAGCATAGATAACCAGATGGTCGGCCTTCAAGCGTTTCCATGCCATTATGGTGGCAACAGCCAGCATGGCCATGCCGAAAAAAGGTGACCAGAGAATAAACCTGTATTTCCATGAAATGGAATTGAGAAGGGTGATCCATTTGCTAAGAAATGGAGGGGGCGACAGCTCTGAATAATAATCCTGGAAATTCTTCAGAACATAGCTCTTTGTCTCTGCCGTGGGAAAGTGGCCATCAGCCAAGGCGGAAACCATAAAGACATTGACCCGGCTTGACAGGAATGCGGGAATATTGTGCCAGAGATTGTATCTGGAAAACTCCTTGATCAGGATCTCCTTGTCCTCTGGGAGTATTGTAAGAACGTTCGGTGAGTTCGGTTGGTGTACAAGAGAATCCCAGTAGTCTCGATCGTACCAATCGTTGAATTTCTGAATGCCACCGTATTTTTCAAGTACTTCGACGGTGGTCTTGGAGACATTGTATGCAGGCAGGCCGAAGGCCACGGAAAACGGGCGTGGTTGAACAAAGTTGGCTGTCTCGAAAATAACCAATGGATAAGTGGCCTCTTGTGGCTTTCCTGCTTGATGCAGAGTCAGGAACGTGGATGTCAGAGTCCAGAAAATGCCGATTGTGGCGATAATGATGCGGCCGAATCGATCTGTTTTGAATAAAAGATATATAAAAGGTATCAATAATACTATCCCATTCGACCTTGCGAAGATGGCGAAAGGCATGCATAGAAAAATAACGAAAGCGGAGAAGGATGTGACTTTAGAACGCCTCAGGCATATCCATATTTCGAAGATAAATCCAATTCCGCAAATGGCAAATGGTCCGTCCGGGTAGAGCATCCCGGAAAAGTTCAGGATGTGAGGTGTTGCAACAAAGAAAGCAAAAAATATGGCAGATCGCAGTATTCCGTGGTTATTGTAAATGTAGTGGATTATTCTGGAGAAAACGAATGCAGAAACCATCATCTGCAGTGTTGTGATCGTGCCAATACTGCTGTTCAGTGCCAGTGCCAGCTTGATAAAGCCTATCCATATCGCTGTTTTTCCAACCGATATATTTCCTGTTTTATCTGTTGCCTCCATCAAGGCGGCCATGCTGTCATTGCCCAGATTTCCTGGCCAATTGCCATATATCCAGATCCCATAGATAAGAGATATCAATGAGAATATCGTAAGGAAACCTTTGTATTCTCTATGGGTGGTTGTTTTTTCTCTCAAGATAGTGCAAGGTTATCGAGTGATGCTCACGGCATCTTACACCCGCTCTGC
>NZ_JBICKS010000020.1:0-1279 GCF_043104415.1 Delftia sp. WSY_16 | reverse complement strand
GAGGCTCAACACTCTGAGAGGATTGA
Organism: Delftia sp. WSY_16; assembly: GCF_043104415.1. Classification (NCBI taxonomy): domain Bacteria; kingdom Pseudomonadati; phylum Pseudomonadota; class Betaproteobacteria; order Burkholderiales; family Comamonadaceae; genus Delftia; species Delftia sp. WSY_16. Next base: position 1,253 of record NZ_JBICKS010000020.1, on the reverse strand, counting down.
GCCATGAAGAAGACGAACAAGTTCTCGCCTGAGGTGCGTGAGCGCGCCGTGAGGATGGTGCAAGAGCAGCGCGGGCAGTACCCATCCCTTTGGGCCGCCATCGAATCCATCGCACCCAAGATTGGCTGCGTGCCGCAGACCCTGAACGAATGGGTCAAGCGCGCCGAAGTGGATGCAGGTACACGAGAAGGTGTCACCACAGCCGAAGCCCAGCGGGTCAAGGAGCTGGAACGCGAGGTCAAAGAGCTGCGCCGGGCCAACGAGATACTGAAGCTGGCCAGCGCGTTTTTCGCCCAGGCGGAGCTCGACCGCCGACTCAAGTCTTGAAGGCCTTTATCAACCAGCAGCGCAATGCTTTCGGGGTCGAGCCGCTCTGCAAGGTCTTGCAGGTTGCCCCATCGGCGTATTGGCGCCACGCCGCGCTGATGCGCGAGCCTCAAAAGCGCTGCACCAGAGCCAAGCGCGACGAGGTGCTGATGCCGCAGATTCAACGCGTCTGGCAGGCCAACATGCAGGTCTATGGCGCCGACAAGGTATGGCGGCAACTAAGGCGTGAAGGCACGACAGTGGCCCGCTGCACTGTTGAGAGGCTGATGCGGCAGTTGGGCTTGCGCGGGGTGATGCGTGGCAAGGTCGTGCGAACCACCACCAGCGACAGCAAAGCACAGTGCCCGCTGGACAGGGTCAACCGCCAATTCAAGGCCGATAGGCCCAATCAACTGTGGGTGAGCGACTTCACCTACGTTTCGACCTGGCAGGGTTGGCTCTATGTGGCCTTCGTCATTGACGTGTTTGCCAGACGCATCGTTGGCTGGCGGGTAAGCAGTTCGATGCGAACTGACTTCGTTCTCGATGCGCTGGAGCAGGCGCTCTACGCGCGCCAACCCGAGCAGGGCAGCAGCCTGATTCACCACTCTGACAGGGGCTCGCAATACGTCAGCATTCGGTACACCGAACGCTTAGCCGAGGCGGGCATCGAGCCTTCGGTGGGCAGCAAGGGCGACAGTTACGACAACGCCCTGGCCGAGACCATCAATGGCCTGTACAAGGCCGAATTGATTCATCGCCGGGCTCCATGGAAAACCAAGGAAGCAGTTGAGTTCGCAACGCTCGAATGGGTATCGTGGTTCAACCACCATCGCCTGCTTGAACCCATTGGCTACATACCACCCGCCGAGGCTGAGGCAAACTATTACCGGCAACTCGCCAGTCAGGGCACCGAGGCGGTGGTCTGACTTAAACCAAACAGCCTC
>NZ_JBICKS010000001.1:0-39876 GCF_043104415.1 Delftia sp. WSY_16 | reverse complement strand
AAGCGGGTGACGATGCCGTCGATGAAGCGCCTGCCGCCGCCCTGGGTTTCTATTTCTATGGTGGCGTTTTTGCCCAATAGGGCCTTGGGATCAATGCTTTCGCTTTCGCTGAGCATTTCCACATCGAGGCTGAAGAGCTGGCTGATGTTTTCCTGGCCGCGCAATTCACGGAAATGCAATTCATCGCCCAATGGCGTATGGATGGTGACTCGGCGTGTCATTGGTGCTCGCGCCCTGTCGGGGCGCCCTCCCGGTCTTTCGATACGGAAAGATCATGGAAGAATGAGCCGCTCTATGGAAATTCCAATTTCTGCCAAAAAATAGGATTGCCAAAAGGAAAATTGCCGCTTCTCCCACTCGGATCGGGCTTGGGAAAAGCCTAGGACAAGCGGCCGGAGCAAGGGCCTTCATGATGTGCAGCCGCTACACATCGCCCCGCTTGGCCGTCCCCCGGATCAGGGCGCCGCACGCCCGCGCAGCCGCTCAGGGGTTCAAAGAGTCCTTCCGATGATCTCCTTCATGATCTCGTCGCTGCCCCCGTAGATCCGCCCTATGCGCGCATCGGTCCAGGCGCGGCCGATCTGGTATTCGGTCATGTAGCCGTAGCCGCCGTGCAGTTGCAGGAATTCGTCGAGCAGGCGGTTTTGCAGCGCCGTGGCATTGAGCTTGACCATGGCCGCCCGGTCGGGCGCGAGCGCGCGGCGCAGGTGCAGGGCGATGCAGTCGTCCACGAAGACGCGCAGCATGGTGGCCTGGGCCTTGGCCTCGGCCAGCTTGAAGCGCGTGTTCTGGAAGTCGAACACCGGCTGGCCGAAGGCCTTGCGCTCGCGCGTGTAGGCAATGGTCTTGTGCAAAAAGGCCTCGATGGAGGCGGCGGCGCGCACGGCCACCACCAGGCGTTCCTGGGCCAGTTCGTGCATGAGGTACCTGAAGCCCGCGTTCTCCTCGCCCAGCCGGTGGTCGGCCGGCACGCGCACGTTGTCGAAGAACAGCTCCGAGGTGTCCTGCGCCATGAGGCCGATCTTCTCGAGCTTGCGGCCCTTGGAGAAGCCGGGCATGCCGTCCTCGACCACGATCAGGGACACGCCCTTGGCACCCATCTCGGGCGCGGTCTTGGCGACGACGATGACCAGCTCCGAGTTGATGCCGTTGGTGATGAAAGTCTTCTGGCCGTTGAGCACGTAGTGGTCGCCCTCGCGCCGCGCCGTGGTGCGCACGGACTTGAGGTCGCTGCCCGCGCCGGGCTCGGTCATGGCGATGGCGCCGATCAGCTCGCCTGCGGCCATGCGCGGCAGCCAGCGGTCCTTCTGCACCTTGCTGCCATAGGCATGGATGTAGGGCGCGACGATGTCCGAATGCAGCGGAAAGCCCAACCCGCTGGCGCCCGTGCGCGCGATCTCCTCCAGCAGCACGGCCGCATGGCCGAAGTCGCCGCCGCCGCCGTAGGGCTCGGGCAGCATGGGGTTGAGCAGGCCTTCGCGCCCGGCCTTGCGCCAGACCTCCTTGGGCACGATGCCCTGGCGCTCCCATTCGGCATGGTGGGGGACGATCTCGCGCTCGAAGAAGCGGCGGGCCTGCTCGCGGAACTGTTCATGGTCTTCGCGGTAGACGGAGCGCTCGGTCAGGTCTTGCATGGGTCGGTATCCGGTGGTTGTCGGTGAGGAAAGACGGGGAAGGGCCGTTCAGGCGCTGCGCAGGTTGAAGCCCGCGTGGGGCTGCTCGCGCAGCCTGTCCTTGAGCACGCGGCGCAGCAGCTTGCCCGTGGGCAGGCGCGGCAGCTCGTCCACGAACTGCAGGCGCTGCGGGCGCTTGAGGCGCGACAGCGTGGCGCCGGCCTCGGCGACGATGGCGTGCGCCATCTCTGCACTGGCCGCATGGCCCTGGCGCAGCACGACCACGGCCATGGGCTGCTCGCCGAAGTCGGGCTCGGGCACGCCGACCACGGCCACCTCCTGCACGGCCGGGTGCGTGGCCAGCGCGTTCTCTATTTCCTGCGGATAGAGGTTGACGCCGCCCGACAGGATGAGGTCGGCCCGCCGGTCGCTGAGAAAGAGGTAGCCCTCCTCGTCCACATGGCCCAGGTCGCCATAGGTGGCCCAGCCACGCTCGTCGATGGCCTCGCGGGTCTTGGCGGGGTCGTTGAGGTAGGCGAAGGGCGCCACGTCCGAGAAGAACACGCGGCCGATCTGGCCCGCAGGCAGCTCCTGCCCGTCGTCGCCCACGATGCGCAGCCGACCGTAGCTGGCGCGGCCCACGGAGCCTGGGCGCCGGCGCCATTCGGCGGAGTTGATCAGGGTGATGCCGCAGCCTTCGGAGCCTGCGTAGTACTCCAGCAGGATGTCGCCCCACCAGTCCAGCAGCGCCTGCTTGACGGCCACCGGGCAGGGCGCGGCCGCATGGATGGCGCAGCGGTGGCTGGACAGGTCATAGCCGTGCCGCACCTCCTCGGGCAGCTGCAGCAGGCGGCCCAGCATGGTCGGCACCCACTGGCTGTGGGTGATGCGGTAGCGCTCGATCATCGCCAGCGCCTGCTGTGCGTCGAAGCGCGCCGTGATCACCACCGCGCCGCCGCCGTCCAGCGTGCGCAGGCAGTAGCGCAGCGGCGCTGCGTGGTACAGCGGTGCGGGCGAGAGGTAGACCGTGTCGGCGTCAAAGCCCATGTTGCGCTGCCAGGCCAGGAATTCGGGGTCGGCCTGCGTGCGGTAGAGCGCCGCCGGCAGCGCCTTCTTGATCCCCTTGGGCCGGCCCGTGGTGCCCGAGGAGTACAGCAGGTCGCGCCCCAGCGGACGGCCCGACAGGTCGATGGGCGCGGGCGCCTGCGCACGCCAGGCGGCCAGGGCATCGGCCAGCGACGGCAGGCCCGTGGATGCGCAGTCTCCGTCCACCGAATGCACGGAGGCGGCCAGTTCGGCCGGCAGCTGCGCCGCCGTGGCGGCCGAGGCAAAGACATGGCGCGCCCCGCTGTCGCCCAGGATGTAGGCCACCTCGGGCGCCGTCAGGTGGGTGCTGATGACCACCGTGTACAGGCCCGCCAGGCGCGCGGCCAGCACCAGCTCCAGGATCTCCACGCGGTTTTCCATCAGCACGGCCACCGTGTCGCCGGCCGCCAGGCCCTGCCCAGCCATCCACTGCGCCACTTCGCGCGAGCGCTGCGCCAGCGCGCCCGCCGTGTGCTGCTGGCCGCTGTCGCCCATGGTCAGCGCAACGCGGTCGGGCCGGGCATCGGCCCAGCTGTGAAAGTCATGCACGCCTGTCTCCTTTGCTTTTTTGAATCCGCCGTCTCGAATTCATCGGGTTTCAGCAAGTATTTTTGTTTGCGCGCGGTTTTTCATCCGGGAAAACGCTTTGTTCAATGCAAATTTCGAGACTTATCATTCATTTCGTGAACCTCCAGTCTCATTAAATCAGCATGAACACTCCCGTCATCGTCGATGCCATCCGCAGTCCCATGGCCCGGGCCAAGCCCGATGGCGCCCTGGCCCAACTCCACCCCGTCGATCTGCTCAGCCAGGTGCTGGAGCAGCTCGTGCAGCGCAACCGCATCGACCCCGGCGCGGTGGACGATGTGATCACCGGCTGCGTGAGCCAGGCCGGCGAGCAGGCCGGCACGCCGGGCCGCCTGGCCTGGCTGGCCGCAGGCCTGCCGGCCCATGTGCCGTCCACCACCATCGACCGCAAGTGCGGCTCCAGCCAGCAGGCCGTGCACTTTGCCGTGCAGGCCATCATGTCGGGCACGCAGGACATGGTGATCGCCTGCGGCGTGGAGTCCATGAGCCGCGTGCCCATGGGCAGCTCGCGCATGGGGCAGAACACCACGGGCGCACGCTTCGATGCGCGCTTTGCGCCGGGGCTGGTGGGCCAGGGCGTGTCGGCCGACCTCGTGGCCGCGCGCTGGGGCCTGGGCCGCGAGGAACTGGATGCCTATGCCGCGCGATCGCACCAGCGCGCCCATGCGGCCCAGTCGGCCGGGCACTTCGAGCGCGAGATCGTGGGCATCACCACGCCTGCCGGCCTCGTCACGGCCGACGAGACCATCCGCCCGGCCACCACGGCGCAGAAGCTGGGCGCGCTCAAGGCCGTGTTCCAGAACGACGAGCTGTCGGCGCGCTTTCCGCAGATCCGCTGGCACACCACGGCGGGCAATGCCTCGCAGATGACCGACGGCGCCAGCGCCATGCTGCTGATGAGCGAAAAGCGCGCCCAGCAGCTGGGCCTGCGCCCGCGAGCGCGCTTCGTGGCGCTGGACGTGGTGGGCGACGATCCGCTGTACATGCTCACGGCCCCCATTCCCGCCACGCGGCGCGTGCTGGCCAAGGCCGGCATGCGGCTGGAGCAGATGGACCACTGCGAGATCAACGAGGCCTTCGCCTCCGTGCCCCTGGCCTGGCTGAAAGAGCTGAGGGAACTGGGCGCCGACCCCGAGCGGCTGAACCCGCGCGGCGGCGCCATCGCCCTGGGCCATCCGCTGGGGGCCTCGGGCATCCGCCTGATGACCACCATGCTGCACGCGCTGGAGGACAGCGGCGCGCGCTACGGCCTGCAATCCATGTGCGAGGCCGGCGGCATGGCCAACGCCACCATCATCGAACGCCTGTGAGCCAGGCACGGGAGACACATCCATGCAACTGCAAGAGAACATGACGGCCCTGGTGACGGGCGGCGTATCGGGCCTGGGCGAGGCATCGGCCCTGGCGCTGCTGGAGCGCGGCCTGAACGTGGTGGTGGTGGACCTGAACGAGGACCGCGGCGCGGCCATGGTGGACGCCGCCCGCCAGCGCCACGGCAGCCGCCTGCGCTTCGTGAAGGCCGACGTGGCCGACGCCGACCAGATGGCCGCCGCCATTGCGGCCGCCGAGGACTTCGGCGAGTTCCGCGCCCTGGTGCACTGCGCGGGCGTGGGCGGGCCGCTGCGGCTGGTGGAAAAGGACGGCAGCCCCGGCTCGCTGGACAAGTACACGGGCATCGTGCGCGTGAACCTGATCGGCACCTTCAACACGCTGCGCCTGGCCGCCGCCACCATGGCGCGCAACGAGCCCGTGCAAGGCGAGCGCGGCGCCTGCGTGCTCACGGCCTCGGTGGCGGGCTACGAGGGGCAGATCGGCCAGATTCCCTATGCCTCGGCCAAGGCCGGCATCATCGGCATGACCATCGTCGCCGCGCGCGACCTGGCCACGCGCATGATCCGCGTGTGCACCATTGCGCCGGGCCTGTTCGACACGCCCATCCTGGCCAAGCTGCCCGACAACATCCGCCAGTCGCTGGCCGCCTCCGTGCCCAACCCCGCACGCCTGGGCCACCCGTCCGAGTACGCGCTGACCGCGCTGCACATTCTTGAAAATCCCATGCTCAATGGCGAGACGATTCGCCTGGACGGAGCCATTCGGATGAGTCCTCGCTGAGAAGCGCCCCGGCCCAGCACACGCGCGGAGAAGAAACACCATGTTCAAACGCCTCACGCTGGCGGCGGCTGCCTTGCTGTGCGCCACGGCCGCCATTGCAGCCGACGCCTGGCCCACGCGGCCCATCACCCTGGTCGTGCCGGGCGCGGCCGGGGGCTCCACCGACATTCCCGCGCGGCTGCTGGCGCTCAAGCTGGGCGAGCGGCTGGGCCAGCCCGTCATCGTGGACAACAGGCCGGGCGCGGGCGGCTCCATCGGTGCCAGCCAGGTGGCACGCGCGCAGCCGGACGGCTATACGGTGCTGGTGGGCAATACGGGCTCCAACGCCATCAACTACACGGCCTACAAGAAGCTGCCCTACAGGCCCGAGGACTTCGTGGCGCTGACGGACATGATCTCGTTTTCCAACGTGCTGGTCGTGCCGCAGGCATCGCCGGTGCGCTCGCTGGACGATCTGCTCAAGGCCGCGCGGCAGGCGCCGGGCAAGCTGTCGTTCTCCTCGGCCGGCGTGGGCCAGACCACGCACCTCATGGGCGAGCTGCTGCGCGAGCGCACGGGCGTGGACGTGGTGCATGTGCCCTACCGCGGCTCGGCACCGGCCACGGCGGCCATCGTGTCGGGAGAGACGCAGTTCATGTTCGACAACCTCACGGCCTCGCTGGTGCATATCAAGGCGGGCAAGCTGCATCCCATCGCCGTGACCGGCGCGCAGCGCGAGCCCGAGCTGCCCAACGTGCCCACCGCCACCGAGCTGGGCCTGCAGGACTTCGACAAGGTCGGCTGGATGGGTTTCTTCCTGCCCGCGCAGACGCCGCCCGCCGTGGTGCGCAAGCTCACCGACGGCCTGGTCGCCGTGCTCCGGGACCCCGAGGTGGCGCGCCGCTACCGCGAGCTCGGCGGCCGCCCGGGCGGCATGCCGCAGGCGCAGTTCACCCAGCTGGTGGACAACGACCGCAAGAGCTGGGGCGCGCTGATCACCAGCCGCCAGCTGCAACTCGACTGAACCGATTTCGACGGAGACGCCATGAAGGTGCTGGACAGCGTGCGCGTGCTGGAGATTGGCGGCATCGGCCCGGGGCCGTTCTGCGCCATGCATCTGGCGGACCTGGGAGCCGATGTGGTGTCCATCGTGCGGCCCGAGGCGGAACCCGCCGCCACCTCATCCGCCTCAGCCGCCTCGGCGCTGTCGCGCGGCAAGCGCTCGGTGTTCGCCGATCTCAAGTCGCCCGAAGGGCGTGACCTGGTGCTGGCCCTGGTGCGCGATGCCGATGCGCTGATCGAAGGCATGCGGCCCGGCACCATGGAGCGCCTGGGCCTGGGACCCGAGGCCTGCCAGGCCCTCAACCCGCGCCTGGTCTATGGCCGCATGACGGGCTGGGGCCAGGACGGCCCGCTGGCCCAGGCAGCCGGCCACGACAACAACTATGCGGCCGTCTCGGGCGCGCTGTGGGGATGCTCGCCGGCCGATGCCCGGCCGGTCTCGCCCTTTGCCACCCTGGGCGACATCGGCGGCGGCGCCATGTACCTGATGACGGGGCTGCTGGCCGGTATCGTGCAGGCGCGCGCCACGGGGCGCGGCACGGTGGTGGACGCGGCCATCGTCGATGGTGCGGCGCACATGCTCAACCTCATGCTGCACGCGCGCCAGCGCGGGCTGGTGGCCGACGAGCGCGGCCACAGCATCCACGACAGTGCACCGTTCTACGAAACCTATGCCTGTGCCGATGGCGGCTTCATCACCGTGGGAGCCATCGAGCCGCAGTTCCACGCCCTGCTGCTGGCCAGGCTGGGCCTGGCCGGTGCCGCAGCGTTCCAGGGCCCCCAGTGGGACCGCGCCGCCTGGCCCGCGCGGCGCGCGCAGCTGCAGACGCTGTTCGCCTCCCGGCCCCGCGCGTACTGGCAGCAATTGATGGAGGGCAGCGATGCCTGCTTCGGCGCCGTGCTCAGTCCCGTGGAAGCAGCCAGCCACCCGCACCTGCAGGCGCGTGGCGTCTATCTGCAGCCCGAAGGCGGCGCCCTGCAGGCCAGCCCCGCGCCACGCTTTGACGGCCAGGCCTATGCCCCGGGTCCTGCGAGCGCCGCAGGCTCCGACACCGCCAGCGTGCGGGAGAAGGTGAGCGCAGGCCGCGCGCAGGAAGTCTGGCGCAGCGCCCGCTGATTCACGAGAGGCTGGAAGCGCCCAGCATGCCCTCGACCAGGCGCACCAGCGTGATCAGGCGCGGCCCGGCATCGCTTTCCAGCGCGCGGCTTTGCGGGCTGTAGATGGGCAGGGAGACCGAGAACACCCAGTACTCGCCGTCCTGGGCCGTGGACATGGGCACGGCAATGGACTGGATCTCGCGGTGCAGGTCGCCGTGGCTGCGGCAAAAGCCGTGCTCGGCCAGGTCGCGCCGCGCATCGTCGAGCCGCTCGCGCAGTTGCTGGGCGCGTGCGGGATCGTCGGCCTGCAGTTCCGCGATGAAGGCCTCGCGCTCGGCCTCGGGCAGGCTCAGCAGGTAGGCGCGGCCCGTGGCGGTGCGCGACAGCGAGATGTGCACGCCGATCTCGGGCAGGAAGACCTTGTTGGTCAGGCCGTTGGCCAGCTCCACCAGGCACAGCTGGCGGCCGTGGCCCACGGCCAGCTGGATCTGGCCCTCCAGGTGATTGGCCAGCTCCTGCATGTGCGGCCGCGCGAACTGGCGCATGTGCATGCGCGCCAGCACGGGTGAGGACAGGTTCAGCAGCCCCACGCCCGGCACGTACTTGGACAGGCGCTCGGAGTAGCGCATCAGGTTCAGTTCGCACAGGGTGTCGATCAGGCGGAACAGCGTGGGCTTGGGCAGGCCCGTCATGTCCATCAGGTCACGGGCGCTGAGTTCCTGGTGCTTGTTGGAAAAGCACTGCAGTACGGAGATGCCGCGCACCAGGGCGGCCACCAGCTTGCCACTGTCTTCGGAATTCATGGATTGATGAGGGCTGAAAAGATGAAACGATTGTCTCAATTTTCAGGGTGCCGCCGCACAGATTTCCAGGGCCATGCGCAGTGCAAACCCGTAAACAGGCCTTGCCCCGCGCAACGGACATGACACGGCACAATCGGTCCATGCTTGGCGCACTGCGCCTCCCACCAGAAAAGCCTGCCGTGTCCGAACCGTTTGCCGCCGTCCCGCCTTCCGAATCGCCAGACTACGACGCCTTCCTGCGCGCCCATGTGCTGAGCCAGCCTTTGAGCATCCAGCGCTATGACCGCGGCGACGAAACCATCTGGGTCAAGCGCGCGGGCGCCAGCAACCCGGCGTGGCGCTATCGCGCCCTGGCCCTGCTGGCCGCCGGCCTGCGCCTGCCCGTGCTGCGGCCCGTGCCCAACCCGGGCGGCCACGAAGCCATCCGCACCGAGGTGCGCCGCCTGCGCCAGCTCGCGCAGCGCGGCCTGCGTGTGCCTGCCGTGCTGGCCGAGTGCGAGGACGGCTTTGCCATGCGCCACCTGGGCAGCCCCGGCGTGGAGGCGCCCTCGCTGGGCAATGCCATGGAAGCCGCCCTGCCCCGGGGGGATGGCAGCACGCTGGCGCTATGGCTGCAGGGCCTGCAGACCCTGCAGCAGGTGCATGGCAGCGGCGACTGCCTGAGCCAGGCCTTTGCGCGCAACATGGTCTGCTGTGCCGACGGCGTGATCGGCTTCATCGACTTCGAGGACGACCCTGCCGCCCACCTGCCCCTGGCGCTGTGCCGCGTGCGCGATGCCCTGTGCTACGCCCACTCCACGGCCTGGATACTGGAGCAGGCCGGCGCCATGCCGGCCGCACGCGCGGCCTGGCGGGACTTCGTGCAGTCCATGGAACCCGAGACCCGCGCCCTGATGGCGCGCACCGTGAAACAGCTGGCCTGGGTGCGCCGCCTGCCTGAGAGCCGCCGCCTGGGCCGCGACATGCAGCGCGTGCGCATGGCCTACACGCTGGTGACGCCGTAGCGGCAGCGGGTTGCAGGCCTCAACCGGGCCTCAGCCGGGCTTCAGCCGGGCCTCACCGGGCAGATGGCCCAGCGAGGCGCTGACGCGCGCCGCTTCGGCGCGCAGGGCCCGGGCCACAGCGCCCTGCGGGTCCGGGTCGAAGCCGCCGCTGGCGCCCAGCGCGCACAGCACGCCCACCACATGGCCCGTGTAGTCGTGCAGCGGCGCCGCCACGGCGCTGATGCCCGGCAGGTTGACATCGCGCACCGAGGCGCAGCCCGCAGCGCGGATCTCGCGGCGCAGCGTGCCCAGCGGGTCCGCGCCATCGAGCAGCGCGCGCCGCGCGGCCGGCGCCTCGGCCAGCTCCCGGGCCAGCAGCGCATCCACGCGGGCATCGTCGTCCATGAAGGCGAAGAAGGCGCGCCCCGTGGCCGACCACAGCAGCGACATCACCGAGCCCACGCGCACATTGACGGTGACCGGCAGGCCCGGCTCCTCGAAGCGCACGATGGTCGGCCCCAGGTTGCCCATCACGGCCACGAAGCTGGTGACCTGCAAGGCCTCGCGCAGGTGCAATAGGGCCGGCTCGGCCAGGCGGATGGGGTCGGACTGCCGCATGGCGGCCAGGCCCACGCGCATGGCCTCGGCCGCCAGCGCGTACTGCGTGCCGCCACGGTCCTGCTCCACCAGCCCCTCGGCCATCAGGCTGGCCAGGTAGCGGTGGACCTTGGCCGGGCTTTCCTCCACCGCGCCCGCGATGGCCGTGAGGCTGGCGCGTCCGCCCAGCGTGGCCAGGGCCTTGAGCACGGCCAGGCAGGTCTCGGCGGCCTGCACGCGCTGGCGCCTTTCGCGCGGCGGCGCGGGCTCGTCAATCTCGGAGACAACAGTGGAAGTCATGGCGGCAGGACGGGTCTGGAAAGGCCTGTTTTAAGGGCTGGCGGGGCATTGTGCCGCAGCTTGCGGGTAATCCCGGGCGGTATTTTTACGCAATGCGTAGAAAAATTACGCAAAACAAGATTCCATGGATTCCACCCAGGCCTCACCGGAGACAAGCCCCATGCACAAGCGCCTTTTCCTCACCACACTGGCCGCAGGCCTGCTATCGGCCACCGCCCTGCCCGGCGCGCTGGCCCAGGACGGATTCCCCAGCAGGAACGTGCGCTGGATCGTTCCCTACGCGGCCGGCGGCGGCTCGGACTTCCTGGCCCGCACCATAGGCCAGGCCTGGGGCGGCCAGGTGCACCAGCCCATCGTGGTGGACAACCGCCCGGGCGGCAACACGGCCATAGGCGCCTCGGAAACCGCGCGTGCTGCCGCCGATGGCTACACCGTGCTGTCGGCCGACAACGGCACCCTGGTCTTCAATCCCGTGCTCTACAAGAGCCTCAGCTACAACCCCGCCAGGGACCTCGCGCCGGTCACGCTGATGGGCCGCTTCCCGATGATCCTGGTGGCCGGCCCCGGCATGGCAGCGGCCACGGCCAAAGACTTCCTGGCCCAGGCGCGCACCAGCAAGGACGGCGTGAACTACGCCTCGGCCGGCGCCGGCAGCCCGCACCACCTGGCCATGGAACTGCTCAGGGTGGAGGCCGGCCTGAAGCTGGTGCACGCACCCTACAAGGGCGCGGCTCCGGCCCTGGGCGACGTGGCCGGCGGCCAAGTGCCCGTGATGATGGTGGACCTGGCCGCGGGCGCAGGCTTCATCAAGGGCGGCAAGGTCCGCCCGCTGGCCGTGGCCAACGCCACGCGCCTGCCCCAGTTGCCCGACGTGCCCACCTTCGCCGAGCTGGGCCTGCCCAAGGTGCAGGCCGCCGCCCTGGTGGGACTGGTGGCGCCCGCCAGGACGCCGGCCCCGGTCATCGCGGCCCTGCACAGGCAGGTCGTGGCCGCGATCAACGAGCCCGCCGTGCGCCAGAAGCTCGTGGATTTCGGCGTGGAGCCCGTGGGCAACACGCCCGAGCAGTTCGCCGCGCTGCTGGCCAGCGAAAGCACGCGCTGGCACCAGCTGATCCGCGACCAGAACATCACTTTGGATTGACCCTCCGCGCCTGCCTGCCTGCGAACAACCTGCCATGACTGCCTCCGCCGCCCCCGACACCGCCCCGTCCGCCTTTGCGTCCGCTTTTGCGTCCGGCTCTGCGCCCGCCTCCGCGCGCTGCCCCTTCGACCACCGCCCGCCCAGCGGCCAGACCGGCCCCACGGGCTGCCCCGTCAGCGCGGGTGCCGCGGCCTTCGACCCGTTCAGCGACGGCTACCAGCAGGACCCGCCCGAATATGTGCGCTGGGCGCGCGAGCAGGAGCCGGTGTTCTACAGCCCGCAACTGGGCTACTGGGTGGTCACGCGCTTCGACGACATCAAGGCGGTGTTCCGCGACAACATCGCCTTCAGTCCCTCGATCGCGCTGGAGAAGATCACGCCCACGGGCGAGGAGGCCAATGCCGTGCTGGCCTCCTACGGCTTCGCGCTGAACCGCACCCTGGTCAACGAAGACGAGCCCGCCCACATGCCGCGCCGCCGCGCGCTGATGGACCCGTTCACGCCCGAGGAGCTGCGCCACCACGAGCCCATGGTGCGCGAGCTGGCGCGCGCCTATGTGGACCGCTTCATCGACGACGGCCGCGCCGACCTTGTGGACCAGATGCTGTGGGAGGTGCCGCTGACCGTGGCCCTGCACTTCCTCGGCGTGCCCGAGGAGGACATGGACAGGCTGCGCGAGTACTCCATCGCCCACACCGTCAACACCTGGGGCCGGCCCCGGCCCGAGCAGCAGGTGGCCGTGGCCCATGCGGTGGGCAACTTCTGGCAGCTGGCCGGCAAGGTGCTGGCCAAGATGCGCGAGAACCCCGATGCGCCGGGCTGGATGCAATACGGCATACGCAAGCAAAAGGAGCTTCCCGAGGTCGTCACCGACTCCTACCTGCACTCCATGATGATGGCCGGCATCGTGGCCGCGCACGAGACCACGGCCAATGCCACGGCCAACGCCGTCAAGCTGCTGCTGCAGCATCCCGGCGCCTGGAAGCAGATCTGCGAGAACCCCGCGCTGATCCCCAATGCCGTGGAGGAATGCCTGCGCCACAACGGCTCGGTGGCCGCCTGGCGACGCCTGGCCACGCGCGACGTGGTGATCGGCGGCGTGGCCGTGCCGGCGGGCTCGAAGCTGCTCATCGTGACCTCGTCGGCCAACCATGACGAGCGGCATTTCGCCGATGCCGACTTCTTCGACATCCACCGCGACAACGCCGGCGACCACCTGACCTTCGGCTATGGCTCGCACCAGTGCATGGGCAAGAACCTGGCGCGCATGGAGATGCAGATCTTCCTGGAGGAGTTCACGCGCCGCCTGCCCCACATGCGGCTGGCCGAGCAGCGGTTCACCTACGTGCCCAACACCTCGTTCCGGGGCCCCGAGCACCTGTGGGTGGAGTGGGACCCGGCCCTGAACCCCGAGCGCGCCCGTCCCGCCCTGCTGCAGGCGCGCCAGCCCGTGCGCATCGGCGAAGCCCTGCAGGGCGGCGCCAGCCGGCCCATGGTCGTGGCCGAGGCCGAGGCTGCCGCCGAAGGCGTGCTGCGCCTGCGCCTGAAGGCCGCCGATGGACACGCCCTGCCGCGCTGGACGCCGGGCTCGCACATCGACCTGCAATGCGGCGACACGGGCCTGTCGCGCCAGTACTCGCTGTGCGGCGACCCGCAGGACACCGGCAGCTACGAGATTGCCGTGCTGCGCGAGGCCAACGGCCGTGGCGGCTCGGCCTGGGTGCATGAGCATCTGCACCGCGGCGCCACCGTACAGGTGCGGGGCCCGCGCAACCATTTCCCGCTGGACGAAGGCGCCAGCCACCTGATCCTGGTGGCCGGCGGCATCGGCATCACGCCCATCTCGGCCATGGCACGGCGCGCCAGGGCGCTGGGCTTGTCCTATGAAATCCACTACAGCGGCCGGCGCCGCGCGGGCATGGCGCTGCTGGCGCCGCTGCAGGCCGAGCATGGCGCCCGGCTGCACCTGTACGTGGCGGAGGAAGGCCGGCGCGCCGACTACGCCGCCCTGCTGGCCACGCCGCGCGCCGGAGCCCGCATCCATGCCTGCGGACCGGCGCGCCTGCTGCACGGCCTGGAGGCCGCCAGCCGCCACTGGCCCGAGGACAGCCTGCGCGTGGAGCATTTCGTCTCCACCGTGGGGGCGCTGGACCCTGCCAGGGAGCAGGGCTTCGAGGTGGAACTGCGCGCCTCGGGTCTTGTGCTACAGGTGCGCAACGACCAGACGCTGCTGGACGCCCTGCGCAGCGCGAAGATCGAAGTGCAAAGCGACTGCCGGGAAGGGCTGTGCGGGTCCTGCGAAGTGCCCGTGCTCGACGGCGAGGTGGACCACCGAGACATGGTGCTCACGCGCGGCGAGCGTGCGGCCTGCACCAAGATGATGAGCTGCTGCTCGCGCGCCAGGAGCGGCAGGCTGGTGCTGGGCCTGTAGTCAGGACTCCGCTGCCCTGTGCCCGCAAGCCCGGCGCCCAGAAACACAAAAGCCCCAAGGCCATCATCGGCAATGGGGCGATCGCATCGGTGGGCGCGCTTCAGGGCGCACCTGCCTCCAACCGGATTACTGGTTGGCGATTTCGAGCTCGGCGTTGCGGGCTTGCTGGATGAAATCGATCAGGGAATAGATTGCTTGGCGCATGGTGAACTTCCTTACTGAGACGCTCAACAATCACTGGCGGCATGCATCTCAAGTGCCGCGAATGCCGGGAAAACCCTCTAAGCGTTTACCCTAGGAATAAGTATAAACCACTAGATCCCGGCGTGCAAACGCACAGTTGTAAGCGCACGTCAAGATTCCGCAGAGGTGCCCAACCGCGTCCCAATGTCAGGCATGGGATGATTCAGGCTTATGACCGCGCCTTCCGTTTCCCTCGCACCCTGGCACATAGAGCCGCTGAACCCGGCCGAGGCGCCGTGGCCGCTGCTGCTGTCGGCGGACCCGTCGCGGGAAAAGGTGCGCGGCTATCTGGCGGGCTCCACCTGTTTTGCCGCGCGCGAGTCCTTCCAGCGCGAAGGCCAGCCGCCGCGTCCCGGCGGGCGCGGCGAGGTATTGGGCATGTGCGTGCTGGTGCCGCTGCGCGCCAGCGGCGACGAGGCCTCAGGCCCACCCGCCTGGGAGCTGATGAACATCGCGGTCGCGGAAGCGCTGCACCACCGGGGCCTGGGCACCGCCCTGCTGCGCCAGGCCATCGCCTGGGCGCGCTCGCAAGGTGCTCCCCGCATCGAGGTCGGCACCGGCAGCTTCGGCGACCAGCTGGTCTTCTACCAGCGCGCGGGTTTTCGCGTGACGGGCATCGTGCGTGACTTCTTTCTGAAGCACTACACCACCCAGCTGTGGGAGCGCGGCGTGCAGCACCGCGACATGCTGCGCCTGACGCTGGAGCTGGGCACGGGCCGCTGAACGGCCGTCCCGCTCAGTCCGAAGACATCTTCATCAGCACCAGGCCCGAGACGATGAGCACGGCCGCGCCGATGCGCATGGCGCTGACCTGCTCGCCCAGGACCGTGATGCCGACCAGGAAGGCGCCCACGGCGCCGATGCCGGTCCAGATCGTGTAGGCCGTGCCCAGCGGCAGGCTGCGCATGGCCACGGCCAGCAGGCCGAAGCTGGCGATCATGGTGACGATGGTGATGGCGCTGGGCACCAGCCGCGTGAAGCCGTGCGATTGCTTCATCGAGAACGCCCAGACCACTTCGAGCAGCCCCGCCACCAACAGATAGACCCATGCCATGGAAAACTCCTTGTGAAGCCGGGTCGTCCCGGCGCATGCATGTCCCGATGTGGGGGAGGCCGTCCTCCTGGCAGAAGGGCTTGCGCCTCCTGCATGGCCGCCAGTTTAGGAGAAAGCCTTCAAGCCGGCCGCACCCAGCCTGTTGCCCCATTGCCGCCTGGGTGGTTGCTGCACAACAGCATCCAGGCTTCAGGCGGCCAGTGCCTCTTCCTGTTCAGCCAGCAGGATGTTGCCCACGGTGGCGCCCAGGCCGGCCACGCGCTTGCGCAGCTTGAGCACGGCCTTGTCCTTGCTGATCAGCAGCGCCTGGTGCTGGCTGGCCAGGTCCAGGAAATGCTGGTCGTCGGGGTCGGTGCAGGCAAAGCGGATGCGCGGCGCATCGGCCACGTATTCGACGGCTCCGTCGAAGGCCGAGAGCACGCCCTCGACCGTCTTGCCGTAGAAGGCCACGCGCGGCGCGATCTGGCTGTAGTGCAGCACGCGTTCGAGCTCGATGCGCTGGGCCTGGTCGGCGATCCAGCGCATCTGCCCCTGCTCCACCAGCTCGCGGATCGGCGGAACATGCGGGTCGTCGAAGATCAGCATGTCAAGGACCACATTGGTATCGAGCACCACGGGCCGGGGCAGGGGACCTTCGTAGCCGTCGTTGCACTGCGGCCAGCGCAGCACGATCTTCATGGCGCGGCGCCCTCTGCCGGGCCTTCGGCGGCCTTTCTGGGCTTGACAGCGCCACGGACCATGTCGAAGCGGAACAGCCGGCACTCGATGGGGCCGTTCCACATGGGCGTGCGGCGCGCCTCTTTCAGCCGCATCTTGCCGGGCAGCTTGAGGTCGGGCGTGAGCATCCAGGCGCTCCAGCCGCTGTAGTTCTTCTTCCAGTGGGTGGCCAGCTGGCTGAAGAATTCCACGCCGTCCTCGGTCTGGGCCGTCTCGCGGCCCGCGCGCTCGACCACGGCCATGCGCTCGCCGGCGCTGCGGCCGGCCGAGCCGGCTGCGGCAATGCGCTCGCCATAGGGCGGATTCAGCAGCATCAGGCCGGGCTGCTCGCAGGGCGGCATGCGCTGCAGCGCGTCGCCGCCGCGCAGCTGCACGGTCTGGCCCACGCCCGCGCGCTCGGCGTTGCGCTGGGCGAAGTCCACCATGCGGTGGGACACGTCGGAGCCATAGATGCCCACGGGGCTGTCGGGCAGGATGGCGGCCTCGGCCTCGTCCAGCATGGCTTCCCACACATGCCTCTGGAAGGGCACGAGCTTTTCGAACGCGAAGCGCCGCAGGATGCCTGCCGGAATGCGCCGGGCGATCTGCGCGGCCTCGATCAGCACCGTGCCGCTGCCGCAGCAGGGGTCGTACAGCGGCTGGGGATCGTCGCCGTGCGGGTCCCAGCCCGTGGCGGCGATCATGGCCGCGGCCAGGGTTTCCTTGAGCGGCGCATCGCCCTTGTCCTCGCGCCAGCCGCGCTTGAACAGCGCCTCGCCCGAGGTGTCGATGTAGATGGTGGCCTCGTCGGTCGTCAGGTGCAGGTGCACGCGCACGTCGGGGTGGCGCGTTTCCACGTCGGGGCGCACGCCCTTCCTGTCGCGGAAGCGGTCGGCAATGGCGTCCTTGACGCGCAGCGCCGCAAAGTTGAGGCTGGTCAGCGGGCTGTGCTGGGCCGTGACTTCGATCTTGAAGCTCTCGCGCGGGGAGAACCAGATCTCCCAGGCCACTTCGCTGGCGGCGCGGTACAGGTCGTTTTCGTTGCGGTACAGGGTCTGCGACAGCTGCACCAGCACGCGCTGGGCCAGACGGCTGTGCAGGTTCAGCAGCATGGCGTCGCGCCACAGGCCGCGCACCATCACGCCGCCACGGCCGACCAGGAGGTCGTGGCCGCTCAGGCCGGTGATCGCGTGGACCTCGTCGGCCAGAAATCCCTCGACGCCGGCGGCGCAGGGCAAAAACAGATGCAGTTGGTTCATAGCTTGGGTGCCGAGCATACGCGCACCGCGATTCCCCGCGCAGGCGCCAGCCGAAACCCGCTTGCCTGCGCTTCGGCCCGGGCCTACAGTGGAAGCAACCGCGAGGGAGAGCACCATGAAGACTCGAACCACGCCCGTCCACACGGATTTCCTCGGCGCCACGCAGGCCGCACGCCTGGTGGCGCAGGTCGGCGTCGCCGCCTGCCTGGCCGGCCTGGCCGATGCCATCGAGCAAGACTTCGCGCGCTGGCCCGATTTCGAGAAATCGGCCCGCCTCGCCCACCATTCGCCCGGCGGCGTGATCGAGCTCATGCCCGTGTCCGATGCGCTGGACTACGCCTTCAAGTACGTCAATGGCCATCCAGACAACGCCGACCGGGACCTGCCCACGGTGATGGCATTCGGCGCCCTGGCCGACGTGGCCACGGGCCTGCCGGTCTTCCTGTCCGACCTGACGCTGGCCACGGCGCTGCGCACCGCGGCCACCTCGGCGCTGGCCGCGCGCCGGCTGGTGCGGCCGGGCTGCCGCAGCATGGCGCTGATCGGCGCAGGATCGCAGTCCGAATTCCAAGCCCTGGCCTTCACCCACCTGCTGGGCGTGGAGCGGCTGCGCATCTTCGACATCGACGTCCAGGCCATGCGCAAGCTGGTGGACAACCTGGGCCATGCAGGCATTGCCGCCCAGCGCATCACCTGCTGCACCAGCAGCGCCCAGGCGCTGGAAGGCGCCGACATCGTCACCACGGTCACGGCCGCCAAGCGCCGCGCCTGCGTGATCGCCGATGCCGATGTGCGCCCCGGCACCCACATCAATGCCGTCGGCGGCGATTGCCCCGGCAAGACCGAACTGCCCGTGGAGTTGCTGCGGCGCGCGCGCATCTTCGTGGAGTTCACGCCCCAGACGCGCGTGGAAGGCGAGATACAGCAGTTGCCCGCCGACGCGCCCGTGACCGAGCTGTGGCAGGTCATCAATGGCCTGGCGCCGGGACGCGGGCACGACACCGAGATCACGCTGTTCGACTCCGTGGGCTTTGCGCTGGAAGACTATTCGGCCCTGCGCTGGTTGCGCGCGCTGGCCCACGACACCGGGCTGATGCAGTCGATCGACCTGGTGCCTTCGCTGGCCGACCCCCGCGACCTGTACCGGCTGGTGCGCGAGGCCGGGCAGGCAGAACGCGGCTTTGGCTGACACGGGGACTGCATACCATGGGTCCCATGAGCATGAACACCCATACGTCCCCGCAGACCGCACGCGCCCTGAGACTCATAGGCGTGCCCACCGACATCGGCGCCAGCCGCCTGGGCAGCGCCATGGGCCCCGACGCGCTGCGCGTGGCCGGCTTGGCCCCGGCGCTGCGCCAGCTGGGCTGCCAGGTGCGCGACATCGGCAACCTGGCCGGTCCGCCCAATCCCCAGACACCGCCCGAGCAGGGGCTGCGCCACCTCGCACCGGCCCGCGCCTGGATGGACGCCGTGCACCAGGCCGTGGGCCAGGCGCTGGACGATGGCGAGCTGCCGCTGATGCTGGGCGGCGACCACAGCCTGGCCATGGGCTCGATCAGTGCCGTGGCCGCCCACTGCCGCCGCCTGGGCCGCGCGCTGCGCGTGATCTGGCTGGACGCCCACGCCGACTGCAACACGCCCGATATCTCGCCCAGCGGCAACCTGCACGGCATGCCCGTGGCCAGCCTGTGCGGCCTGGGGCCCGAGCCGCTGACCGCGCTGTCCCAGGGCGGCGATCCGGCGCTGGATGCCGCCTCGCTGTGCCAGATCGGCCTGCGCAGCGTGGATGACCAGGAAAAGCGCCTGCTGCATTCGCTGGACATCGAGGTGTACGACATGCGCGCCATCGACGAACTGGGCATGCGCGAGGTCATGCGCCGCGCGCTCGACGGCCTCGCCGGCAGCGACACCCACCTGCACCTGAGCTTCGACGTGGACTACCTCGATCCCGACATCGCGCCCGGCACGGGCACGCCCGTGCGCGGCGGCCCCAGCTACCGCGAGGCCCAGCTGTGCATGGAGATGCTGGCCGATACCGGACGCCTGGGCTCGATGGACCTGGTGGAACTGAACCCGGCGCTGGACCTGCGCAACCAGACGGCCGAGCTGGTGGTGGACCTGCTGGAGAGCCTGTTCGGCAAGAGCACGCTGGTGCGGGCCGATCGCTGAGGCCGCTCAGGCTGGCGAGAGCGAAATACGCCAGCCGTCACCCGTTGCATCTGTGGCGAAGCGCACAGGCACAAAGCGCTCGATCACCTCGAAATTGCTGCGCGCATGCGGCGTCAGTTCCGTGCAGGTGTAGCTGGCACCGCGCCCGCTGCGCCAGACGGCCAGCGCCAGCGGCAGGGCCCATTGGTCGGCCAGGTACGGGCCCAGCGCGGCCCGGCCGCCCTGGTGGCGGCGCACCTCGCGCGCCAGGTCGTGTGCCACCTTTTCGGCGCTGACGCCCTTCATGCCGAACTGCGTGAACACTTCGCTCAGGTGCTCATAGGCCAGCGTGGCCAGCAGCGCGTTGCCCGGCCCCTCGTTCTGGCGCACGGCAGCCACCTGCAGCTGCTCGCCAGACCAGCCCAGGGCCTGGCCCAGATGGTCCAGTTCGCGCTGGGCCACCGCGCGTGGCAGCGCGGGCGCAAAGCATTCGGCATGGCTGGCCACGGGGGCGCCGCGTTCGGTGATATCGAAAGGCACCAGCCCATTGGTTGCCGGCGTGATCGTCACGTCCATCTCACCGCCACCGGCCGGATAAAAGCCCAGCCGGCGCAGCCGCAGTTCGCAGCGCGCGCCCAGCCTGTGCAGCAGCGGCGCATAGCTGCGCTCCAGGAAATGGAAGGGCGGCGCGGCCGGGTTGTGGGTGCCGCCGCCCAGGGTCAGGCGGCTTTCGCCATTGGCCAGCATCAGCGCGGGCCACAGCGTCTGCAGCAGCAGGGTGCAACTGCCAGCCGAGGCGATCACGAAGCGGTACTCGCCCGCACGCACCGGCCCCGGAGTGAATTGCAGCGCCTGCGAATTCATCTCGGCGCCCTGCATCTGCGCGCCGCAGATTTCGGCGGCGGCATTGACGCAGGCCAGGTGCTGGCGCATCAGGCCCGGCTTGGCGCGCCCGGCACGGATGCGCTGCATGGCAAAGGGCTGGCCCGTGCACATGGACAGCGCCAGCGCGCTGCGCAGCATCTGGCCTCCGCCCTCCCCGGCGGAGCCGTCGATCTCGATCACTTTCATTTTTCTCTTTCATTCATTGCCGCCAAAGCGCGCCACGGCATCCCGCAGATAGCGGTCCAGCGGCGCCGCATCGGCCTGGCCCCCCGGATCGGGCGCATGGGCCATGGCATGGGCCAGCTCGCGCTCCAGGAAATCATGGACCCGCACCCGGCGCGGCCCCTTGGCGGCCTCGCCCAGGCGCATCTTGAGCTCCAGCAGCTCGTTGAGCTCGGCCAGCAGGCCTGCATCCTCCAGCGTGCCCGCCGCCAGCTGCGCAAAGCGCATGGGCGGCGCACCACGCCCCTCGCGTATCCAGCGCGCGGCCAGCAAGGGGCGCAGCACATAGAAGTATTTCTTGTAGCGCACCACATCGCCCTGCAGGTGGGCGCGCAGGTTCTTGCGCGCCATGGCCACATAGTGGTGGTAGCCGCGCACCGGCGAAAAGCCCTGCTCGGCCAGCAGATGCAGGCGCTCGGCCCAGGGCTGCTCCTGCCGGTAGACCACGGGCGAGCGCAGCCATTCGAGCAGCGTGGGGTTGGAGGCGCGCAGCAGCCCCAGCGCCTTGCGCAGCTCCCAGCCGCTGACATCGAGCTCGCCGCTGAGCGGCTGCTCTATGACATCGCGGCCCGGCGCCACCGTCAGATACCAGGGCAGGCGGTGGACGTAGATGAAGCGCACGTCATAGTCGCTGTCGGGCGAGGCAAAGCCCCAGCCGCGGCTGCCCGACTCGCAGGCAAACAGCACCGTGACCTCGTGCCTGCGCTCCACCTCGGCCAGGTTGGCCAGCACCGTGGCGCGCATGGCGTCGGAGACCGGATGCGCGCTCAATACCTTCTCTTCCCTCATGCTCTCATCCTGCTTTCTGTTCCGGAGGATGAGAGCCCGGGGCCCTCATCCACTCACCCTTTCACGCACACCACTTGCTTCAGGGTGTGCACCACCTCCACCAGATCCTGCTGCGCGGCCATGACCGCATCGATGTCCTTGTAGGCCATGGGAATCTCGTCCACCACATTGGCATCCTTGCGGCATTCCACGCCCTCGGTGGCCTTGATGTGGTCCTCCACGCTGAACATCTTCTTGGCCTTGGTGCGGCTCATCACGCGGCCCGCACCGTGGCTGCAGCTCTCGAAGCTCTCCGGGTTGCCCAGGCCGCGCACGATATAGCTGCGCGCGCCCATGCTGCCCGGGATGATGCCCAGCTCGCCGCGCCGCGCGCTCACCGCGCCCTTGCGGGTGATGAACACGTCCTGGCCGAAATGGCGCTCCTGCTGCACATAGTTGTGGTGGCAGTTCACCGCCTCCACATGCGACTCGAAGGGCTTGGCGATCACCTTGCGCACCGTGGCGATGAGGTTGGCCATCATCACCTCGCGGTTGCGCATGGCGAACTTCTGCGCCCAGGACACGCCGCGCACATAGTCGCCAAAGTAGCGGGCCCCTTCCTCGAAATAGGCCAGGTCCTTGTCGGGCAGGTTGCGCTGATGCAGTTCTGCGTCCTTCTTGGCCAGCTCGATGAAATGGGTGCCGATGGCATTGCCCACGCCGCGCGAGCCCGAGTGCAGCATGAACCACACGAAGCCCGCCTCGTCCAGGCAGATCTCGATGAAGTGGTTGCCGCTGCCCAGCGTTCCCAGGTGCTTGCGGTTGTTGGTGTTGGCCAGGCGCGGATGCAGCTCGCACAGCAGGTCGAACTCCTCGGCCAGCGTGGCCCAGACCTGGTCCACCGACACGGGCGGGTTCTCCCAGCTGCCTGGATCACGGCCCCGGTGGCGCGGCACCGAGCCATGCGGCACGGCCTGCTCTATCGCCGAGCGCAGCGGGCCCAGGTTGTCGGGCAGGTCCTCGGCGCGCAGCGTGGTCTTGGCAGCCATCATTCCGCAGCCGATGTCCACGCCCACGGCCGCCGGGATGATGGCCTTGATGGTCGGAATCACCGAGCCCACGGTGGCGCCTATGCCCAGGTGCACATCGGGCATGGCCGCGACATGCTTGAACACCACGGGCAGGCGCGCGGCGTTCTCCAGCTGCTTGCGCGCCTCGTCCTCGACGGGCACGCCCTTGGTCCACATCTTGATGGGGACGCCGTTTTCCACGTTGTGTTGCAGGTAGTTCATTGCGTTGTCCTTCAGTCTTCTTGTCTGTTCGTCTTGTTCAGGTCTTGCTGCCGCGCGGCTCATCCACGCATCAGGCGAGACAGGTCCCGCTTGCGGATGGCGCTGCCCAGGCTTTGATAGTCCCGCAGCGGGAATTCATGCTCCAGCCAGCGCTTTCGGTATTCCTCGACGCCCATGCCGCAATAAATACCGTCCAGCACGCGGTACACGCTGCGCACCACGTCCTCGCGGGCCATCTGCCCACGGGCCAGCACTTCATAGTCATCCATGGCGGTGATGCCCCAGCTGGCCCAGTCCGCGTACTGCCGCAGCTCGTATGAAAGGGTGTCGTGGCCACCCTCCATGCTCAGGTGCATTTCGCCGGGCTCGTCCATGAACACGGCGGCAGCGCGGTGCGCGCCCTTGGCCAAGGCCAGCGCCATGGCGGCCAGATCACCCAGCGAATCATGCAGGTAGGACACGGCACACACCAGTTCCTCCTCGGGCGTGCTGAACTTCAACGTCGCCCAGCCCGCCTTGCCCACCTCATAGCTCCATAGTTCTTCGAATGCGGCCATGGCCGTACCTCTCTTTTGTTTCTTCGTTGTCCGTTGTGTGCCAACCAGCCTGCCGGTCAACGCATCTTCACCAGCCCGTTGAGCACCTGGTCCAACCCTCCGAACACGGAGATCTTGTCGATGCGCTCGGCCACGCGCTCCAGCGTCTCCAGCTCCTTCATGCGCAGGGCCACGGGGTTGTCCTCCATGACCTTGGCGGTGTTGAGCAGCGAGCGCGTGGCCGCTGTTTCCTCGCGGCGGCGGATCACGTTGGCCTGGGCCTGCTTTTCGGCCTGCACCACCTGGGTCAGGATGGCCTTCATCTCGCCGGGCAGCACGATGTCCTTCACGCCCACGCTCTCCACCACCATGCCGAAGGGCTGCAGCTTGGCCGCCATGTGAGCGGTCACCACGTCGTCGATCACCGTCTTGTTCTCCAGCAGCTCATCGAGCGTGCGGGTGCCCACGGCGGCGCGCAGCGCGAACTGCAGCTCCCGGTACAGGTGCTCGGCGGGCTTTTGCAGCTGGGCAAAGGCGCGCAGAACGTCGGTGTGGCGATAGGTGGCGCTCAGGTTCAGGCGCAGGCTCACCTTGTCGCGGGTCATGATGTCCTGGCCCGAGACCTCGACGGCCTGCAGGCGCAGGTCCACCAGCTCCACGGCAATGCTGCGGCCGAACTTCCAGAACGCATGGCTGCCGGCCTGCAGCAGGCGGTCCACCTTGCCGTCGATGGTCAGCAGCGCGCACTGGCCTGCGGGCACCTGCACCTGCAGCACGCCGTTGAGGCCGGACACGCTGCGCTGGCGCAGCTGCGTCTGGGTCAGGCGCGCCGCCAGGGCGGCGGGCAGCTCGGCGCCGGCCTGCAGGTCGACCACCTGCACGCTCACATCCACCAGTCCCTTCCAGTACAGGCGGCGCGTGCCGGGCGGCAGGATCTCGACCAGCACGCCGTTTTCGCTGCGCAGGCCCGCCTCGGTTTCGGACAGTTCCACGCGCAGGAATTCGGCGGCCACCACGGCGGGCTCCTGCGCCATCAGGTAGTCGGCCAGGCCGTGCGTGAAGGCGGGCTGCTCCAGGGCAAAGGTTTCCACGCGCAGCTGGTCGGTGCCGGCAAACAGCCAGTGCCGGCCGCTGTGCAGCACGCGCTCGAAATCGCCATTGCGCAGCAGCAGGGCGCGTTCGTTCTTCTTGATGGTGATGCGTTGGATCTTCAGCATTTCTTCTTCTCCTCGTTCGGCGTCTTCGCCGCAATCAATAGGGGTGCCGTTACAGCAGCGGCGGGGTTCCAGGGGGCACGGCCCGGGCCTTGCAGTGCGCCGTGGCGGCAACCCTGGAAACAGGTTGCAGCGTGGCTGGCTGCGGGCGCGGACCGTGCCGGGACCTGGCACAGCCGCCGCTGCTGACGGGGGGCGGCCTGGGGCTGCATCGCAACCCGGCGGCCACCTCCCGCGTTCGGCGGGTGGTCTTTCGACCGTTTCAATAGCCCGGCCTTGCGGCCGGAAGAGTGGGCAGGAATCGAACCTGCGACAGTCCTCTTGCGAGGGTGCTCTACCAGACTGAGCTACCAGTGGCTGGCAAGCCTGGAGTCGAACCAGGAGTCCCTTGCGGGACGGTTTCCACAACCTTGCCGTCACCCAGCGCCTGCGGCGTGCGGCATGCGGGAAATCGACAGGCCCCTGGAGGCCCGGACTTCCCGCACCGGCGGGGCGGGCGTTTGCCCCAACCCCGGCCTGTGAGCGGTCACCGCCTGCACTGGATGCCTTGCTTATTGCGAGATGCGTGCCAGCCCGGCATCTGGTGCCAAAAATTTCTTCAACCCCTTGATTTATTTGGATAAATCTCAAATCACACTTTTCTTGATTTCTTCTTCAATCCAAAGAAACTAGAATTTCAGCTATCCAACTAGACAAAAACATGGAAAAGAAAAAGGTCGTCATCGGCTTTCTGGGTACGCAGCTGGACTCCGGCAGGGGCGCGGGGCGCTGGGAAAAATGGCGGCCGACCCTCTCCCTCATGCAGCACGAGGATCTGGTGGTGGAGCGGCTGGAGCTGCTCTACACGCCGCCCCATCTGGCCCTGGCGCAGCTGCTGCAGGGCGACATCGCCACGGCATCGCCCGAGACCCAGGTGAACCTCGTGCCCATGGAGATTGCCGATCCCTGGGATTTCGGCGAGGTCTATGCGCGGCTGTTCGACTGGACGCAGGCCTATCGCTTCGACCCCGAGCGCGAGGAGTACTGGACCCACATCACCACGGGCACGCACGTGGCACAGATCTGCCTGTTCCTGCTGGTGGAGTCGCGCCGCATTCCCGGCGTGCTGGCCCAGACTTCGCCGCCCCGGCGCCAGCGCATGGGCGACCCGGGCAGCTATGCGCTGATCGACCTGGACCTGTCGCGCTACGACGTGATCGCCCAGCGCTTCGGCGCCGAGCAGAGCGAGGCCGTGCAATTTCTCAAGAGCGGCATCGCCACGCGCAATGCCGGGTTCAACGCGCTGATCGACGAGATCGAGCGCGTGGCCGTGCGCTCGCGCGCGCCCATCCTGCTCACGGGTCCCACGGGTGCGGGCAAATCGCATCTGGCGCGGCGCATGTACGAGTTGAAGAAGGCCAGGCACCAGGTGCAGGGCGAGTTCGTCGAGGTCAATTGCGCCACGCTGCGCGGCGATGGTGCAGCCTCGGTGCTGTTCGGCCACAAGAAGGGCGCGTTCACGGGCGCTGCGGCCGACCGCGCCGGCCTGCTGCGCAGCGCGCACCAGGGCGTGCTGTTCCTGGACGAAATCGGCGAGCTGGGCCTGGACGAACAGGCCATGCTGCTCAAGGCCGTGGAGGAAAAGCGCTTCTATCCCATGGGCAGCGACCGCGAGGTCAGCAGCGACTTCCAACTGGTCGCCGGCACGCACCGCGACCTGCGCATCGACGTGGCGCAGGGGCGCTTTCGCGAGGATCTGTTCGCGCGCATCAACCTGTGGTCCTACGCGCTGCCGGGCCTGGCCGGGCGCCCCGAGGACATAGAACCCAACATGGACCACCTGCTCGCGCGCTCGGCCGACGAGACCGGCCAGATGGTGCGCTTCAACGTGGAGGCCCGCGAGCGCTATCTGCGCTTTGCGCGCTCGCCCGAGGCGCTGTGGAGCGGCAACTTCCGCGACCTGTCGGCCAGCATGACGCGGCTGGCCACGCTGGCTGACGGAGGGCGCATCTCCACGGCCCTGGTCGATGCCGAGATCCAGCGCATGCAGTGGCTGTGGCAACGGGGCGAGGCAGCGCAGCCCGCCCCCGCCGGCGCCGGCTGCGGCCTTGATGCGCTGTTGCCCGCCGATAGGCTGGAGCAGATGGATCTGTTCGACCGCATGCAGCTCGAAGCGGTGCTGCGCGTGTGCAGGCAATCGCCCTCGCTGTCCGATGCGGGGCGCCGCCTGTTCGACCAGTCACGCACCCAGCGCAGCGTGGTCAACGATGCCGACCGCCTGCGCAAATACCTGCTGAAATTCGGCCTCAAATGGGATGACGTGGCCGGCCGCGCGCCTGCGGCCTGAGAGCGTGCGCGCCCTGCGCGGCTACAGCGCCTTGCGCAGCGTGGTCGGCGGGATCTTGAGCAGCTCGCGGTACTTGGCCACCGTGCGCCGCGCGCATTCGATGCCCTGCTCCTTGAGCATGTCGGCGAGCTGGTTGTCCGACAGCGGCTTCCTGGGGTCCTCGGCTGCGACGAACTGCTTGATGAGCGCGCGCACGGCCGTGCTCGACGCGTTGCCGCCCGCCTCGGTGCCCAGGCCCGAGCCGAAGAAATACTTGAGTTCGTAGGTGCCCTGCGGCGTGGCCATGTACTTGGCCGTGGTCACGCGGCTGATGGTGGATTCATGCAGGCCCAGCGCATCGGCAATGTCGCGCAGCACCAGCGGGCGCATGGCCAGCTCGCCATGCACGAAGAAGTTCTTCTGGCGCTCCACGATGGCCTGCGACACGCGCAGGATGGTGTCGAAGCGCTGCTGGATGTTCTTGATGAACCAGCGCGCCTCCTGCAGCCGCTGCTGCAACGCCGCATGGCCTTCGCTGCCCCGGTGGCTGCGCAGCGCGCTGGCATAGATGTCGTGCACGCGCAGCTTGGGCATGACATCGGGGTTGAGTTGCACGCTGAACTCCATGCGTCCCGCACCCATGCGCACCGGGCGCACGATGACATCGGGCACGACGATCTGGCGCTGCACGTCGGCGAAGCGCCGGCCCGGGCGCGGCTCCAGCCGGGCGATCAGGACCATCGCCTCGCGCAGCCGCTCCTCGCGCGCGCCGCACAGGCTGGCGAGCTTGCGCAGGTCACGCCGCGCCAGCAGGTCCATGGGCTGGGCGCAGATGTCCAGCGCGGTGCGCAGCACGGCCTGCCGATCCTCGTCCTCGGCACTGCCGTCGCCTTCGCGCTCGGCATCGGCCAGTTGGTCGCGCAGCTGCAGCGTCAGGCATTCGGCCAGGTCGCGCGCGCCCACACCCACCGGCTCCAGGCTTTGCAACAGGCGCAGCGCCACGGTGAAGCGGTGCACCAGTTCCTCGCACTCCTCCAGGTCGTCGCCCGCCAGGCCCTGTGCCAGCTCGTCGAGCGGGTCCTCCAGGTAGCCGTCGTCGTTGAGGTTCTCGATCAGAAAGCGCAGCGCGGCGCGATCCACCTCGCCCAGGCGCAGGCTCAGGGCCTGGCGATGCAGGTGGTCGGTCAGGCTTTCTGCGCTGCGTGCCAGCTCGGTGGCATCGGTCTCGTCATCGTCACCCTGGCCGCGCGTGCGGCTGGAAGGCGCATCGCTGCCCCAGTCGCGGTCGTCGTTGCCCGAGTTGGTCTGGCCATCGCCTTCCCAGCTCAGGGACTCGGCCGTGCCGGAGGTCTCGACGGCATCGCCGGAGGATGTGTCCGACGGCGCCTCCCATTCCACCGCAGCCGATGGCTGGTCCGCACGGCTTTCCTGGAAGGAGTCCGCGGCGTCGGCGCCGGGCGCCGCAGGCTCCGGGGCGCTGCTTGCCGCTTCGTGGTCGCCGTCGTCGTTCGCCAGCTCCAGGAAGGGGTTGTCGCCCAGCATCTGCTCCACTTCCTGCGCCAGCTCCAGCGTGGACAGCTGCAGCAGCTGTATCGACTGCTGCAGTTGCGGGGTGAGCGAAAGATGCTGGGAGACGCGCAGCGACAGTCCGGGCTTCAAGCGGCAGCTCCTTCGCGCAGGCAATCTCGCAGACGGGCCAGGCAGGGCATGGCGCTACATCCGGAAGTGTTCGCCGAGGTAGACGCGCCGCACTTCGGCGTTGTCCACGATCTCCTCGGGTGTGCCTTGGGCCAGCACATGGCCGTCGCTGATGATGAAGGCATGGTCGCAGATGCCCAGCGTCTCGCGCACGTTGTGGTCGGTGATGAGCACGCCGATGCCGCGCGCCTTGAGAAAGCCGATGATGCGCTGGATCTCGATCACGGCGATGGGGTCGATGCCGGCGAAGGGCTCGTCCAGCAGGATGAAACGCGGCTGCGTGGCCAGCGCACGTGCAATCTCGACGCGGCGGCGTTCGCCGCCCGACAGCGCCAGCGCGGGCGATGCGCGCAGATGGTCCACGCGCAGTTCCTGCAGCAGCGCCGTCAGGCGCTCCTCGATGACGCTGCGCGCCAGCGGCCGGCCCTGCTCATCCCTTTGCAGCTCCAGCACGGCGCGCACGTTGTCCTCGACGCTGAGCTTGCGAAAGATCGATGCCTCTTGCGGCAGGTAGGACAGGCCCAGGCGCGAGCGCTGGTGGATGGGCATGTTGCCCACGGCCTGTCCGTCGATGAAGATGTCGCCGCCGTCGCTGCGCACCAGGCCCACGATCATGTAGAACGAGGTGGTCTTGCCCGCGCCGTTGGGGCCCAGCAGGCCCACGACCTCGCCCTTCTTCACGGACAGCGACACGTCCTTGACCACCTTGCGGCTGCCGTAGGACTTGGCCAGATGGCGCGCCTGCAGGCTGCTGCCCTGTTCGGCGCGTGGGGAGGAAGCGTGGGCAGCGGGGGCTGAGGCCTCGGTACTCATCGCTTGGTACCACCAAGGCTGTCCAGGGTGTTGCTGGGCTGCAGGGATGTGCCCGGCGCGCCTGCGGCGGGAGCGCGCGGCTGCGAGCCCGGTGTGCCCTCCTTGGGCGCCAGCACGGCGCGCACGCGCCCGCCCTGGCCGGCGGTGGAGCTGGGCTGGCCGCCGCTGGTCTTTTGCCCATCGACGGTGAACACGTCGGTGAGGTTGTTGTAGACGATGATGGAGCCCGTGATCTCGTCGCTGAGCTGGCCGCCGCGATAGCGCCGCAGTTCGCCGCGGCGGATGAACTTCACGAGATCGGCCTTGCCGTCGTATTCGATGACCTCGCCCTCGCCTTCCACGAATTCCTCGGGCTGGCCGGGAACGGTGTCGCGCTTTTGGCGGAAGAAGGCGCGCTTGCCCGCTTCGGCCGTGACCACGCCGTACTGAAAGCCTTCGGGGTCCTGGCGCACGTCGAGCTGGGCACCGCGCAGCACGATGGTGCCCTTGGTCATCACCACGTTGCCGGTGAAGACGCTGGTCTGCTTGAGTTCGTCATGGCGCAGCGCGTCAGCCTCGATGTTCATGGGCTTGGTGCTGTCGGCCTTTTCGGCCTGGGCCAAACCGGCGAAAGCCGCCAGGGCGGCTGCGAGCAGGAGGGGGGAAAGTCGTTGTTTCATGGAGGGCACGCTTCTTGCATCCATTGTAGGGGGTGTCGCGCGCAACCGTTCCTGGCGTCTTTCAAGCCGGGGGCAAAGCGCTGACACGAAGGCACAAAAAGAGGTTTCCAAAAGCGACAGGCCCGCTCAATGGCGGGCCTGTCACGGGTGGTCTGGGCCGAGGCCCCTACCTCAGCCCTTGCGGCTGGTGGCGATCAGCTGATCGACCACGCGCAGCACATTGGTCATGTTCCCGGCCTTGGTGCCATCGGTGTAGTAGCGGCCCGCCACGCCCATGGCCGGCACGCCTTCCACGTCATAGTCCTGCTGCAGCTGGGTGGCCTTGCGCACCTGGTTGGAGACCGTGAAGGAGTTGTAGACCTCCTTGAACTTGGCCACGTCCACGCCCTGCTTGCCCACCCAGGCGAAGATCTCGTCGTCCTTGGCCAGGCGGTTGCGTTCCACATGGATGGCGTGGAAGGCGCGCGCATGCATGGTGTCCAGCAGGTTCATGCCTTCAAAGGCGTAGTACAGCTTTTGCTGGGGCACGAAGCTGGCGTTGAATGCCACGGGCACGCGGTGCACGACCACGTCGGCCGGCGCCTGGTTCTTCCAGGCGGCAAAGGTGGGCTCGAATGCATTGCAGTGCGGGCAGCTGTACCAGAAGAACTCGACCACCTCGACCTTGCCGGCGCCGGCGCTGGTGGGTGCGGGCTTGGCCAGCTTGATGTAGTCCTTGCCCTCCTTGGGCGCTGCCGCCTGGGCCTGTGCGGCGGAGGTGCCCAGCGTCAGCGCGCTGGCAGCGGCTGCCGAGGCAGCCAGGGAAAAGTCGCGGCGATTCATCAAAACAAACTCCTCGTTCAATGCTGCAGATTAGGAGGCTGGGGTTTGCCAAAAAGTTCAGCGCTCTTGCTCAACGCTGTTTCAGCGAGCGGCGCGCACCAGCGTGGACTCGACCCCGGCGCCATCGAGCTTTTGCTTGAGTTGCTCGGCATCGTCGCGCTTGGTGAACGGACCCACGCGCACGCGGAAGATGGTGATGCCGTTTTGCTCTCGCTCGCTCACGCGCGCCTCCCATCCCAGCATGGCCAGCTTGGCCCGCTGCGCATCGGCATCGCCCTGGCTGCGGAAGGCGCCGGCCTGCACGAAGTAGTTGAAGGCAGCCTCGGCCTTTTCGGCCTTTTCCGTCTTCTCGGCAGCGGCGGAACGCGCCTTCACCAGATCACCCAGCGGGTCGGCGGAGGTCTTGCCATCGGTCTTGGTGTCGGGCTTGGCGGGCGGCTTGGCCGGGTCCACGGGCGCGGGCGGCGGCGTCACGCCGCCGGCCACGGCGGGCGGGGTGGGCGCTGCTGGCGTGGTGCTGCCGGGGAGGCTGGGCGTGACGGCAGCCGGTGGTGGCGGCGCCGGGTTCTTGCCCTGCAGCGGTGCGTTGGGGTCCCAGTTCTTGTTGCGCTGGGCCTCTGCCGCGTCCTGGTCGGCCGTCTTGCCGCCCTTGGAGAGAAAGGGCACGGGCACCTTGGTCACATAGACGGCGACGGCCAGGGCTGCTGCCAGCCCGACGATCATGCCGATGATGAGACCGATGACGGTGCCCCCACGTTGCTGTGTCTTCATAGATGGCTTGTCGCTCGAAGTTACATGCGTTGCGGGGCCGAGACGCCCAGCACTGCCAGGCCATTGTGCAATACCTGGCGCGTGGCCGAGATCAGCGCCAGGCGGGCGAGCTTGACCTTTTCATCGTCCACCAGGATGCGTTCCGCGTCGTAGTAGCTGTGGTACAGCGAGGCCAGTTCGCGCAGGTAGAAGGTCACGTCGTGGGGCGCATTGCCTTCTGCGGCCGAAGTCAGCATGGCCGGGTACTTGGCCAGCTGCAGCATCAGCGCCTGGGCCTGCGGGCCTTCCAACGCCGACAGGTCCACGTCCTTGAGCGTGTCCGCATCGCCGCCCCAGGCTGCCAGCACCGAGCAGATGCGCGCATGGGCGTACTGCACGTAGTACACGGGGTTGTCATTGTTCTGGGCCACGGCCAGGTCCACGTCGAAGGTGTACTCGGTGTCGGGCTTGCGCGACAGCAGGAAGAAGCGCACCGCATCCTTGCTGGTCCACTCGATCAGGTCGCGCAGCGTGACGTAGGAGCCGGCGCGCTTGCTGATCTTGACTTCCTCGCCGCCGCGCACCACGCGCACCATGGTGTGCAACACATAGTCGGGATAGCCGGCCGGAATGCCCACGTCGGCGGCCTGCAGGCCGGCGCGCACGCGTGCGATGGTGCCGTGGTGGTCCGTGCCCTGGATGTTGACGACCTTGGAGTAGCCACGCTTGAACTTCTGGA
Source organism: Delftia sp. WSY_16 (assembly GCF_043104415.1). Lineage (NCBI taxonomy): Bacteria > Pseudomonadati > Pseudomonadota > Betaproteobacteria > Burkholderiales > Comamonadaceae > Delftia > Delftia sp. WSY_16. The sequence continues at coordinate 7,977 of NZ_JBICKS010000001.1, read as the reverse complement.
TATGGTAGGCGACATCGGGCACGAAGTACGTGTAGTTGCCGTCCTGCTTGCGCATCACGCGGTCCTTGTCGTCACCGTAGTCGGTGGACTTGAGCCAGAGCGCGCCGTCGAGTTCGTAGGTGTGCCCGCCCGCGATCAGGCGCTGCACCGCGTCCTCGACATGGCCGTTGGTGTAGAGGCTGGATTCGAGGTAGTACTCGTCAAAGTGCAGGTTGAAGGCCTGCAGGTCCTTGTCCTGCTCGTTGCGCAGATAGGCGACGGCGAACTGGCGGATGTTGTCGTAGTCCTCGACATCGCCGTTGGCCGTGAATTCGCGGTCATCGGCCTTGACGGTCTTGCAGGCCTTGAAATCGTCTGCGATGTCCTGGATGTAGGAGCCGTTGTAGAAGGCCTTGCTTTCCGGATTCTCGGGATCGATGGGCCAGCATTCGTCGCCGGGCTTGAAGCCCTTGGCGCGCAGCTGCGTGCTCTTGGTCAGCGTGTCGATCTGCACGCCCGCGTCGTTGTAGTAGAACTCGCGGTGCACGCCCCAGCCCTGGGTGGCATAGAGGTTGCAGATGGCATCGCCCAGCGCGGCTTGGCGGCCATGGCCCACGTGCAGCGGGCCGGTGGGGTTGGCGGAGACGAACTCAACCAGCATCTTGGCGCCACGGTCGGCCTGCCAGCCGAATTTCTCGGCCTGTCCCAGCACTTCGCGGATGATCTGCTGCTTGGCGGCGGGCTTGAGACGGATGTTCAGAAAGCCGGGGCCGGCGATCTCGATGGCATCGACCCAGCGCTGGAAAGCCGGCGTGGCCTCCAGCGCAGCCTTGAGCTGTTCACCGAGCGCGCGCGGATTGAGCTTGAGTGGCTTGGCCAGCTGCATGGCGGCCGTGCAGGCGAAATCGCCATGGGCAGCCACCTTGGGGGATTCGAAAGCGGCACGGGCACCGGCGCCGGGCGACAAAGTTTCAAGCTCGCCGGCCAGAGCCGCGAGCAGTTCCTGTTTGACGGAGAGCATCGGCGGATTCTACGTGGCAGGCCCGCCCCATGCCGCCAGACAGGAAAACCGGGCCTACATGCCCCGCGCCCAGAACACCGCCACCACCGCGATCACAGGCACCACATGCGCCTGCCACATCACCCAGCGGCGCGTGCTGGCCACCTCGGCCGGCTGGGGCAGGCCCTGGCCGGCATCCAGCGCGCGGCGCCAGCGGCGGAAGGCCAGCGTGGGCTTGATCGACAACACGGCGCCGACCACGAACAAAGTCATCTTCAGATGAAACAGTGGCTGCGAGACGTACCAGGACATGCCCTTGACGCCCCACACCAGGCGCGCAATGCCGGTGAGCACCAGGAACACCACCGCCAGCCCGTAGATCATGTCCAGCCGCGCCAGGCGCTGGACCACGGCGGCACTCATCCACTCGCTGCGGCACAGCGCCGCCTGGCTGGACAGGAACACCACGAAGGTGAGGATGGCCAGCAGGTGGAGGCTGGCCAGAATGGCTTCTATCGTCATGGGGAATCCGTATAGAAATTGAGCCTCTTGGGCCATGCTGCATTACGCCAGAAACGGCGACCGCCATCGGGATGCCCGAGGCAATCGGTAGACCACTGCGGTCCTCCCGTCGCGCCGGCTCTTGCGTCGTTACTTCGGCAGTTCCGCGCGCAACCAGTCATCCAGCAGCGTCTTCTCGTAGCGCAGGGGATCGTTGGGATACAGGTCGGGGCGCATCATGAAGGTCGCATCGCGCAGTTGGCGGCTGCCCTCGCGCAGCAGCTTTCCGTCGGCATCCAGCAGCTTGAAACGCAGGTCGATGCGCGGCGGATAGATATCGCGGACGATGCGCACATCGGCGGCCTGGGGTCCGCGCCAGGGCTCGAAACTGCCGGCACGCTGCACATCGGTGAGGTGGACTTCCAGCCGCTGGCCCTGGGGCAGCCTGGGCGCGGCACGCTCGGCCAGGAACTGGGCCAGCGCATCGACCCAGGCGCGGCGCGCCTTCTCGGACTCCTGGGGTCCATTGCGCCCGGCATCGAACCGCGAGGGATCGTCAAAGGTCACGCTCACGATGCCGGCAGGCACCGCGCCCTGCCGCATCCCGTCCGGCCGGCCCTGCCCCGGCCCCTGGACGGCGCAGCCTGCCAACATGCCCAGGCAGGCGGCGCCCAGCGCCATGCGCATCCAGCGCCGCCGTCCTGGGGCCGCGCCCTGCGTTGCGGATACCGCTTCCGTCGCGATCGACACTGCCATGCTCATTCCTCCTTGCTGGGCGGCCCGCTCAGGCCGCGTGGGTTCGACGCCAGAATTCCGGCTGCTCGTAATGGTGCTTGAGATAGTCGATCCACAGCCGCACGCGCAGCGGCATGTGCTTGCGCTGGGGAAAGACCACGAAGATGCCGTTCGGTGGGGCCGCAAATTCCTCCAGCACCGCCACCAGGCGCCCGGCGGCGATCTCGGCCTCCACCTCCCAGGTGCTGCGCCAGGCAATGCCCCAGCCGCCCAGGCACCAGTCGTGCAGCACCTGGCCGTCGGAGCAGTCCAGCGGACCGCCCGGCTTGAAATGCACGACTTCGCTGGTTCCGCTGTCCGGGTGCGGAATGCGGAAGGCCCAGCCGCGCGTCTGCGAGGCATCGCTGGACAGCGTCAGGCAGTCATGCTGGGTCAGCTCGCTGGGGTGGCGCGGCGTGCCGCGGCGCTCCAGATAGGAGGGCGTGGCCACGCACTGGCGCCGGTTGTCGGCGATGCGCACGCTGACCAGGGCCGAGTCGGGCAAGTCGCCTACCCGCACCGCGCAGTCAAAGCCCTCACCGGCCAGATCGACCACGCGGTCGCTCAGATTCAGGGAAATCGTCACATCGGGGTGCAGGTCCCGAAAACGCGGCACCAGAGGCGCCACATGCCGCCGACCAAAGCCTGCCGGCGCCGTGATGCGCAGATGTCCTGTGGCCTTGACCCCGCCCGCACTGACGCTGGCCTCGGCGTTGGACACATCGGACAAGAGGCGTTGGCAATCCTCGAGAAAAGCGCTGCCCTCGTGCGTGAGCGAGATGCGGCGTGTGGTCCGCACCATGAGCTTGACGCCCAGGTGCTCTTCCAAGGCATCCAGCCGCCGCCCCATGATGGCTGGCGCCACGCCTTCCGCCTTGGCCGCTGCCGTGAGGCTGCCGCGCGTGGCCACCGATACGAATGACTCGAATGCCTTGAGCTTGTCCATGACTGCTGTCCGTTTCTTTTCCGTGTTCTTGTGGGGCATGCGCATGCATGCCTGTCTCCTGGGGTCCGCCTTTTTGCGCAGTAGGCACTGGCTGTCTGCCATTTGCCCTTCGCACCGGGCTGCATGCCAATTTCCGATGGTTTTGGCAGGCGCATAACCTTCCCACATTTTTGCGTAAAAGTCACGAGTTTTAAGATTTATGGTCTATTTATGTACGCAAATAAATCTAATAAAGTATTCCTTATAGTCAGGCCCGTAAAGGGTCCAGGCCAGTCTTTCCATCCATCCAACCGGGGTTCCCACCATGACCGATCGCACCCAAGTCCACAGCCTGCAGGTGGCCACAGAGCTGCACCGCTTCATCAATGAACAAGTGCTCCCGGGCACGGGTGTCGCGCCCGAGGCATTCTGGAAAGGCTTCGACGAGATCGTCAACGACCTCGCCCCCCGCAATGCTGCCCTGCTGGCCGAACGCGACCGCCTGCAGGCCGAGCTGGACACCTGGCACAAGGCCCATCCCGGCCCCATCACCGACATGGCCGGCTACCAGCAGTTCCTGACGCAGATCGGCTATCTGGTCGAGCAGCCCAAGGATGCCAAGGCGACCACCACCAACGTGGATGCGGAACTGGCCATCCAGGCCGGCCCCCAGCTGGTCGTGCCCATTCTCAATGCCCGCTATGCGCTCAACGCCGCCAACGCGCGCTGGGGCTCGCTGTATGACGCCCTGTATGGCACGGATGCCATCGGCGAGGACGGCGGCGCGGAAAAGGGCAAGGGCTACAACCCCGTTCGCGGCGCCAAGGTCATCGCCTTCGCACGTGATTTCCTGGACCAGGCCGCCCCGCTGGCCTCGGGCTCGCACAAGGATGCCGCCGGCTACCGCGTGGAAGGCGGCCAGCTGGTCGTCGCGCTCAAGAACGGCGGCACCACGGGCCTGAAGAACACCGCCCAGTTTGTGGGCTACCAGGGTGATGCCGCAGCGCCCTCTTCCGTGCTGCTGCTCAACAACGGCCTGCATATCGACATCCGCATCGACAAGACCACGGCCATCGGCCAGACCGATGCCGCCGGCGTGGCCGACGTGGTGGTCGAGGCGGCCCTGTCCACCATCCTGGACCTGGAAGACTCCGTGGCCGCCGTGGATGCCGAAGACAAGGTGGTGGGCTATGCCAACTGGCTGGGCATCCTCAAGGGCACGCTGACCGAGACCTTCGACAAGGGCGGAAAGAGCATGACGCGCGGCCTGAATGCAGACCGCGAGTACACCGGCGCCGACGGCAAGCCCGTCAGGCTGCATGGCCGTTCGCTGATGTTCGTTCGCAACGTCGGCCACCTGATGACCAACCCGGCCATCCTCTGGGGCAACGGCAAGGAAATCCCCGAAGGCATCCTGGACGCCATGGTCACCACGGCCATCGCCGTCCATGACATCAAGGGTCTGGGCGCCAACGGCATCCGCAACTCGCGCACGGGCAGCGTCTACATCGTCAAGCCCAAGATGCACGGCCCTGCGGAAGCCGCCTTCGCCAGCGAGCTGTTCGGCCGCGTGGAAAAGGTGCTCGGCCTGCCCGAGAACACCGTCAAGCTGGGCATCATGGACGAGGAGCGCCGCACCAGCGTCAACCTCAAGGCCTGCATCGCCGCTGCCGCATCGCGCGTGGCCTTCATCAACACCGGCTTCCTGGACCGCACGGGCGACGAAATGCACACCGCCATGTATGCCGGCCCCATGGTCCGCAAGGCCGACATGAAGGGAAGCGCCTGGCTGGCCGCCTATGAGCGCAGCAACGTGCTCGTGGGCCTGGGCCTGGGCCTGCGCGGCAAGGCGCAGATCGGCAAGGGCATGTGGGCCATGCCCGACCTGATGAAGGCCATGCTGGAGCAAAAGATCGGCCACCCCAAGGCCGGCGCCAATACCGCCTGGGTGCCCTCGCCCACGGCCGCCACGCTGCACGCCCTGCACTACCACCAGGTCAACGTGGCCGAGGTGCAAAAGCAGCTGGAGCAGACCAATGCCGACGCCGAGCGCGCCAACATCCTGGCCGACCTGCTGCAGGTGCCCGTGGTCAAGGAAGACAAGTGGAGCGCGGCTGAAAAGCAGCAGGAGCTGGACAACAACGTCCAGGGCATCCTCGGCTATGTGGTGCGCTGGGTGGACCAGGGCGTGGGCTGCTCCAAGGTGCCCGACATCCACAACGTGGGCCTGATGGAAGACCGCGCCACGCTGCGCATCTCCAGCCAGCACATCGCCAACTGGCTGCAGCACGGCATCGTGACCGAGGCGCAGGTGCGCGAGACCTTCGAGCGCATGGCCGCCGTGGTCGACCAGCAGAACGCGGGCGATGCGCTGTACAAGCCCATGGCCGGCCACTTCGACACCTCGATGGCCTACCAGGCCGCCTGTGACCTGGTCTTCAAGGGCAAGGAGCAACCCAGCGGCTACACCGAGCCCCTGCTGCATGCCTGGCGCCTGAAGGTCAAGGCCGCCGCCTGACGCGGGCGGCGCCCGGCGCTTGAAAAAGCACCCAGGCTTGCCTGAGGTGCTTTTTTCATGGATCTACACTCAGAACCACGATGAGTGCCCATCCCCCCGATGCCAGCCTGTGTCCGCTGTGCGGCCGCAGCAATCAGTGCGCCATTCTTGCGGGCGTGGATCCGCTGAACTGCTGGTGCATGGACACGCCGGTGGCACCCGATGCATTGGCCCGCATTCCGGAGCCCCTGCGCAACAAGGCCTGCCTGTGTCCCGCCTGCGCACTTGGCACCGACAAGCCTCGACCGCCCGCGTCGGCCGATATGATGTCGCCGACCCAACCCCCTAGAACTTGATCCCTGAGGAGATTGACATGCCCACGTACCACGTCGAAATGATGGAAGGCCGCACCGTCGAACAAAAGCGCAAGCTGGTCGAAGAGATCACGCGCGTCTCGGTCGAAGTCCTCGGTGGCTCGCCCGAATCGGTGGACATCCTGATCACCGACATCAAGCGCGAAAACTGGGCCACGGGCGGCAAGCTCTGGTCCGAGCGCAGCTGAGGACTTTTCCTCCAACGCATGCAAAAGGCAGCTTCGGCCGCCTTTTTCCATGAAGCTGCAGCTTTATTTGCGCATTTCTCCAAGTGCCTGCAGCGCACTGGCAGCCACGGTCCACGGCACAGGATGGGAGTCTCTGGCCTGCCAGTACCTGGCAACCCCATCCATGGAAACCTGGGTCAAAACCACCTGGGCGGCGCCGGCCGCATAGGCTTGAAAAGCGGCATCGGTCATCCGTGCCTGGTAGCCAGAGAGATCGCCTCTACGGAAAAGCGCCCATGCGCCTTCGACACACTGCAGCTGCAGGCGCAGATGTGCATCGCCAGGCAGCAACGCTTGCATGAACAGATCGCGCGTGGCTTCATACGTCGTGGGAGCAGCACACAGCAGTGCAATGCGTGACTGGGGATCTCTCTGCAAGGCAGCAGCCACCTTGCGGGCCAGCATGCCATCGGCACGCCAGACCTTGTCACTGAGGCAATCCGCCACGGCCGGACCCAGGGTCGAACAGGTCAGCAGCACGGCATCGATATCGGCAGGGTCTGCCAGCGCATCAAGCTGCCCTGCTGTTTTCCGCCGAAGCGCCGCATCCATGCCGCCAGCAGCCTCCGCCTCCAACAACAGTTCCTCATGCACCTGATGAACGATTGAGTGGGCCGGCCAGCCCAGTTCGGCAGCAGCCTGCTTGAAGATCACGGCGTTGCTGTGCGCCGTATGCAGACAGAGGATGGGCATGGGTTTGTTCCGTTTTTTTGCCGTTGAACCGCATTGTGCTTGCAGCTGCTGCGCCAGGCGTTAGGCTATGGCTTGAACTACGCAAACAACGATACTGCCATGTGCCAGCTGCTTGGAATGAACTGCAACACGCCCACCGACGTGCGCTTCAGCTTTTCGGGGTTCACCCAGCGCGCGGGCAATACCGGCGACCATACGGACGGCTGGGGCATCGCCTTCTTCGAGGACAAAGGGCTGCGCCACTTCGTGGGCTATGAGCGCGCCATCGACTCACCCATCGCCAAGCTGATACGCGAGTACCCGATCAAGAGCCGCAACGTCATCGCCCACATCCGCAAGGCCACGCAGGGCGCGGTAAGCCTGCAGAACTGCCACCCCTTCGTGCGTGAACTGTGGGGCCGCAACTGGGTCTTCGCTCACAACGGAGATCTCAAGGGCTTCGCTCCCAAACTGCATGCCCACTTCCATCCAGTAGGCAACACCGACAGCGAGCAGGCCTTCTGCTGGATTCTCCAGGAGCTGTGGAAGTCGCATGCCGGCCTGCCCAGCGTGCAGGAACTCACCCACACGCTGCGCGAGCTGGCCAGGCGCATCTCGCCGCATGGAACCTTCAATTTCCTGCTGTCCAACGGCGAAGCGCTGTGGGCCCATGCCACCACGCACCTGTGCTATATCGAACGACGCCACCCCTTTGCCCAGGCCCATCTGTCGGATGAAGACCTGGCGGTGGACTTCGCCCGGGAAACCACACCCCAGGACCGCGTGGCCATCATCGTCACGGCGCCATTGACCAAGAATGAGACCTGGACCTCGATCCAGTCGGGCGAACTCAAGGTCTTTGTACAGGGCGAATGCCTGCCGCTTTGAACCATTGCGTATTCAGGAATAAAAAGAGAGCGCGTCAGCGCTCTCTTTTTTTGGGTTGTCCGTTTTGGCGGTTCAGCCTGTTTCCCCGTTTTTCCTGCAGCCCAATGCAAAAAACCCCGTAGCTTTGGGCTACGGGGTTT